>JAICLH010000138.1 GCA_025927495.1 Gemmatimonadaceae bacterium
CCGTGGTGATCCAGATCGCGATCGCGACGTTCGTGGTGTGGTTCGTGGCGCTCGACGCGTCTGCCGGCGGCGGCGTCACCGCATCCGTGCGGGCGTTCACCGCGGCCATCGCCGTGCTCGTGATCGCGTGCCCGTGCGCGATGGGCCTCGCCGTGCCGACGGCGGTGATGGTCGCGACGGGCCGGGCGGCGCAGTTAGGCATGCTCATCAAAGGCGGCGCCGCGCTGCAGCGCGCGGGCGAGGTCCGCACGGTCGTGCTCGACAAGACCGGCACCGTCACCGAGGGCAAGCCCGTCGTCACGGATGTGGTCCCGCTGCCGGGTGGTCGTTGGACATCCGCGGAGCTCGTCGGGTTGGCGGCGTCGGTCGAGCGCGCGAGCGAGCATCCGTTGGCTGCCGCCATCGTGTCCCGCGCGGCGGCCGGCCCGCTTCCCGATGTGACGGGCTTTCGCTCGACGGCAGGGCGCGGCGCGCAGGGAACGGTCGCCGGGGAGCGTGTCGCGGTCGGAAACGCGGCGCTCATGGCTGCGTTGGGCGTCGAGGTGTCGCCGCTCGCCGATGAGGCTGCCCGCCTAACGGACGAGGCGAAAAGCCTCGCGTACGTGGCGGTGGACGGCGCCCTGGCCGGCATGATCGCCGTGGCGGACCCGGTGCGGCCGACGTCGCGGGCCGCCATCGCGCGCCTGCGGGCGATGGGCCTCGACGTCGTGATGCTCACCGGCGACACCGCGCGTACGGCGAACGCCGTGGCGCGCGCCGCGGGCATCGATCGCGTGGTCGCGGGACTGTTGCCCGAAGGCAAGGTCACGGAGATCGAGCGCATCGCGCGCGAACAGGGACACGTCGTCGCCATGGTGGGCGACGGCGTCAACGACGCGCCGGCGCTCGCGCGCGCCGACGTCGGCATCGCCATCGGCTGGGGCGCCGGGACCGATGTCGCCGCCGAAGCGAGCGACATCACGCTCATGCGCGGTGGCGTCGAAGCAGTGGTCACGGCGATCGCGCTCTCGCGGCGCACGATGCGAACCATGCGCGAGAATCTCGGTTGGGCATTCGCCTACAACGTGATCGGGATCCCGATCGCCGCCGGCGTGCTCTATCCCGCGTTCGGCGTCTTGCTGAGTCCCGTGATCGCGAGCGCGGCGATGGCGTTCAGCTCGGTGAGCGTCGTGACAAACAGCTTACGCTTGAGACGTGCCCGCCTCGCGTAGCGCACGCCACCGTTCCACCCGACTTCATTCGAGAGCGTCCTCATGCCGAAGACCGCGCGACACGTCGAACCCGATCTCAAGGCGCGCAACCTGACCCGCCTGCGGCGCATCGAGGGGCAAGTGCGCGGGTTGCAGCGAATGGTGGAGCAGGACCGCTACTGCGCCGACATCATGACGCAGATCTCGTCGGTACAAGAGGCGCTGCGCGCGGTGGGCAAGGAGCTCATGCGCAATCATCTCAAGCACTGCGCCACGGAAGCGATCCGCGCCGGTAACAGCGAAGCCAACGCGATGTACGACGAACTGATCGACCTCATTTACGCGCGCACACGGTAACGTGCGCTGCCGCGCGCGTGTCGACCGCTACGGGAAACCGCGCTGGCTGGCGCGATTCTCGCTCCCCGATGAGATCGGCGTCCGCGTGCCATAGTGCGGGTAACTGCGTCCGATTCTGTTCTATAGAACATCGCGTGATGAACCGGTTATCGGCAGAGGACTCGTGGGTCGTGTATCCAAGAAGACGGCGCGTAACAGCGGGAGGCACACGGGGAAGACCGGAACGCGGCACTCCGATGGGCGGCGCGCGGTCGAGCTGCTGTGCATGCTGGTCGAACACATCACCGATCTCGCCATCTATGCCGTCGATCCGCGCGCGACGATTCTGAGCTGGAACGCCGGCGCCGAGCACGCGACCGGTTTTTCGGCAGACGAAATGATCGGCGGTTCGATCGAGCGCTTGTACACCCCACAGGACCTCGCGAGCAACGCGCCGGCGCGCGAGTTCGAGCAGGCCATGTCCGCTGGGCGGTTCGAGGGTGACGGCTGGCGCATGCGGAAAGACCACTCCCATTTCTGGGCCAGGATCGTGGTTACCGCGCTCCGAAACTCGAAGGATGTGCTCGAGGGATTCGGCATCGTTGTCCAGGATCTGACTGCCCAACGGGAAGTGGAGCGGCAGCAGTACGAGCACGCGCTGCAGCTGGCCGCTCGCGACGCCGCGCGACTCGAGGCGGAGGAGCGCGCACGCGAGCTCGCCGATCTCGTCCATCAGATCAGCGCGCAGGCAACAGAGCTCGAACGCCGGCGCCTGGAAGCAGATTCCGCGAGCCGCGCCAAGGCCGATTTTCTCGCGACGATGTCGCACGAGCTCCTCACGCCGCTCAACGCGATCGGCGGCTACGCGTCGTTGCTGGTGATGGGCCTGCGCGGCCCGCTCACGGCCGAGCAGCGAGCGGACGTCGACCGCATACGCGCGAGTCAGCTGCAGCTGCTCGGCATGATCAACGACCTGTTGAATTTCAGTCGCATCGAGTCCGGCCATCTGGCATTCACCGTGGACGATGTCGTGTTGTCGGAGGTGGTGCGGGAGGTGGCGGAGACGATGGCGCCACAGGTATCGGCGCATCGGTTGATCGAGGAGCGTATCGGGTGCTCGGACACCGTGGTGGCGCGCGCCGATCGGGAGAAGGTGGAGCAGATCCTGGTCAACCTCATGTCCAACGCGGTGAAATACACGGCGCCCGGCGGTCGCCTGACGTGGTCGTGCGCGGCAACCGGCAACCGCGCTCGCCTAACGTTGCGCGACACCGGGCAAGGCATCCCCCCGGACCGCCTGGCGGACATCTTCGAGCCGTTCGTGCAGGTCGGGCGCGGCTTCGCGCGGCCGGTCGAAGGCGCGGGGTTGGGACTCGCCATCAGCCGCGATCTGGCGCGCGCGATGGGCGGCGACCTGACCGTCGAGAGCACGCCGAACGCGGGATCTGCGTTTACCCTGGATCTGCCGCGAGCGCTTCCCCCGTCCCCAAGAGATTCGCTCTGAAATTCAGACGCGGTCAACTCGTTCCCAATTCCGCCGCCTGAGCACCATCATGGTAGAGTCGACGAGGCCCGTCCCGGGTCGGGCGCGTAAACCGATTGCGGCCATGAGTTGTCGAAGGGAGGGAGGACGTCGGACGACGGGAGGGTCGATGCTACGGAAATTGGGCGCGCCCTGTCCAGGCGGGGCAGCCGAAACAGCACGGCCGTGCTCGCCGTATCGACCAACATGGGGTCGACACGAAACGGAGCCATCGGACCATGACGACTCGACGCCCGCGTGTGGAAACCGACCGCCGCGCGCGAGCCATCGTCGCGTCGGTATCTCGCATCATGCGGCTGCGCGATCACATGCGGGGCGATGGGACAACGGCGCGGCCATTCGTCATGGTCGGTTGCGGCGACGGCCGCGTGGCGGCCCTCGTGTCGGCCCGCGCCGCGCGCGTGGCGTTAGGCGCCGACGCGGCTCCGCCGGCGCGCGCGTCGGTCCCGGTGGTGGCCTGCGCCGACCAGCGACTACCCTTCCCCGACGGCGCGGCCGCCTACGTGCTCTTGGCGGATGTGCTGCGCCGCCCGGGCGATCCCGTCACGCTCCTCAGAGAGGCGCTCCGGGTCGGACGCCACGGCGTGATCCTGACGGATCGCCTGGTCAAGAGCCGCGGCGATCGCTTGCTGCTGCGCGCGCTGGATCTGGGTGCGAGCTCCGCGCACCCGCCGCGCTACTGGACCGAGCGGCAATGGTGGGAGATGGCGGAACGCGCCGGCGCGCAGGTGACGCACTGGGAGCGCTTGCGGGACATATACGCCCCGCCGGCGTCCTGGGTGTTCGGGCGCCACTTGCACGTGGCGATGGTGCTGGAGCGCGATCCGGCCATCGCCTAACCGGTCAATTCGGCGCGGATGGCTTCGGCCGGGTCGATGGCGGCCGCGCGTCGCGCCGGTGCCCAACTGGCCGCGAGCGCCACGACGAGCAGCCCCACGATCACTGCGCCTAACGTCAACGGGTCGGCCGGACTCACCTCGAACAGTTTGGACGTGAGCCACCGCGTCGCGACCAACGCCGCCACCAGCCCCAGGGCCGCGCCCAACGCCGCATGCGCCATCCCACGCCGCACGATCATGCCGGTCACCGCCTGACGCTTCGCGCCCAACGCGAGCCGGACCCCGATCTCGCGGCGCCGCATGCTGACCGTGTACGACAACGTACCGAAAACCCCGATGGCGGCGAGCAGCGCGGCCACCAACGCGAAGCCGGCGACTAACGACGCGACATGCCGCGGGTCGGCAATGGACGCCGAAAAACGCTCGGCCATTGGCGACGCGTCGGCAAGCGTCACCGACGGCTCGACAGACCGCAGCGCCGCGCTGACGCCGGGAATCGCCGCGGCCGGGTCTCCTTTCGTGCGCACCACGAGGGCGAGCGTGCGTCCCCACCCTTGCGTCATCGGCTCGTATGCGCCCTCGGGAACATCGCCGAGATTCGTGTACGTCACGTCGGAAACCACGCCGATCACAGTGGACGGTGGACACGAGGTGCACCCGCCCGACACCAGCTTGCGGCCAATCGCCGTACCGTCCGGAAAATACTTGTGCGCCCACGATCGACTAACGATGAGTACCGGGTTCGGACCGCCCGTGTCGGTGGGCGTGAACATGCGTCCATCCAGCAGCCGCACGCCAAGCGCGCTGAAATAGCCGGAGGTCACGACGGTCCACGGAGTCACCGGTTGGGCAGTGCCCGTCGGAACAGGCCGATCGACGAGGTCGAAGTTGTTCGCGTCGAGATTGCCGCCGGAGAGCGGCAGTTGATCGGCCAAACCCGCCGCCACGACGCCTGCCACCGTGCGGACGTTGTTCAGCGCCCGCGTCCAATACGTCGCAATCGCGGTGTCGTCGGCGTAGCGCCCGGAGGGCAACGACACGCTCATCGTGAACACGTGGGCGGGATCGAACCCGGGGTTCACGCGCTGCAAACGCACGAAACTGTTGAGCAGCAATGCTGCCGCCGCGAGCAACGGCAACGCCAACGCGAACTCGGCGACCACGAAGGCGGCGCGCACGGCGTGCGTACGCCTCGTGCCGCCCACCGAGCGCTCGCCGCCGAGCACGCCACCGGCCGCGCCGGCCCGCGCCAGATGGAGAACGGGGTACGCGCCGATGACGATGCCGGCGACCAACGCCAACCCGACGGCAAACAGAATCGCGCGCACGTGCATGTGCGCGTCTCCGAGGCGCGAGACCTGCGGGCCCACCACCTGCAGCACTCGCACGCCGAGGATGCCTAACGCAATGCCGGCCGCCGCGCCGGCGAGAGAAACCATGAGGCTCTCGGTGACGAGCAGCCGCGCGATGCGGCCTCGCGTCGCGCCGAGCACCGCGCGCAGCGAGACTTCGCGCCAGCGTCCGGCGGCGCGGACCAGCATCAGACCGGCCACGTTCGCGACGGCGATGAGCATCACCAGAACCACGGCCGCGCCGAAGAGAATGAGTGTCTTGGGCGCATCACCGAGCATGACGCGGCGCAGCGACCAGGGCACCAGCGTGGCGTCGCGATCCTGGAAGCTCGCCTGCCACACCACGAACTCGCGGCGGCTCACGCGCGCGAGATCCCGAGCCGCATCATCCATCGTGACGCCGTCTTTCATCCGCGCGATGACGACCAGGCCGAACGGTCCGCGGCGCTGCGGTGGCTTGAGGCGCGCGTCCGGCCACACATCGCCTCGGCGGCCGGCAAGCCTGGTCACGCTCGGATCGAGCACGCCGACCACGGTATACGCGACGCCATCCACATCGACGGACCGGCCCACTGCTGCGTTGGCGCCGCCCAAATGATCGGCGGCGAAGCGATGCGTCACGACGGCCACGGGCGGCGCACCGGGCGGGTCATCGGCCGCGCCGAGTCCGCGCCCGACAACCGGCGTGACGCCTAACGCGCGGAAGAAACCGGACGTGGCGTACCCCACCGACAGGCGCTGGGGCTCACCGCCCGTCGCGACGGGCACGTCGGCCTGGCGTAGCAACCCGACGTCGGTGAAGGTCTGTTGCCACGACTCGATGGCCTGGAAGTCCGCCACCGAGAGTGGCCACTGATTGGTGGGCGAATTGCGCTCGAAGATCTGGATCAGGCGGTCGTCGTGCGGGTACGGCAGGTGCGAAAGGACGACGGCGTCGATGACGCTGAACACCGCCGTGCAGGCGCCGATGCCTAACGCAAGGATGGCGATCGCGGATATCGTGAACGTTGGGCTGCGGCCGAGCGCACGCGCGGCGTAGCGAACATCCTGCTGAAGGTCGTCGAGCCAGCGGACGCCACGTGCATCGCGGTGCGCCTCCTTGTAGCGCTCGATGCCGCCGAAGGCGAGGAGCGCTCGGCGGCGCGCGTCGTCCGGCGACAGGTTGTGCAGGCGCGCGAGCTCCGCGGCTTCGAGTGACACGTGCAGCCGGACTTCGTCATCGAGCTCCTGCTCGAGCGTGTCACGGTGCGTCAGCGCCCGGAGGCGACGCAGCATGCGGCGGATGGCGGGATGCATGCAGGAATCCTCAGGTCGCCTTGAGTACGCGCTCGACCGCCGTCGAGAACAGGCGCCACTGCGAGCGCTCGGCGGCGAACTGTTTGCGCCCGTCGGCGGTGAGATTATAAAACTTGGCGCGGCGTCCGCCGGCTTCGGGGCTCGTCCCCCACTCGGCCCGAATCCAACCGCGATCCTCGAGACGATAAAGCGCCGGGTAGAGACTGCCCTGCCCGACCTCGAGCACGTCGTCGGAGAGTTGGCGCAAGCGCTTGGAGATGGCCCAACCGTGCAGCGGGCCGAGGACCAGGGTCTTGAGAATGAGCAGGTCGAGGGTGCCCTGCAGCAGGTCGGCGCGGTCGGCCATGCGTCCTCCGGTCCGGTGTCTGATACCTTGTCGTTCGACAACATATACGACCTATGTTGTCGGATGTCAAGGTATGCACGACGCCGTCGGGTCAGCTGGATCTGGCGCCGGGCCGCGCCCCTGCCCAAATAGAAGCGGACGCGTCCCAGCGCGCGTCGAATCCGACACCGCCGACCTATCCACCGGAGCTTCCATGTCGCCTACGCCCGTTCGCATCGTCCTCATCGGCGACCGGACCGACGCCGTCGTCGCGCATCGCGCGATTCCTCTGGCGCTCGCCCGCGCCGCCCACGACGCCGAGCGCGCGGTGGACGCCCAGTGGCTGCACACGGCCTCGTTAGGCCCGGAGATGGCGGCACGGCTCGCGGACGCCGATGGCGTGTGGTGCGTGCCGGGCAGCCCGTACGCCAACATGGACGCCGCGCTCGCGGCCATCGGCTTCGCGCGCCGGTCGGGCGTGCCGTTCCTCGGCACCTGTGCCGGATTCCAGCACGCGCTCATCGAGTACGCGCGATCGATCCTCGGCCTAACGGACGCGGAGCACGCCGAGAGCAATCCGCTGGCGCCGCGTCCCTTGATCACCGCGTTGTCGTGCAGCCTCGTCGAGGTCGAGGGCCGCGTTCATCTCGCCCACGGCTCGCGGCTGCGCGCAATCTATGGATGCGACGTGGCCACCGAGGCATACCATTGCAACTACGGCCTCGACCCGAGACACGCCGAGCGATTCGCGCACGCGACCATGCGCATCACGGCGCGGGATGATGACGGCGCAGCGCGCGGCGTCGAGCTCATCGATCATCCGTTCTTCATCGCCACCCTGTTCCAGCCCGAACGGGCGGCGCTCGTCGGACGATCGCACCCGGTGATCGGCGCGTTCGTCGATGCTGTCGTCGCTGCAAGCGACCGGCGTCACGGGGCGCGGGCACGCGTGGGCTGACGACGCGTCGCGTAAGCATTTCGCGGGTAGCACTCATCCAATCGATACAAGGTCCGGCGTCGACTTCACGGTGCGCCGGCCCGCACTCGAATCGATTGGAGGTCATATGCCCCGCCGACCACATGGAGTCGCAGTTGCGCTCGTGTCCCTGGCCGCGGCGTTGGCGCTCACGCCGGTGTCATCGCGAGCTGCGTCGTTCGCCAACGCCGTATTCAAGTGGCCGCCGTGGCTGTCCGTCGAGTATCCGGTGAATCCGTACGATCGGGCCAACCACGACGCGCTCATGCTGGTGCACGCCGCGATGCGCGAGAGTGTGCCGACAACGCGGGATCTCGACGGCTCGGCCGAGGGCATGGTGAACGGCCAACGGCAGTCGGTAGCGCTACGCTTCGATCCGACGTCGCAGCCCGGCGTCTTCGCCGTGCGGCGCCAGTGGCCGGCTCAGGGCGCGTGGGTGCTCGAGATCACGCTCGCGAAGTCCACCACCGCGCTCGTGTCGCTGGACCGGTTGGGCGAGGTGGCATCGGTGAACATTCCGATGAACGCGGGATCGGGCGATCGGTTTCCGCGCGAAGTCGCGGCGCGCGACATCGACTCGACGCTGGCCGTGATCGCGTCGCGGCAGCCGTGATCGGACGGCGATTTGCGTCCAGCGACGATTCCATGGCATGATGGCGCACACTCAGTTGCCCGGCGCCGTAGCGGTGACATCGCACGGCTGCGTCGTCCGGGCCGCGCGCCTGCCGACGAGATGACGGGTGACTCGCTTGCCCCGCCGCGCCTGGCGGCGAACACCACGGACTCGGCGGTGGAAGACGCCGTACGCCGAGCGCAGGCGGGTGATGTGGACGCGTTCGGGATGGTGTACCGCGTCCACGCGCCGGCGATCCACGCCTTGTGTCGTCGAATGTTAGGCAACGACGAGGACGCGCGCGAGATGGTGCAGGACGTATTCGTTCGCGCGTGGGAAAAGCTGGCGTCGTTCCGGGGCGAGAGCGCGCTGCGCACGTGGCTGCACCGGTTGGGCGTGAACCTGATCCTGGAGCGGCTGCGCGCGACGCGCCGGGACGCGCTGCGGTTCGCGGACGATCCCGGCGATCTGCCGGCGGCCGGCGGGACCCTGGACCGGCGGCTCGACGCGGAGATCGACCTGGCGGCGGCGCTGGACCGGCTGCCTAACGGATCACGAATGGTGCTGGTGTTGCACGACATCGAAGGCTACTCGCACGAGGAGATCGCGGCGATGACCGGCATCGCGCCCGGTACCTCGCGGGCGCAGCTGTGGCGCGCCCGCCGCCATCTCTCGAGGATGCTCGACGCATGATCCATCTCACGGAGGCGGAGCGCCAATGTGTGGCCGACGGCACGGTGGCCGCGGACGAGACCGGCGCGGTGGGGGCGCACCTGGCGGTATGCACCGAGTGCGCCGCGGACGTGGAGCGCCTGCGCCGGCTCATCCACCGAATGCGAGCCGAGCCGATGCCTAACGCAGAGGTCGAGGCGATGTGGCCGGCGATCCGGCAGCGGATCGAGCGCGGCAAAGTGCGCACGCTGCCGTCACCGGCGCCGCGGGCGCGGCGCCGGTGGCGCACGGTCTGGATCGGCGCCGGCGCGGTCGCCGCCGTCGCGTGTCTGACCGTGCTCCTCCGCGTGCGGCCGCACGAACCGCCGGGCTCGGCGCCGCGGGCCGGGAGCTTCGTGCCTAACGGTGGTGCGCTCTCGCCGGCCGGCGACTCGGCCGGCGCCAGCCAGGCGGAGATCCAACGGATGCTCGATGAGATCGAATTGGAGAAAGCGATGCTGCCGCCATCGACGGCGGCGGTCGCGGACAGCGACCTGCGCGCGATCGACCAGGCCATCGCCGATCTCAAGGATGCGATCGCGCGCGATCCGAATAATCCCGCGCTCCGCCAGATGCTGGCGGAGTCGTACCGACAACAGCAGGACCTGCTCAAGCGGTTGCACAATGCATCGTGACATTGGTGTCGTGAGCCGGTATCGGCCGTGGGCCATGCTGCTCGCGTTCGCGGTCGTGTGCGGCGCCGCGGGCGCGCGCGCCCCGGCGGCGCCGCTCTTGCGCGCGCGGAATCTGGCATCGGACGGGTCGGTCAAGGTGTTCTTTCCGACGGGCACGATCTCGATCGTCGCGTGGGATCGGGACTCGATCGAGGCACGCGGGACCGTCGCGCCGGGCGAGCGCTTTTATCTGGTCGGCGACGTGCGCGGGGTGAAAGTGGGCATCATGGATCACGCGGACGGCACGCCGGTGCGGCCTTCGACGCTCGTGCTCCGGGTGCCGCGCCGGAGCCAGTTGTCGGTGAAGGCCGTGAGCGCGTCGATCGACGGGCGCGACGCGTCGGGGTGGTTCTACACCGTGTCGGGACCGATTCGCCTAACGGGATCGTCGTCGAGCCTCGAC
>JAICLH010000020.1 GCA_025927495.1 Gemmatimonadaceae bacterium
ACTCCAGGGACAACTGATGTCCTTCCACCCCTCAGGCGGCGTCGCCGCCGCTTCCCCCAGCGCAGCGCTTCCCCCAAGCGAGCGCCAGCGAGCGCTTCCCCATTCCCTGACTGCTATCCCAACCTCCGACGCGGTCCACTAGTTACCGGCCCGAATCGCGAAGACGTCGCGACTAACGCACGATGTCACGCGACTCAATCCGAAACGGAGGCCGGGTCCAGGCGGTTCATATTTTTTTGGAGGGGAATGTCGATGTACGAGCTTGCCGTCGCGCGGCGCTCGGATCGAGTCGGTACGAGACGGCGTGGAGGCGCACGCCCAGCAGATGATCACAACACCCAGGGCACTAACGCCGTCGCGCTCATCTGGACGACGCGAACGCGGCATCGGACATCTCCGTCGTTAGGGAATGGCGCAACAGTGCTTGATGGCGATCCATGGCCTTTGAGTGAGGCGGCAGGGCCGCCTAACGATCAGTGTTACGCTGCGTCGGCTGCTGTCGTGGGCTGTCGGGGGACGGCAACGGGGTGGGCATAGCACTCCGAAAAGTTGGCGCCTAACGTTAAACTCAACCGCCGGCTGCAGCGACGGGTCAAGCCGCACTCGAATCGTCCGTCGGCGCTGGCACCACTCGCAGGGTTGCGCCCAGGATCTTTCGCTCTGCATCAGGTAGGGCTTGGAGCAGAGATATGGCCTTCCCGTAGTGCTCCTTGTGTGCCTGCGCGTCCTTGGTTGCGGCCGCAACATTGGCCGCCACCGCGTGCGCCATCGCGAGCTCCCACGGCTCCGCCCCTTCGCCAAAGAACACGGGCTGAGACTTCGCCTGAAAGCGTGTGGCGGGAGACCCGAGGCCAAGTAGCGCGTAGACATGCGCAACGAGCTGCGCGGCGTGCGCTCGATTCTTGGCGTTGCCAACGATCTTCCAGAAGTACATGGCTGCGTGAGCAGCCTGCAACATCTCTTCGTCTTCATCAGGTGTGCGCGACAGCGACTCGGACAGCGTCCAACCCGGTTGTTCGCTTGGCTTGCCAAACGCCGTTGCCAGATGGCGGCTTCGTCGCGTGATAGCGTCTCGCTCATGCCGACGCCCTCGAGTCACCTTGTCGCCTAACGATAGGTGCGTTCGCCTGCGGCGCGGAGCGCCGCCGGTTCAACGCCAGGTTAGGCGGTTCCATGCCGCGCATCCGCCAGCTTGATGAGGGACTGCATCATGCTCGTCGCAGCAGCGATCACGGGTGCAGCCTTGGGATCTCGCGCCAACGCTTCGAACGGCCCTTGGCCAAAATGGAGACCGCTCGGAGTGAGGAGACTGATCCGGGCCTGGCGAGGCGTCAGCGGCGGTCGTCTCTCCTCCCACGGTCCGATCAGCATCGCCAGGCTCTGGCCAGCGGACAGCAGCGTTCGTATCTGATCGTCCATCCGAGAATCTGGCGCGTCCCAGATGATGGCAGCGCCACTGAAGTTCACGTACCGGGCGCTCCTATCTTCGTATGCAGCCAGAGTGTCGAAGCCGCTCTTCATCGGCACGTCGACGACAACTCCGTAGACGTGCTTGGCGTCCTCGGAAGGTACGGCGTGGCCGACCTGCCGAAGGACGTTCCACGCCTGAAGATAGTGGCGTGATTCGAGACCGGTCCGTTGGATGATCGATTGGAGAACTCGCGCCGACTCACTCTGGTCGCCGCGTTGAAGAGCGCTCTCCGCTGCCGCGAACGCCGTCCACGGTTCCGCATCCTTGCCGGCAGCCCACGTGGAAAGAGGCATGTCACCGAAAAAGGTTTCCCGCACATCAGCAGACACGTCAGGAGCTTTCTTCGACCATGACCACATGGAAGCCTCGCGCATCCGCCTAACGCCGGAGCCAACCTGCAGAGATTCACATAAGAGGGGCGCGACGGTGCGCACACTCAATAGCAATCCTTTGTCAGCTTCGGCGTCCGTTAGCCGGCAGTCTTGTTGCCGCCCCGGTGCCGTCTCCAGTCCTCGACCGTCAACGCCCACCGCTCGTGATCGCGCCATCGACCGCCAACCTTAAAGCTAAACTGCGTGCGAGTTCAATATTTGCCCACGAGATATTCACTCTGGACCAGCCCGCTGGGATACTGGCGCGTCGCGACGTGCTCGACGACGACATCGCGCGACAATGCGCCAAAGAGGGGAATCCCCGTGCCAATCAGCACCGGTACCCGCGTAATAATCAGTCGGTCGATGAGCCCTGCCTCGAGAAATCGTTGGATGGTGATTCCACCATCGACGTAGATGTGCTGCAAGCCGCGAGCGCTCAGCGTGGCAACCACTTCAGATGGGTGCGCTGACAGGCGCTCGACCAAGGCCCCCTGCGGCGCGCGCTGAAGCGCGCGTGTACTGAGTACGAAGACCGGCTTGTCATACGGCCACTGCGGAAATGCCATGACGGTGTCGAAGGTGTTCCGGCCGATAACCAGCCCATCGACGCTGGCCAAGAACTCAGTATATCCATGCGGCTCGCCACCGCCGGTCGGGAGAAAATCATACTCTCCGTTCAGGCGCGCGATGAAGCCATCGAGGCTGGTGCCGATAAACACAGATGCCTTCATTCCGTTGCCTGAGAGAGCCACCTAACGCACGAGAAAGCTGCGAGGGTTTCCTACGTTGCCGGCCTGCAGGAACGGAAGTCAATAGCGAACGCTCGTCGGCTTCAGCGCCATTTTAGCCGGCCAGTTGCCCGAGCTGCGCGATGACAACGTCATCCTGTTCGCAGACCCACGCGCCCTCGTGGCACCACAACGGATGCCGCTGATGCCGCGGACATGTGGGCCACGTGGTGTCGATGCGCTCATCGTGCACCCTGTGCAGAGCTTTCCTTATGGAGATCGAGCCCAACGAAAGTCATCGGAGCCTCCCGCCAGAGATGCGGTAAAGCTGTGCTCAACCACGATGACTTTCATCTTCATATAGTCGCGTTAGGCGGAGGCCCGGGAGTTGTACCTATAGCCAGGTGTTCGTGACCGCCATGCCCGCAGTCAAGTAGGCGCCGACCGCCCACCACATCGCGAGCGCTGCTCCAGCGACCGGCCGCGCGCGCCCACCCCGGCCCCATATCAACCACAGACACCCAGCGAGTTGCGCGAGCGCCATCACATCAAGCGCACGGAGCGCGAACGCCTCGTGCCGTCCGCGACCGTGATCGGGCCAGAAGTATAGCCCCCAGGCGAGCATCAGAACCGGCACCGCCACGAGCCACGCTACTTCAGCCGTCGAGCGAAGCGCCGGCCCCGCAGCACGCGCAGACACGAGGCCCCTGGCTCGACGACGCGCCGCATAGGTACCGATGCCGAGACCGGCGATGCCGACCCAGAACGTCGGCGCTAGGAACGCGAGCGCCATCATTTCGGCCGAGCTACGAAGCATGAAGAACATACGTGTGAGATAATGTGCGTCGCCGCCTAACGCCAAAGCTCAGCTGCGGGCGAGCCAATAATTGGCGCCGAAGGCGCCTTCCGCGCATCGCCCGTCGGCTGCAGCGATTCGTTAGGGAGCTCGGTCTGTGATGGACGTCAAACACTCTTCGTGCCACACGCCTGGCGTGCCTTGGAGCACATAAAGCGGGTCGCCACCATGGTAGAAACCCACCTCGGCGACAACCGCTTGCCTTCCCGCCCAGGCTAGTTGCTCCGCCACAAGGGGATTGTGCAGGTGCCAAGTCGAGCGGAACCGCCTGAGGACCGATGAGTCGGCAATCTGTACAGCGGTGCCAACCGGAAACTTCTCGGAGTATGCCGGCATGGTCGTGAACGTTGTAGCTCCCTAACGCCTAATTGAGCTGCGGGACCAGAAACACAGGTCGTTTATGCGCCGTCGTTAGACTGCTGAGAGGAGCCGAGCACTGCAAGTCTACGCTGCATAAAACAACCGCCTGCGCTACACACCGTGGCACAACTGATTCCCTAACAATGATTTCGGTCACCCGAACAGTCCTTGGTTCCCGACTTACGCTGCAGGCGTACGCAGCATAACGAACGGAGTCGTTGTCGACGGTCGGAGCGGCCCAAAGAACAGCGCCAAACGCTGCCGGCGAGCGCTAGCGCGCGTCGGCGCCGACGACGGCGCCCTGCATCGCCGTCGTCAGATCCTGTATGCCGAGGAATGGGATGTCGCGCGTCGGCAGCTTCCAGATCTCCGTCCCGTTGGGCAGCGTCCAGTGCAACCGCACGAGACGCCCGTCCGCCTTCGAGACCCACGCCACCGTCGTCGGCGATTCCTGCACCACCAGACATTCCACGGCTCCCGCAGCCGTGCGCAGTGTCTCCGTCCTCGTCACGCGAAACGCAGCCATGCGCACCTCGACGTCGGGCGTGTTCGAAACCGGAAGTCGCAGCGTGCTATCCGGCGCCAACGGGAAGGCTGCGAGAAACGACTCCGTCATCAGCCCGTGAAAGAAGGCCGCGCCTAACGGAATATCGACCGGCGCACGGCCGGAATCAGCCGACCATACTGCGCCCGTCAGCCGTCCGTCGTGAAAGCGGAGATCGTGCCCGCTGGTCGCGTTGTCGATCTGCACCACCCGCATCGGCTCGAGCGTTGCCGCCGACACATCGAGCGTGTCTACCTCGGTCTCACCCGTCGCGTAGGTGTACTCCTGCGTCTCGCGAAACACAGCAACGCCGCCGTCCCGCGCCGGCCGGACTCGCCGCACCACCGTGCCGGCGATCCGTTGGGCGCTGTCCTTCGGAATGATGACGAGGCTGATCGTGTCCGTGTAGGGATGGATCCGATCGGGTCGCAGCAGCGGACTTCCCGGGATGATGGTCTGGGCCATCGACGGCGACGCCGCGAACATTGCGGCGACACAGAACCACACGATGCGCATGCAAGAGCTCCGCGACGGAAAAAATGTTCGTGCGAGACCAATCAATCACGGCAGCCGGCTTGATGTTCCGCCGACGCGGTGCCACGTCACGACGCGAACCGCCGCCGCGACCGTTCCTTCGCCTTACGCGCTTCCTCCGCACGATTCCTCGGCGGCGTCCGCACCTCGAGCGAATCGATGAGGCGGCGCGCCGAGGCGGTCACTTCGTCGACGGTTCGATTGAACACATCCTCGTTCGCACGCGATGGGTGCGTGCTGCCGCTCAACTTGCGCACGAACTGTAGCGCCGAAGCGCGGATCTCATCATCGGTCGCTGGAGGCGCGAAATTGGCGAGCGTCTTGATGTTTCGGCACATGGGAATCTCCGGAAGGCAGGTGCCGCCGGGCGAACGCGGCGGCAGGCGGTCAATTTCAAGCATAAACGCGCGAACGCTCGCGGAAACCCCTCTCACATACTGTGGCCGAGGCCGCCAGGAAGGGGAACCACCGGCCGCCGTGGCGACTATTTTTCGTGTAGGCCCGATTGGCAGGTCGCGCCGCCGTAGCCGGGGGCGCGGTCGGGCAAGACCTTCAGCTCATGAGGATACATGCGCACACACCTGGTCGGCATCGCCGGCATCGCCGGCGCGATTGCGTTGGCGCTGGCCGTCACGCACACGGCTGGAGCGCAGGCGCCTAACGAAGCGGCCGCGGCCCAGCCGGCTGCCGCGGTGTACCCGGGAGATCACGCCATGGACCACTATAAGAAGCCGAGCGACGACGAGCTCCACCAGCGACTCACGCCGCTCGAGTTCGAGGTCACGCAGCACGCGTTCACCGAATCGCCGTTCCACAACGCGTTCTGGGACAACCACCAGGCCGGCATCTACGTCGACATCGTCTCCGGCGAGCCGCTGTTCAGCTCCCTCGACAAGTTCGACTCCGGCACCGGTTGGCCAAGCTTCACCAAACCGCTCGAGTCCAAGAACATCACGACGGACACCGACCGCTCGGCCTTCATGGTTCGAACGGAAGTTCGCTCGAAGCACGCGAACTCGCACCTGGGGCATCTCTTCGATGACGGCCCAAAACCCACCGGCCAGCGGTACTGCATGAATTCGGCGTCCATGCGCTTCGTGCCCGTGGACTCGCTCGAGGCCGAGGGCTACGGGAAGTACCTGCCGATGTTCAAGAAGGCCGAGGCGGACAGCGCCACGAAGGCCCACAAGTAGCAGTTAGTCACTGCGCAACGCGGCCACGGGATCGAGCCGCGTTGCGCGCCGCGCCGGCACCCACGCCGACAGCGCGGCAATGGCGGCCAGCGCGACCGCCACCCACGCGAACGTCACCGGATCGTTAGGCTTCACGCCGAACAGCAGCGCGCCCATGAGGTGCGTGAGGCTCAGCGCGCCGGCCACGCCCACCGCGAGTCCAAACGCGGCGAGGACCAGTCCGCGCCGGATCGCCATCGAGAGCACCGTCCGGCGCTGCGCGCCTAACGCCATCCGGATCCCGAACTCGTGCCGGCGCTGCTGCACCGTGTACGCGCCGAGTCCGTAGATCCCGATCATCGCCAGCACGAGTCCGATGACGCCGAACGAGGCGAACAACACCGTGTCGAGCCGGGTGTCCCCCACCGATGCATGCACCAGGTCGGTCATCGGCTTGACGTCGGCTACCGCCTGCGTCGGATCCAGGTCGCGCAGCGCCGCGCGCAACGGCGCGGCGAGCGCCAATGGGTTGCCCGACGACCGGACCACGAACGTCAGGCCGGTGTACGGGAACTGCTCGAGCGGCAGGTACATCTCCATGTACGGCTCGGTGCGCGGCCCGTCGTGATGCACGTCGCCGGCCACGCCGACGATCCGCGCCACGTGCCAGTCGTCCCACTCGTACTTGAGCTCGTGCCCTACGGGCGATCCGTTCGGCCAAAACGTGCGGGCGAGTGTGTGGCTCACCACGACCACCTCACCCCCGCCGCGCCGGTCGGTGGCCTCGAGTCCCCGGCCCTCCTCGATCGGGATGCCCATCGCCGCGAAGTAGCCGGGCGTGATCGCCCGGAAATCGCCCACCGGCTCCTGGCCTAACGGAGGAACGGGTTGGCCGACCACCGTGAAGCTGCTCGCCGACCGCAGACCCGAGAGCGGCAACCAGCTGATCGCCCCCACCGCACGTACGCCGGGCAGCGCCGCGAGCCGCTGCTCCGCCCGCTCGAAGAAGCCGATGGCGGCGGTGGCGCTGTCGTACGCGTGCCCGTGCAACGCGACGCCGGCCGTGAGCACGTGGTCGGCGTCGAAGCCTAACGGAACGCGGCGCAGGTCGGCCAGGCTGCGCACCATGAGCCCCGCGCCGGCCAAGAGCACCACGGCCAGCGCGATCTCGACCACCACCAGCGCAGCGCGCAGCCGGCCGGCGCGGCGACTCCCGGCGCCGCCGCTGCGCCCGCCCTCGCTCATGGCGTCCTTGGGATCACGATTGGCACTCTGCAGCGCCGGCGCCAGCCCGAAGGCAATGCCGGTCACGAGCGCAACGCAAATGACGAACGCCAGCACGCGGGCGTCGATGCCGATGCCGCTCACGGCCGCCGCGTCCAGCTCGGGCGGCACCATCCGACCCAGCGCGCGCGTCCCGGCCCACGCGCCGGCCACGCCTAACGCAGCGCCGGCGACGGCCAGCATCACGCTCTCGGTGAGCATCTGATGCACGATGCGCCGCGGCGCTGCGCCGAGCGCGACGCGTACCGCCAGCTCCCGGCGGCGATCGCCGGCGCGAGCCAGCATCAGGTTCGCGACGTTCGTGCACGCAATGAGCAGCAGGAAGCCCACCGCGCCAAGCAGCACCAGGAGCGGCGTGCGCGAGTTGCCCACGAGATCGTCGCGCATCGGGCTTGCTAACGCCGTCCAATTGGCATCGAGCTCCGGCACATCGATCGCGCGATGGCGCGCGATCGCTTTCATTTCGAGGTCGGCTCGCTGCCACGACACACCCGGGTTGAGCCGAGCGACAACCCGCAGATAACGACCCTGGGCCGTGCGATCTTCGTCGCTGAAACGCATGGGCATCCACAGCGCCGACGGCTCGAAGAACGCGAAGCCCTTGGGCAGCACGCCCACGATGGTGACGTCGTTGCCGTTGATCTGCACCGTGCTGCCGACGATGTCGCGCCGGCCGCCGAAGCGGCGCTGCCAGAGGCCGTAGTCGAGCACGGCCACGCGCGCCGCGCCGGCGCGGTCTTCCGCCTCGGTGTACAAGCGGCCGAGCACCGGTTTGATGCCTAACATCGGCAACAGCGCCGCGCTCGCGTACCGCGACTGCTCGGACACCGGATCGCCGCCGGCGGCCACGATGGTCACACGCGAGGTCACGAAGGCGGCCATCGCGGAGAACGATCGCGCTTCGTCCCGCCAGTCGAGAAAGTTCGCCGGACCGGTCACGTTGTGCGCCGAGCCCGCGTTGGACATGTGATGCTCCCACAGCATCACGAGCCCGTTCGGATCGGCGTACGGCAGCGGGCGCAGCAGCACCGCGTCGACGACCGAAAAAATCGCGGTCGTGGCGCCGATGCCCAACGCGAGCGTCGCGACCGACGCCGCGGTGAAGACGCGCGCATGGAGCAGCGAGCGTGCGCCGTAGCGCACGTCCTGGCCGAGCCGGTCGAAGAACTGGCCGCGGTACTCGTCGCGCGCTGCATCGCGCCACCGCTCGCGTCCTCCGAACGCCACGAGCGCCTGCCGACGCGCCTCCCGGCGGTCTGTGCCCGCGCGCACGAGGGCCTCGGTCTGCATGTCGACGTGGAACCGCATCTCGTCCGTTAGGCGAGACTCGCGCTCCGCCCGGCCGAAAAATCCGGCGAGTCGGGCCACCGCCTGCGCTATGGTGTCGAAGGGCCGCATGCAGACCTCCAGCCGTCAGGTGGACGAGAGATGCAGGATCATCTCGATGGCGTGCGACATCCGCGCCCAGTTCGCGCGCTCGTCCGCCAAACGCTGCCGGCCGCGCGCCGTGAGCGCGTAGTACCGCGCCCGCCGCTTGTTCTCCGTGGTCTGCCACGACGATTTGATGAACCGCTGCCGCTCAAGGCGATAGAGCGCGGGATACAGCGACCCCTGTCCCACCTGGAGCACGTCTTCCGAGCCGCGCTGGAGCAGCTCGGTGATCCCCCACCCGTGCATCGAACCCAACTGGAGGGTCTTGAGCACGAGCATGTCGAGGGTGCCGTGCAGCAGGTCGTTGCGGGCGTCGTCGGCCACGGGCGTCTCCTATCGGCTGTCGAAAGGAGGATGCACTCTCTTCTTTCGACCGTCAAGGGAAGCAAATGGTTGCCGCCTTGGACCCGCGACTCGAGCGGGCTCGGCCCCGCGATCAGTCGCCGCGAATCGCGATCGCCGGGTCGATGCGCGCGGCGCGCCTCGCCGGACCGCATACCGCCGCTAGCGCTACCAGCGCGAGCGTCACCGCAACGCCGACGAGCGTCGCGGGATCGGCGGCCGACGTGTCGAACAACATCGCGCGGATCACGCGCGTCGACGCCCAGGCAAGCAGCGATCCGGTCAAGCCGCCGGCGGCAACGAGCACGAGCGCCTCGCGCACGACGAGCGATACCACGCGCGATTCCGTGGCACCGAGTGCCATGCGCACGCCGATCTCGCGTGTGCGTTGCGCGACGCCGTACGCCGCGATGCCATAAAGGCCAACCGCGGCGAGCAGGAGCGCAGCGCCCGCGAAGCCGGTCACCACTGTCGTCAGGAATCGAACTTGGGGGTCGACCTGCTCCGCGCCGCCGTGCGTCACGGCCGGTCCGACCTGGAACCGGATCGCGGGTTCCACGGCGCGCACCGCGTCGCCCACCGCGCGCTGCATCCGACCGGCGTCGGCGGCGCGCACCGCGAAGCTCATCCACGGCCAGACCTCGAGGGTGTACGGGAGATACACCTCTCCGCCGCTGTCCAGCGACGGGCCGAACTCGTGCACGTCGCCGACGACGCCGATCACCGGCAGGGTGATGGGCTGCCCGAAGTCGGCGCGCGCCTGCGACTGACGCCGAATCGTGATGCGATGGCCGATGGGATTGCCGCCTAGCTGACGGGCGAGCGCCTGGCTCACGACGAGCCCGCCCGCCATCGGGGCCCGCATGTCCGCGTCGCCGAACCACCGGCCGGCTACCAACCGAATCCGTAAGGCACGCAGGTAGTCGGTGGAGACCGGATGATACAACGCGCGCAACGGCTCTCCGTTGGGCGCCGCGCGTTCCGGCACCACGGTTGTCGGAATGAGTGCGCCGCCCGTCGCCGCCGCGACCTCCACGCCCGGAACCGCGCGCTCCGCCTCGAGAATCCGCTCGTAGAGCGCCGCGGCCGCGGCCGGCTGGTCGTAGGCGTGCGAAATGGGCGAGATCGTGAAGGCGACGACGCCTTCCGGGTCATAGCCTAACGGTACGGCGACCAAGCGCCGAAAGCTCTGGAGCAGGAGTCCGGCACCCAACAGCAGCGAGAGCGCCAGCGCGAACTGCGCGACCACGAGGACGTCGCGCGCCCGCCGCTCGCGCGGGCCGCCCACCGCGGCCGTGGCGCCGCTGCGGACCAGTCGCATGGCCTGTACGGCCGTGGTGTGAACGGCCGGCACGGCACCGACGATGAGCGCCGTCACCAGCGACGCCGCAACCGCAAAGCCAACGGCTCTCGCGTCGAGTGTCAACGAGGAGCCGAACGGCAGCTGGCTTCCCAGGCTGTGCCGGGTGAAGCCAACGAGCGCGCCGGCGACCAGTACACCAACTACACCGGCCGCGACGGCCACCACCAACGCCTCGAGCACCGGCAGCTGCGCCACCCGGCGACGCGACGCGCCTAACGCGCTGCGCACCGCGGTGTCCCGCGCCCGCGCACCGGCGCGAATCAGGAACAGCGTGGCCACGTTCGCGCACGCCAGCAACATCACGATCCCGACCGCCCCGCCGATCAACTCGAGCGAGTGGTCCACACCCCCGAATAGCTCGGCCGACATGGGCTGGAGCGCGACTGCAGTCCAGTGCGCCTGGTCGACGGGATAGTCCGCGGCCAATCGTTTTTCGATGGTGCGCATCGCCGCCACCGCCCGCGCCGAGTCGACGCCGGACCGGAGCCGCACGATGGTCCGGCTGTCGACGTGCAATCCGCGCCGCGTCAGGATATCGGGATGGGTCGCCCCGAAGGCCGCAATGGGCTCCCACAGTTTCGTGGGAACCCACCCGTTGCTGCCGAAGTTCGGATACACGAAGTTAGGCGGCATGACTCCGATGATCGTCGTGGGGACGCTGTCCAGGTCGACCGCGCGCCCCACCACCGACCGATCGCCGCCGAACCGGTCGACGAACAGATCGTAGGAGAGGATCGCCACACGCGCCGCTCCGCGTTGCTCCTCCTCGCGCGCGAACGTCCGGCCTAACCAAGGTCGCGTCCGCATGAGCTGGAAGAAGCCGGGCGACACGTACGCCACGATCGTGCGATCGCCGGCTTCGCCGCCGGGGAGCGAGACCTGATCGCCCCGCACGAAGGCCACGCCGTCGATCGCAGCAGAGGACGTGCGTGCCTGCGTCTGCCAGTCGAGAAACGTGGGATACGACGGCGTGCGCGCGCTGCCGTCATCCGCAACCTCGTAGATCGTCTGGAGCTGTTTCGCATCGCCGTACGGCATCCCGCGCAGTACCACCGTATCGAGCACGCTGAACGCCGCCGTCGCGCTCGCAATGCCGAGTGACAGCGTCGCAATCGCTATCGCGGTGAATCCAGGCGCGCGGCGAAGCGCTCGCCCGGCGTGGCGAAGGTCGCGGAACAGGCCGCCGGATGATCGGTACGAGTCGGCAGGCGCGCGCATCGTGTTAGCGTTCGGGTTGACAGGGATGACGTGCACGTCATCAACCCGTCGGGGCGCGATTCGGTCACACGGACGCATCCGTTCCGCGAGATCATCGTCTGGCGTCGCGGATGGAAACGCTGAATACTATGTCCTTCACACTTTGCTGGAGCTCTCGATGCACCGCCTCGTTCTCGCCGCCGCCCTCGCGTTAGTCACCGCCCTTCCCGCCGGCGCGCCGGCGCAGGTGATGGCCAGCGAGCACGGGATGGTCCAACAGCGCGTCGACGGCACGACCATCACGATCGACTACTACCGTCCGCAGCGGCGCGGCCGCGACAACCTCTTCGGCGGCGTGGTGAAATGGGGCAGTACGTGGACCCCGGGCGCGAACTGGGCAACGACCATCGATGTCGACCACGACGTGAAGATCGACGGACACCAGCTCGCCAAGGGCAAATACTCGATCTGGATGGTGCCGCAGCCTAACGAATGGACCGTGATCTTCAGCACCGGTTGGAAGCGCTTTCACGTGCAAGGACCGGATCCGTCGGCGCAGCAGGTCACGTTCGCCGTGAAGCCGGACAGCACGCCGATGGTGGACGTGCTGACGTTCTCGTTCCCGGCCGTCGCGCCCGACTCGGCCACGCTGCTGTTCCAGTGGGGGACGACGGCCGTGCCGCTGCACATCGAGGTCACGCCGTCCAACGCAGCAGCCCCGACGGGCGAGTAACGCTCAGAATCCGGGTGGCGTCTCGTGCTGCACGCCTAACGCGCGCTCGAGCGCCAGCCCCACGCGGCCCACCGTGCCCTCGTCGAACAGCTTGCCGATCAGCGTCACGCCGTGCGGCACGCGCCGCGGCGGATTGAATCTGGGCAGCGGATGCGCCGGATCGGGTGCCCAATCGCTCCGTGCCTCCGACACCTGCACAAAACCGGCGCGCATCGTGAGCGACGGCTGACCGGTGAAGTTGGTCGTCGTCAGCGTCTCGTCGCGCAGCGACGGCACGAGCAGCACGTCCACGCCGGACATGATCCGGTCCATCTCCTGCGCCAGCTTGCGACGCAGCCGGTCCGTCTGCACGAAGTCGACGGCCGACAGGAACCGCGCGCTGCGGAACAGATTCGGCCACGCATCCGGCGTCTGCATCTTGAGCGTGTCGTCCTGGTGCGTGAGCGTCAGGTCCTCGAACGCCGCTGCCGCTTCAGCGAACAACACGACGTTCAAGGAATCGACCGGCCAGTCCGGAAATGTCACGGCAACGGGCACCATGCCGAACTTGCCAGCGGTGTCCAACGCCGCGCGATCGACGTCGGTGGCGGGCGCTTCCTTCATCCACTGCGGCACGTACCCGATGCGCAGCCCTTTCACGCCCACACCGGCATCGTAGTCGAGCCGACTCGGCACACTCGCCACGTCGCCGGCATCGGGCCCCGTGATCGCCTGCAGCACGAGCATCGTGTCTTCCACGCTGCGCGCCATCGGGCCGAGCTTGTCGAGCGACCAGCAGAGCGTCATGGCGCCCGTACGCGGAACGCGCCCGTACGTTGGGCGAAGACCGTTCACGCCGCATCGCAAGCTCGGACTGACGATGCTGCCCTCGGTCTCGCTGCCGATGGAGAAACCGACCAGCCCCGCAGCCGTCGCGGCACCGGGTCCGGCGCTCGACCCGGATGCGCCTTCCTCGAGCAGCCACGGATTCATCGTCTGACCGCCGAACCAGATGTCGTTGAGCGCGAGCGCACCCATGCTCAGCTTCGCGACCAGCACCGCGCCCGCCTGATACAACCGCGACACCACCGCCGAGTCCGCCTGCGGCACACGATTGCGAAATGGCTCCGCTCCATAGGTCGTCGCGATGCCGGCGGTGTCGAGCAGGTCCTTGACGCCGAACGGAATGCCGTGCAGCGGTCCGCGATAGTGGCCAGCCGCGATCTCGGCGTCGGCCTTCTTCGCTTGCGAGAGCGCGAGGTCGCGCGTGAGCGTGATCACGCAGCGCAGCTTGGGGTCGAACTGCTGCAGGCGGTTCAGGTAGATGTTCGTTAGGCGCTCGGACGTGAGTGCGCGCGACTGGATCCAGCGCGACAGTTTCGTCACCGGCGCAAATGCGACCTCGGCGTCGCTCGCCGGGAGCGGGCCGGGTGCATCGCTCGAGCGCACGAAGCGATCGCGCGTCGGCCCAACTGGTGCGTTGCCGAGCACAGGGTCCCAATGCGTGGCGGGCGCGAGCGTCGGCTCGAGCGCCAGCTTGCGCGGTCCCGTGCGCCGCTCGTAGTAGGGGGCCATTGCCTTTCCCCAACTGTCGGCGGCCTGCCGGCGCTGCGCGTCGGTCATCGTCACCTGCGCCAGCTTCTCGGCGTCGGCGAACGTGGCGGGCGTGACTGCGGGTCCGACGGACGGTGCGCTGGCGAAGGTGGGCGGCGCTCCCGGCGTGGCGGGTGACGCGCCCGCGGTCTGGCCGCTTGCGTTAGGCGATGGCGTGGCCGCACGCTCGCGGCAGGCGACCGCGACGCTCAGCAAGCCCAAGGGCGCGCGAATCAGGAATCGACGACGCGAGTTCACGGGGGATCTCCGGTGGACGTTCGTGGCGCGACAAGAATGGCCGGGTGCTCGCGCCGGCGCAAGCACCGCTCGTGCCTAACGCAGGGCGCGCGGGTCGCCGGCACCGGGTCGGTACCGCCCGACCCATTGCGTCACAAGGGGAGAGCGGGTACCATATGGATAGGGCACAGCGCCCGGCCGATTCACCGTCCCTGGACCGAACCCGCCGATGACCGATCTCGACATCAACCTCATGCGCGCCACGCTCGAGCTGCTCATTCTCAAGGCCCTCACGTGGGGCCCGCGTCACGGCTATGCCGTGGCCGAATGGATCGGGCAGGCCACGGACGCCGCGCTGCTCGTCGGTGAAGGCACGCTCTACCCTGCGCTGCACCGCCTGGAACGACAGCGATTGGTGGAGGCCGAGTGGGGCGTGTCGGAGAACAACCGGAGCGCCAAGTACTATCGGTTGAGCGCCGCCGGGCGCCGGCGACTGGCGGTCGGCAGCTCGTCGTGGCACCGGTTCGTGGAGCAAGCGGGGCGTGCACTGCGGGCCACGTCGCCGGCGCCGGCCTGATGCCTAACGCAACGGCGGCCGCCGCGCTCAGACCAGCAGGTCGCTCACCGCGCAGGTAAAGCCTGGCAGCACGTCCTCGCCATCGAGACGTGTTTCGCCGCTCGATACACTGCCGCCCGCTCGGTAGACGTCGGCCGCGCGCCGCCGCGGATCGATCACCCACACGAGTCTCACGCCGGCGGCAAGCCAGTCCGCGACCTTGGCGCGCACCTCGCCAGCCCGGTCGTCCGGCGACAATACCTCGGCGACAAGATCGGGCGCGACACGCGCATAACCCCGGTCGTGGATCGCGGCCGCCCGGGCCGCGGTCAGGAAGGCGGCATCCGGCGCACGCACCGTGTCTGGGTTGGACGCGATCTGAAAACCGGTGTCCTGCGCGAACACCACGCCCAGCGCGTTCCGATATACGAAATCGGTGAGGAAGTGCGCGAGCCGAGACGCGATTGCTCCGTGGCGCGTGCCCGGAGGCTCGCGGACCACAAGTTGGCCTCGAATGAGCTCTGTCACCTTGTCGGGATACGACACGTGCAGGAGCTGGTCGGCAGTCACAGAGGCGGAAGCGGAGGGGTTCCGTGCATGCCGCACCATAGCCGAGCCCGCTAGCCGAGTCAAGCCGTGCTCAACAGCGCAATGCGGCGCACGCCTAACGCAAGACCGACACCATAGGCGCGCTAGCCGGCGATGCCCGCATGGGCCTGCCAGCGCCGACCACGCGGACCGACGTACTCCGACGTGGGGCGAATGAGTCGATTCGCCGCGCGCTGCTCGATCGCGTGCGCGATCCACCCACTCGCGCGGCTGATCGCGAACGTCGGCGTGAAGAGCGGGACGTCCAGCCCGAGGCCGTGCAGCAAGAGCGCGGTGTAGAACTCCACATTCGTCTTGAGCCGCCGGCCCGCCTTGTACTCATCGAGCAGCGCGAGCGCGGTGCGTTCCACGTGGCGCGCCAGCGCGTACAGCCGCATGTCACCTGCTCGCGTAAACAGTCGCTCGGCCGCGGCAGCGAGAACGTCGGCGCGGGGATCGCGAACCTTGTACACGCGATGCCCAAAGCCCATGAGCCGCTCCCCCGCCTCGATCTTCGCACGCAGCACGCCCTCGGCCCGTGCCGCCTCTCCGATCTTGAACACCGTCTCGAGCGCCGGACCCGGCGCGCCGCCATGCAATGGCCCCTTGAGCGCGCCCACCGCGCCGACGATCGCCGAGACGAGATCGGATCCCGTCGAGATGATGACGCGGCACGTGAACGTCGACGCGTTGAGCCCGTGGTCAATGACCGTGTTCAAGTAGGTTTCGAGCGCGCGAACACGCTCGGCGTCCGGCTCGACGCCGGTCAGCATGTAGAGATAGTTCGCGGCGTGCCCGAGATCGGCGCGCGGCGCGACGGGCGTTAGGCCCTCGAGCAGCCGCGCATAGGCGGCGACGATCGCCGGTGCGAGCGCCACGATCGCGACGGCCTCGGTCGACACGAGCGACACGGTGCCGAGCGCGATGCGCAGCGCATCCATGGGATCGATGCGCGCGCCGGCGCACTCGCGGAGCACGGCGACGGTGGCCGGCGGAAGCTCGCGATGCGCGGCGAGGTCCGCGCGGAAGCTCTCGAGCTCGGCGCCGGTCGGCAGGTCGCCGTGCCAGAGCAGCCAGGTGGTTTCCTCGAAGGTCGCGTGAGCGGCCAGGTCGCCGACCGGGAAGCCGGCGATGATGAGCTCGCCCGCGTCGCCGTCCACTTGGCTCAGCCGCGTTCTGGCCGCGACGACGCCATCGAGCCCGCTGGAAATCAACGTATCTGATGTCATGGCGAACACATAGAAAACAATACATCTTGAGTCAATGTTGATTGAGCAATCAATATGAGCGACCCCGGCTTGTCGGCCACCGAGGCCGCCCGCGCCCTCGGCGTGACGCGCGCGACGCTGTACGCCTATGTGAGCCGCGGGCTCATCCGCTCGCAGCCCGGACCACGCCGGAGCCGCGCTCGGCGATACGCGCGAGACGATGTCGAGCGCCTGCGGCGGCGCGCCGAGGAGCGCCGCGATCCGGACAAGGTCGCGACGAACGCGCTGCAGTGGGGCGTCCCGGTGCTCGAGTCGTCGATCACCTTGATCACGGGGAACGCGCTGTACTATCGAGGCCGGAACGTCGTCGCGCTCGCGCGCGACGCCTCTGTGGAAGAAGTGGCGTCGCTCATCTGGACGGGCCAGCTCGACCGCGCACGTCCGGCCGGCGCCGCGCATCCCGCGCCGTTAGGCGGCCGTTCGCGGCGCGGGACTTTTGTGTCGCGCGCACAGGCTGCGCTGGCGCTCGCATCGGCGACGGATGCGCACGCCTTCGATCTCCGGCCGGAGGCCGTCGTGCGCAGCGCGTGGCGCATACTGGATCTCTTGGTCGGCGTTGCGGCGCCCCGCGCGCACGGTGACTGCATCGAGGCAGCGCTCGCGCGCGGCTGGCGCGTGCCTGCCGGCGCTCGAGACATCATTCGCGCCGCCCTCATTCTCATGGCGGATCACGAGCTCAATGTCTCCGCATTCACCGCGCGCTGCATCGCGTCGGCCGGATCCCAACCGTACGCGGTGGTCGGCGGCGCACTCGCCGCGATCGAAGGAGTGAAACATGGCGGCAGCACGGCACGCGTCGAGTCACTGCTGGAGGCGATGCGTGCAAGGCGATCGCTCCGCGCCGCACTCGGCGAGCGACTGCGGCAGGGTCTGCGCATCGAAGGCTTCGGACATCCGCTCTACCCGACCGGCGATCCGCGCGCCGCGGCGTTGCTCGCCCTCCTCGGGGAGCGCTTCCATCGCTCGTCAGAGCTTCGCTTCGTTCGCGAGTTCGCGCGCGCCGGCACGTCGCTCACCGGCGACGCGCCTAACGTGGACTTCGCCCTCGCCGCGACGTCCCGCGTGCTCGGCTTGCCGCCGGAGTCGGGGCTGACGCTGTTCGCGATCGGGCGCACCATCGGCTGGCTGGGCCATGCGATCGAGCAGTATGCGCTCGACCAGATCATCCGGCCGCGAGCCCGCTACGTCGGGGTGGCGCCCGACGACCGCCCATCCTGAGCGAGCGGAGATCGTCACTCGGCCACCTGTCGCAGGTGGTGCTCCCGTGGGATCGGCGTGATGCCTAACGCAGCGACATCACGCCGGGCGCCTCCGCGTCAGTCCAACCGCAGCGCGCTCGCCGGGTCGAGCCGCGCTGCGCGCCGGGCCGGCACGAACGCCGCCGCGAGCGCCACGATGATCAGTGAAGCTGCGGCCACTCCGAACACGACCGGATCCCGCGCCGACTCGCCGAACAGCAACGGCGCAAGCCATCGCCCACCGAGTAGCGCTCCCCCGCATCCGAGCGCCGTGCCCAACAGCGTGACCGAAACACACTGCCTCACGACAAGGCGCACGACCGCCGGCGTCGAGGCGCCGAGCGCCACGCGGACGGCGACTTCGCGGGCGCGCTGTGCCACCGCGTAGGCAATCGTTCCGTAGAGGCCGATCGCGGCCACCACAAGACACAGCACCCCGAACACAGAGAACATCGTCGCGCCCAACCGCCACGCGTGCTCGGCATCGTAGATGCTCGCCGCCACCGGCGTGACGATCACCGACATCGGCGCGGGCATCGTCTGCTGGAGGGCGCGCCGAACCATTTCTGTTTCGGCGGCGGCGGCCGGCCGCGTGCGAACGAAGATCCACCCTTGACCGTGCAGCGTCTGCGCGATCGGCACGTAGTACAGCATCGGCGCCTCGTCGTCGAACCGGCCGTGCTTGACGTCCTCGGCCACGCCGATCACGGTGCGGCAGGGCGCGGTGTCGGCGCCTAACCGAACACATTGGCCGATCGCGCCCTCGGCCGGCCACACCTTCCGGGCCATCGTTTGACTCACGATCAGCACGAGCGCCGACCCGTGCCGATCGTCGTCCGTGAAGCCGCGGCCCCGGATGAGCCGCGTCCCCATTGTGGCGAAGTAGTTGGGCGCGGCGGTCTGCAGCACGAATTCGCCGAGGTGGTCGAGCGAATCCACGCCCGGGACGAACAGCGGCACCACGGCCTCGCCGGCGAACGGAACCGTGATGGCCGGCGTCGCGTCCTCCACCACGGGCAACGCTCGCGCGCGCTCGACCAGCCACTCGCGCAGCGCTACGAGCGCCGCGGTGTCGAGCGTTGCACCTCGCGTCTCGACCTCCACCCGCAGCAGTCGGTCCGCATCGAATCCGAGATGCGTGGACGCCACGTTGCGGAGACTGCGCACGAAGAGCCCGGCTCCGAGGAGGAGCAAGGCGGCCAACGACACCTGCGCCACCACGAGCGATTGCCGCAGCACGGCCGAGTGCTCCGTCCCGGATCGTTGGTCCGACTTGAGCATGCCGGCGATGTCGGTGCGGATGGCGTAGAGCGCAGGCGCGATCCCGGCCGCGAGTCCCACGGCAAGTGCCACCGACACCGCGAAGGCGAGCACGCGCAGATCGATGGGATGGGCGACCGCCACCCCTGGCACGAGGATGAGCTGGAAGACGCCGCCGGCCAGTCGCGCGATCGCCACGCCGGCGGCTCCGCCTAACAGAGCCAGCACGACGCTCTCGGTGAGGAGTTGCGTGACGAGACGAGTGCGCGACGCGCCGAGCGCGACGCGGACACTGAGCTCGTGCCGGCGACGCAGCGCACGCGTGAGGAGGAGGTTGCCGATGTTCGCGCACGCCACGAGCAACACGACGACGGTGACGCCGAGCACCCACGCACTGATCTTGGCTTCGTTGCCCGCCCGCGGTCCACGATCGAAGAGCGCCGAACCCACGACGACCCGCGGCCTCACTCGGCGCAGGAAATCCGCTGCGTTCATGCCCGCCGCAGTCATCTCTCCGGTGTAGCTCGACACCACGTCGTACGTCAGGTCCGTCGTCGCGGCCCGGGTCGTCACGCCCGGCCGCAAGCGGACGTACATCTCGAGCCAGGTGGCCGTATAGTCTACGTCGTAGCGGTAGGGAGGGCGCACCTTATCGGCATCGCCGAACGGTCCTAACGGAACGATCGCGAAGGGCTCTGCGGCGTCGAGCACCGTGAACTCGGGCGGTGCGACGCCGATGATCGTATAGGTAGCGGCGCCGATCGCGAGCGATCGACCGAGTACATCAGGCGACCCGCCGAATCGTGACCGCCAAGCCGAGTACGAGAGAACCGCCACGGGAGAGCCCGTGCGAGGTGCCGCTTCTCCCGCCGTGAAGAACCGGCCGATGACGGGTTGCACGCTGAACATCTGCCACAGGCTCGCGGTCGCCGCGCCCACCGGGAGCTGGCGCGCGTCCTCACCGCGTCCGACGAGCACATCCGAGCTCGCGTATGCCACAGCCAGCTCGATCGTGCGCGACGATCGCGCGAGGTCGCGATACCGGTTGAACTGCGTGTAGTTGTTGTCGAACTCGACTCCGTCCGCCGACGTCCGCGCGAAGTACAATCGATGGACGCGTGCGGGCGCGATCAAATATGCGGGCGTGCGGAAGAGCAGCCGGTCGACGATCGTGAACATGGCGACGTTGGCGCCGATGCCTAAACCAAGCGTCAGCACGACCGCCAGCGTAAAGCTCGGTGACCTGCGCAGGCCACGCCATGCGTACTTGACGTCTTGCGCGATATTCTCGAGTCGCTCCCGGGTGTGTATGCGTCGTTCCCGTTGCCGGGCCGAGTGGTGCAGGCGCGCGCGGGCGTCGTCCATGTTCCCGCCTAACAGCCGCAGCGCTTCGGCCCGCGCGACCTCCGGTGACAAGCCCTGTGCCACGAGATCGTCGATGCGCGCCTCGACGAAGGCGGCGAGCTCCTCGTCGGCGTCGGCGTGGATGCGCGACGGGGTACGGAGCGACAGATGGAAGAGCCGTCGCACGCCGACGCGGATACCGCGATCCGTCATATCGCTGTCCTGCCGTCGATCGTGTGCATAGCCCCGGACGGTTCAGAGTAGACTCTACCCCCAGAGACTACACGTTGGCCTTCGAGTGCGCAAGAGGCTGGATGCTTCGACGCCCGCTCGGACACGCTCGGCACGCTGGTGCTCAAGGCGCTCACGTGGGGCCGCGCCACGGCTACGCGGTGGCGCGGTGGATCACGGACACGAGCGACGACGCAATCGAGGGCGACGATCGCGCGATCGACGTGACGCTCCAACCGACTCGAGAAGGCCGGGTCGAGTCGTGGCGACGCGGCCGCCGGCAGCCCAGCCGCCTAACGCAACGCAGCCCTGCGCTCGGCCACCTGGCGCAGGTGGTGCTTCAGGTGGCCGACGTAGTCGCGCATGAAGTACTCGAGCGTGGCTGGGCGATCGACAGGGAGGGTTTGCCACGCGATCTGGTCGAGGTTGTGACGACGATGCTCGCGGCGCGCGACGTCCAGGGGCACCTGCGCCATGACGCGCGCCAAGTGCCGGTTGTACGTCTGCCAGAGCGTCACGAGCTCGTCCCACGGCACGGACTGATACTGCTGCGCCGCGACCCACTCATCCTGCTGATAGCCCTGAAACACGAGATCGTCCTGCCACCGCGCACGGACGAACCGCTGATGGTTGTGCGACGCCGAATCGATCAGGTGTCCGATGATCTCCTTGATCGACCACTTGCCCGGCGCCGGCCTAACGGAAGCGACCTCGTCCGGCATCGCGCGCAGCTCGACCGCCGCGCGATCCACTGTCGTCCGGAGTTCCCTCGCGTACTCGACGTCTTCGGTCATGGTCGGTGCTCCGGGGCGCAATGAAAGGCGTGATAAGGCGATTCTCGCGCTTGGCTCGAGGGATGTCAACTCGGTGGCGCAGGTGTCGCGCTCGTCGCGCGCCTGCTGAAGCCATCGCTCGCTGGCATCTGAGCGACTACCCGGTGCACGCGCGCGCGGTGGCCTAACGCAAAACGCCCCGTCGGGTTACCGACGGGGCGTTTTACGAGCTGAGATCGGCCGAGCTTACTGCACGGCGTTGATCATGTCGAAGATCGGCAGGTACATGGCGACCACCATGCCGCCGACGATGACGCCCAGGAACACGATCATGATCGGCTCCATCAGGCTGAGCAATCCGCTGACGGCGGTGTCGACTTCGGTGTCGTAGAAGTCGGCGATTTTGGAGAGCATTTCGTCGAGTCCGCCCGTTTGTTCGCCGACGGCGATCATCGAGATGACCATGGGCGGGAAGACGTTGCTCTTCTGCAACGGAGCGCTGATGGTATCGCCGCCGGTGATCGAGGAACGCGATTCCATGATCGCATTGTGAATGACCTGGTTGCCCGCGGTCTTGGCGGTGATCTCGAGGCCGTCGAGGATGCTGACGCCGGAGCTGATGAGCGTGCCTAACGTGCGGGTGAAGCGGGAGACCGCGCTCTTGCGGAGCAGGTCGCCCAGCACCGGCACGCGCAGCATGAAGCGGTCGACCTGGAGGCGGCCGGCGGGCGCGCGATAGTACTGGCGGAGCATGAAGATACCGCCCCAGATGCCGGCGCCCATCAACCACCAATAGTGCTTGAGGAACGACGAGAGCCCGATGACGACCCGCGTCGGCAGCGGCAGCGACAGATTCACGCTGGCGAACATGTTCTGGAAGACCGGGATCACGAAGATGAGCAGGACGACGATGGCTACGACGGCCACGCTCATGATCACGGCCGGGTAGATCATGGCGCTCTTCACCTTGCCGACGAGGGCGTCGTTCTTCTCGAGGAAGGTGGCGAGGCGGAGCAGAATCGTGTCGAGAATACCGCCCGCTTCACCGGCGGCGACCATGTTGACGTACAGGTCGGGGAACGCCTTGGGGTGCCGGCGGAGCGCGTCGGCCACGGTGTGGCCGGACTCGACGTCGTACACGACCTGGCGGGTGACGTCCTGGAGCGCTTTGTTCTCGCTCTGTTTCGACAGGATGTCGAGCGCCTGGACTAACGGAAGGCCCGCGTTGATCATCGTCGCGAACTGGCGCGTGAAGATGACGATATCCCGCGTCTTGATGCGGCCCATCCGCTTCTTGGCTTTCTCTTCGTCGATCTTGACGACGATGAGTTTTTGGCGGCGCAGCTGCGCGACGACTTCGTCGCGCGACGCGGCGTCCATGGTGGCCGTCTTGAGCTCACCGCCGAGGGTGCGCGCGGTGTACGCGAAAGTGGGCATGGCTCAGTCTCTGTCTGGTGGGCTAACGCTTGCCAGCGATGGACGCGACCTTGGACGACTTGTGGCCGGTCTTCGAGTCCGGGCCGTCGGCGGTGAGCGGCTGTTCGCCGATCATGCGCATGAACTCGTTGGGATCCGACGTCACACGCAGGCACTCATCCATCTCGACTTCGCGCGCGACATACAATTGATAGAGCGCGTCGTTGAGCGTCTGCATTCCGTACTTTTTGCCGCCCTGCATGAGCGAATAGATCTGGTGGACTTTGGCGTCGCGAATGAGCGCGCGGATCGCCGGGGTGACCACGAGGATTTCGGCGGCCATGGCGCGTCCCCGTCCCTTGGCGCGGGGGAGGAGCGTCTGGGTGATGATGCCTTCGAGCGTGAAGGCCAACTGTGCGCGGACCTGTTCCTGTTGGTGGGACGGGAACACGTCAATCACGCGATTAATCGCTTCGGCTGCGGAGTTCGTGTGCAGCGTGGCGAGGCAGAGGTGGCCCGTTTCGGCGATGGTCAACGCGGCCTGGATGGTTTCGAGGTCGCGCATTTCGCCGACGAGGATCGTGTCGGGGTCTTCGCGCAGGGCGTACTTGAGCGCAGTGGCGAAGCTCTTTGTGTCGGTGCCGACTTCGCGCTGGTTGACGATGCAGCTTTGGTGGCGGTGGATGAACTCGATGGGGTCTTCCACCGTGATTATGTGTCCTTTGCGCTCGCGGTTGATCTTGTCGATCATCGCGGCGAGCGTGGTGCTTTTGCCTGAGCCTGTTGGTCCGGTAACCAGGACAAGTCCGCGCGGCTTCTCCGCCATATGCGCGACGGCCGCGGGGAGGCCGAGCTCCTCGAAGGTGCGGACGTTGAACGGGATTTGTCGGATTACGAGCGAGACGCACCCGCGCTGCTTGAAGCAGTTGCCGCGGAAGCGCGCGAGGTTCTGAATACCGAAGGAGAAGTCGAGCTCGTCTTCGGTTTCGAAGCGCTTCTTCTGGTTTTCTGTGAGAATCGAGTAGGCCAACTGCATGGTGTCTTTTGGCGAGAGCACCGTATCGACGTTGGCGTTTTGGATGTCGCCGTCGATGCGCAGTTTGGGTTTGTCGCCCGCTGTGATGTGCAGGTCGGACGCATCGCGCTCGATCATCTCTTCGAGGAGCGAGCGGAGGTTGACCGCCGAGGGTGTGATTGGAGCGGGAGACGTCATGACCTGTTTCGAGTGAGAAAGCGGCTTTGCGTTACACGATAGACTGGCGAGCGGCGACGGTGGTAAAACCGTGAACGAGGGGTTGGGGCGACGATTTAGGTCACGCCGCGCGAATGCACGGCGGCCTTGCCGGAGTGCCTCACGCCGCTGTCTCGCGGATTACTTGTTCGAGCGTGGTAATTCCTTTCATCACCTTGAGCAGGCCGTCCATGCGCAGGGTGAGCATGCCATCCGAGATGGCGGCCTCGCGGATTTCGACGGCGCCGACGTTTTGCAGGATGAGTTTTCGCACGCGCGGGGTCATGGCCATCACTTCGTAGAGACCTTGGCGTCCTTTGAGGCCTGAGCCGGCGCATGCATCGCAGCCGCGTCCGCGCCAGAGTGGGACTTGGGCGATGGTTGTCTCGAGGTTGAAGTCGGCGACGATCGCTTGTGCGTCGGGTGTCGCGCCGCGCTTCATGTTCTGGACGGCCTCGTCCGTGTAGTGCATGTCGCCGAGGGTCGCGTCCGGCGAGAGTTTGGCCGCGCGATATTCGTCGTCGCCCCACTCGTAGCGCTCTCGGCAGCGGTTGCAGATGCGTCGCACGAGGCGTTGGGCGAGCACGAGATTCAGTGCGGATGCGACATTGAACGGCTCGAGCCCCATGTCGAGGAGGCGTGTGACTGTTTCCGGGGCAGAGTTGGTGTGGAGGGTGGACATGACGAGGTGGCCGGTGAGGGCGGCCTTGATGGCGATGCCGCCGGTTTCCAGGTCACGGATCTCGCCGATCATGATGATGTTCGGGTCTTGCCGCAGGAATGCTTTGAGGGCTGCGGCGAAGGAGAGCCCGATGTCGGTGCGGACGAGCACCTGATTGATCCCATAGAGGTTGTATTCGACGGGATCTTCGGCGGTCATGATGTTGACATCGATGTTGTTGACCTTGGAGAGCGCCGAATAGAGGGTAGTGGTTTTGCCGGATCCGGTGGGACCGGTGACGAGCACCATGCCGTACGGATTCGAGACGGCCTCCATGAGATCGTGTTCGGCGCGGGGCTCGATGCCGAACTTCTCGAGATCGAGGGTGAGGTTGCCCTTGTCGAGGATTCGGAGGACGACCTTTTCGCCGAACAGTGTTGGCAGGGTCGAGACGCGGTAGTCGATGACTTTCTTGCCGATCTTGAGCTTGATGCGGCCGTCTTGCGGCACGCGTCGTTCGGCGATGTTGAGGTTTGCCATGATCTTGAAGCGGGAGATCAGGGCGGCCTTGAGCTTCATGGGCGGCTTCATGACTTCCTGGAGAGCGCCGTCGATGCGGTAGCGGACACGCATCTCATTTTCATAGCACTCGAAGTGGATGTCTGAAGCGCCCCGCTTCACGGCGTCGGTGAGGAGGCCGTTGATGAGTTTGACGACTGGGGCGTCGTCGATGGCCGCGGCGAGGGCGGTGGCATTGACTTCTTCTTCGCGGTCTTCGACTACCTCGACGTCGCCGTCATCGCCGATGTCGGCGAGGAGGTTTTGGAGTGCATCGTCGGGCGTTTCTCCGTAGTGGCGCTCGATGGCGTTGCGGAGTGTGTATTCGCCGGCGATGACCGGGAAGATGTCATACCGCGTGATGAACTTCAGGTCGTCGATGACGCCGAGGTCGGAGGGGTCGGCCATCGCGACGGTGAGGGTGCGTCCTTCGCGCTTGAGGGGGGGCACGAGGTGACGCTGGGCCAGCTCAGCG
>JAICLH010000192.1 GCA_025927495.1 Gemmatimonadaceae bacterium
GAAGCGGCTGGATCTGTTCACGGGATCGCGGTCGGAGCGCGACGAGCGAAGGGTTGCGGAGGCTGGGGGAGAGATGTCGTTGGAGCAGTATCCGGGGGAGGACCCGGGGTGAGGAGCGGGAAGGGATGCGGCGCTGTCGTCCTCTGGTTGCAAACGTAGATTGCCGTGAATCGAGGAGGTGCAGCATGCGCCCCTATCTACAGCGTGCAATGCAGACGGCGGCAGGCGCGTCGTGCAGAATTCGCAGCTCATGAATTCGTAGAGGAGCCCGCAGTGCCCGACTCCGTCGTCATCATCGGTGCCGGCATCAATGGCCTCGTCGCCGCCAACTATCTGCGCCGCGCCGGCTGCCGCGTCACGGTCGTCGACCGCGCCGAGCGCCCCGGCGGCGCCTGCGTCTCGGAGGTCGCTCACATCGACGGCCAGCTGCAACAGTATGCACTCGGCGCGTCGGTCTTGGGCCTCATGCAGGACTTCGTCTTCCAGGAGACGGGACTCGCCCGGCGCCTCGAGACCTACGTCCCCGCCGAATCCAAACGCGTCTACTTCCCCAACGCCGCACAGTCGGCATGGATCCACCGGGACCCCGTTCTGCTGCAACAGGAGCTCGCCGATCGCTGGGGCGAGCGCGGCGACGTCGCCGGCTTCCGCGCCGATGAAGCGAAGGTCGTCGCCTACCTCCAGGACGGCTATCGCCGAGCCGTCCCCCCGACCCTCGCCGAAGCCGAAGCGCGGCTCGGCCGCGAGCTCACTCGGCGCTGGATCAGCGGCAGCGCCGCTGACCTCCTCGATCACTACTTCACCGGCGAGCAGGCGAAGATCTACATGGCGATGACGGCGACCGAGAGCGGCCCCGTCTCACTCCACGAGCCGTACTCCGCCTTCACCCTTCCGCTGATGGACTCGGGCTCCATCTTCGACGGCTACTACGGCTTTGTCCGCGAAGGACTTTGGCGACTCACCGAGGAGCTGGCGACGATCAACGGCGAGCTCGGTGTCGACCTCCAACTCGGCGGCAAATGCGCAGCTGTCGACACCCGTCGCAAAGTTGTCCACGTCGAGCGCGGTGGCACCACAATAGGTATTCCGTACGACCACCTCCTCTTCGCCACCGACCCGCTCACCGCCGCCCGCCTCGTCGGCGACCAGGCGATGATCCGCGACATCGAGCAGAAGCGATTCACCGGCACGAGCGGGAAGCTCACGCTGTTCTTCCGTCGCCCCGTGCGGTGGCTCGACGAGCAGCCGACGGCCGATGAAGGCGCAGACGCCGCCTTCCGCTTCATCTTCTCCGTCTCCTCCATCGCCGACTTCGAGGCCGCGACGCTGCGCGTTCTCGACGGCTCCGCAGACTACGCCCCCGGTTACATCCAGATCTACTGCGAAGGAGCAGCGATGCGGCAGCTCGGACTCGTCGAGCCGTTCGACCGCATCACCCTCTTCTTCAAGAACCTGTCGCTGAATGCGAACGGCGACGCGCTTCCCGATGTCGAAGCCGCGGTGAAGGCGCAGCTCCTCGCCCACGTCGCCAATCCCGAAGACTGCGTCTGGAGCCGCCTTCTTTCTCCGCGCGACATGCAGCAGCTCTTCCTCTTCCCCGGTGGCAATCTCGATCACACGATGCTCGTCGGCGGACAGACCTTCTTCGACCGCCAGTTCTCCGCCCACCCCGCGTCGCACTTCTACACGTTTGGCGACTGGCCCGCCATCTCATACTGCGGCGCCGGCGCGTATCCGTGCGGCTCGATTGCCGGCACGCCGGGGTACATGTGCGCGCAGCAGGTCATCCGACAGCTCACACCGGGCAATGTCGAATGATCTCTCCAATGATTCTCCCGCAGAGGCTTCGTCATTATTCGCATGTTCGCCGAGGCAGGCGACGCGTCACGACTGGCCGATCCACGAAGCGACTTTTCGAGGACTACTCCTGGGATGCTTTGGCAGGGGAAGGAGGCTGCGGTGCGGTCGCAGCCTAGCGCCCCGTTGCAGTTGACGAATGCACCACGCATTGTTGTGCATTCAGAGTTTCCTCAGGTGCGTTCGCAGCTGAACGCCAGAACGTTGGATGACCCAACAGTTCTCGACATGCCCACACGATTCCGCATCTGGATCCTCTCGCTCGCGGCGGTCGCCTGCGGGACGAAGCCGGCGGCGCGCGAGGCGGGGCGTGACAACGGCGACCGAGCGCGCGTGACTTCGGAGACGCCCCGCGCAGAACACGACACGTCAGTCCACTCCCCGGCCAAACCCGCGCTGGCTACCGGGGACGGCGCGATCAGCGATGCCGAAGCGGTGGTGCTCGCGTACTATGCGGCGATCAATGCCCATGACTACCAACGCGCATACGCCGCATGGGGCAACGATGGGCCGCCACGCCGACCGACGCTCCGGACCTTCGCGGCGGGGTTTGCACGCACCGATTCGGTTCACGTCGTGCTCGGCGCGCCGGGGCGCATCGAGGGCGCGGCTGGCTCCCGCTACGTGACGATTCCAATTCGGATGCGAACGTTCGAGCATGGCATCGAACCGCGGGAAGACACGGGCAGCTACACGGTACGACGCAGCGTGGTTCCGGGAACTGACGAAGCCGATCGACGGTGGCATCTCTACTCGGCTAGCCTGCGTTGATCGCGAACCGGCCGCTACTCGAGCGCGGCTACCCAACGGATAGTTGCAGCCGGCGAGCGATCCAAGGAATGCTCGCCTCGCTCGCGACGCCAGAGGGATGACGCGCGGCTTCGCCGCTCATTCTCGAACATTCCTTTCAGCGCAGCTAGCGCGTCAGCCAGCGCCGCGACCGATCTGCGGCTGGAATGTCGTGACATCCATCGATGACCGACTGGCGCTGCGTGGCACCCATGGTATACCATTCCTGTATGCCATTGTTGGATGCGGCTCGGCATCTCGCCGCTACGCACCCGCCGCCATCTCTCTCGTCACCCGAGCTCACGCGTCATGCTTCTCCAAATCAGCGATCGAAGCCGGAACCGGCGCGTTCCCGCCCTTTTGCGATCGGCCCTCATTGCCGGCGTCGCTCTTGCCGGCAACGTCGCGACGGCACAGAGTCCGGCCTTCAGTATCGATGACGCGCTCAGCGCGCCGTTCCCGAGCGGCCTGGTCGCGTCACCGGCCGGCGCGAGGGTCGCGTGGATCTTCGACGCCCAAGGCAGTCGCAACATCTGGGTCGCGGAACCCTCCACGAACGGATCGTTTGCCTCGCGACAGCTGACCCGATACACAGGCGATCTCGGGGTGGAGATCGGGTCCATGGCGTGGAGCTCCGACGGCCGCGCGCTGGTATTCGAGCGCGGCGGTGAGCCGAATCCGCGCAGCGTCGCGCTCGGAACATCGCCGGAACAGATCTGGACGATTGCCCTCGGCGACACGGTTGCGCGCCTGATCGACGACGGCAGCTCGCCGGCGATGGCACCCAACGCCACTACCGTCGCGTACGTTGCCCGCAATTCGATCCTTCTTGCGGCATTGAGCGGGAGCGGGAAACCGCAGACGCTCGTTCGTGATCTCGGAAGAGACGGATCGCTCGCGTGGTCGCCCGACGGCTCGCGCATCGCGTTCGCCAGCAGTCGCGGCGATCACAGTCTGGTCGGCGTGTACGATCTGGCGCACAAGTCGATCACCTGGCTTGCGCCGAGCGTCGATCGGGACCGCGATCCGATCTGGTCGCCGGATGGCAGGAAGGTCGCCTTCGTCCGGGTGCCGGCCGCGGCGCCCGGTCCGTTTTCATCGACGCGCGCGTCCGAGCCGTGGTCCATCTGGATCGCCGACCCAGCGACGGGCAAGGGCCACGAACTCTGGCATGCAAACGCCGGAGCAGGGAGCCGGTTCTACCCACTGGAAGGAAACTCGGCGTTCGCGTGGGGTGCCGACGACCGAATCGTGTTCCCGTGGGAGGGAACGGGATGGGTGCACCTGTACAGTGTCGCCGCGACGGGGGGCGCGCCAACGCCGCTCACGCCTGGCGACTTCGAGATCTTCAGCGCCGATCTCAGTCCCGACAAGCGTCGCGTCGTGTATTCGTCCAATCAGGATGACCTCGATCATCGTCATCTGTGGGACGTGCCGGTCACTGGCGGAACGCCCACGCGATTGACGACGGGGAAGACGATCGCCGATCTTCCGGTGTTCGCGAGCGACGGCAAGTCGGTCGCGTTCCTGTACGCGGATGCACGGAATCCGATGCGACCGGCGGCCGTCTCGCAAGCGGGCGGTCGATTCGGCGATGCACACGACATCGCGCCGCAGACGATGCCGGCGGAGTATCCAGGCGCTCGCTTCGTCGAGCCCGAGCAGGTCGTCTTCCGTTCGCCCGACGGCATGATGATCCACGGCCAGCTCTTCCTGCCGCCGGGTGAATCACGCGCCAGTCGCCATCCCGCGCTGCTCTTCTTCCACGGCGGTCCGTATCGCCAAATGCTTCTCGGCGCGAATCCGATGGGCGCGTACTCGTACATGTACGCGATGAATCAGTATTTCGCGAGCCGCGGGTACGTCGTGCTGTCGGTCAACTACCGGGGCGGGACGGGCTACGGCCTCGACTTCCGAGTGCCGCCCAACTTCGGTCCGTCAGGCGCGAGCGAATACAACGACGTCCTGGGTGCCGCGACGTTTCTCGAGGCGCGCCCGGACGTCGACGCGAAACGCATGGGCGTCTGGGGCGGCAGCTATGGAGGGTATCTCACCGCGCTGGCGCTCGCGCGCTCGTCCGACATCTTCGCCGCCGGCGTCGACTACGCGGGAGTCCACGACTGGACCGGACTGTTGAAGGTCTACGCCGCGGCCGGAGCCAAGTCCGCATCCGACAGTCTGGCGTGGGCATCGTCGCCACTGTCGTCCATCAAGCGCTGGCGCTCGCCCGTGCTCGTGATTCAGGCGGACGACGACCACAACGTGCCGTTCGACCAAAGTGTGCTGCTCGTGACCGCGTTGCGAGAGCAGAAGGTTCCCAATGAGCTCATCGTCATCCCGAACGAGATTCACGATCTGTTGCTCCATCGATCGTGGCTGGCGTACTTCCACGCGCAGTCGGACTTCCTGGACAGGTACTTGATGCGCGCCGGCCAGGACAAATCGCGCTGAGCGCCGTGGCTGGCCTCGAGGTGAAAATGCGCATGCCAAGGAGGGGTCGAGCGACGAGCACAAAGACTTCCTGACACGCCGTTGCCGCAGCCGAACGCAGCACGCATCATCTACGCATCTGAATTTCGGATGGTGCGTTCGCAGCCGAGCGACACGGCGTGACGCTGCAGCGCACTGCTGAACGGCCTAGACTGCCGTCACAGACCGGCCCAGCATCGCGCCATGATTTGGCGAGCATCGACGGAGGCGAGCCATGCGCGCAATTCCCTCGGCAACTGGTCCAGTGCTGCTCGCGCTCGCGGCAGCACTTGCATCTCCCTCCGTGGTCCCGCTGGCGGCGAATCCGACCCGTCGACCTCCACGAATGGCGGCGCCGCACGACACCGCCGCCGCGAACGACAACCGCTCACCCGCTGGCACGTACGTCGGCGACACGCTCGTGCTGCGGCTCACCGTAGCCACGGTCTCGTGGTATTTCGTGGGCGACAGCAACCTGCCGCTCGCAGTCGCGGCGTTCGCCGAGGAGGGCAAGACGCCGACGATCCCGGCGCCGCTCCTTCGCGTGCGCACGGGCACGCCGATCCACGTCGTCATTCGCAACACGTTCGACGACACGCTCATCGTGCGCGGTCTGAGCGAGAAGAGCCCGGCCGTCGATTCGCTCATTCTGCTGCCGCGCGCGACGCGTGATGTCACGTTCTCGCGCGTGCGCGCCGGGACGTACCAATACTGGGCAACACTCGCCGAATGGCAGCGCAACGTGCCGCTGCCGCCGCAGAGTCGCCGGCACGGCTTGCTGCGACCGCGCTTCGACTCGCAGCTCACCGGCGCGTTCATCGTCGATCCGCCGGGATCGACACCCAACGATCGCATCTTCATGATCACGGAGACGGTCGATCAGGCGCCGCCGATTCGCGACGACCCGCGAGGCATGCCGGGGCGCGAGTTCACGGCGATCAACGGGCGCTCGTGGCCGTACACGGAGCGTCTGCATTACACCGTGGGCGATACGGTTCACTGGCGCATCATCAACGCGACGTTCCAATCGCATCCGATGCATCTTCATGGTTTCTACTTCCGTGTCGACGCGCAGGGGAACGCCGAGGCGAATGTCGATTCCGTCTACGCGCCGGCGGAACGACGCATGGCAGTGACCGAGACGTTGAAGTTCGGGGGCGACACGAGAACGCTCACGTGGTCGCCGGATCGGACGGGCGACTGGGTGTTTCACTGTCACCTGGCGAGCCACGTCGCAAAGTTGCCGCGGATCGATCGGCCCGACGACATCGAATATCCGGACATCCACGATCACGGCGATCCGGATCACCATGCACTGACGGGCATGAACGGGCTCGTGCTCGGCATCACGGTGGGGGGCGCCGGGCAGGCGCGGACGGCCTGGCACCCGGCGAAACGGCTCCGGCTCTACGTGCAGTCCGATTCGACCGCACGCGATTCAGCCCGCCGCTGGGGCTACGTGCTGCAACGCGGAAGCGAGCCGCCGCGCGACTCGGTCGAAAGTCCGGGGCCCGTGCTCCTTCTCACGCGTGGCGAGCCGACGAGCATCGCGGTCGTCAATCGAACGCCCGAGCCGACCTCGGTGCACTGGCACGGCATCGAATTGGAGAGCTATTACGATGGCGTCGCGGGGTGGAGCGGCAGCGCCGGTCACACGGAGCCGGCCATTCGTCCCGAGTCGACCTTCGAGGCGCACATCACGCCGAAACGCGCGGGCACCTTCATGTATCACACGCATTTCAACGACATGCGCCAGCAATACGGTGGCCTCGTCGGACCGCTCATCGTCCTGGAGCCTGGCGAGAAATGGGACGCCGAGCGCGAGCTGCTGGTGATGGTCTCCGACGGCCCTCACGCCACCCTCCGCGTCAACGGTACGGCGTCGCCACCACCGCGGAAGCTGCGTGTCGGTTCGACGTATCGAATCCGCCTGGCCGACATCGCGATCTACCAACAGAACCTGCAGGTACGCCTCGTGCGCGACTCGTCGGTGCTGGCGTGGCGCGCCGTCGCGAAGGACGGCTTCACGCTACCGCCGCAGCAGGCAACGCTTCGGCCGAGCCACACGAGAGTCTCGAGCGGCGAGACGGCCGACTTCGAGCTCACCCCCGACGCGCCGGGGGACCTCAGACTCGAGATCGACCGCTCTGGCAAATATGAATTCCATGCCGCCATGTTGCTGCACGTGATCCCAAGGTAACGACGCGGGAACGACCAGGCTTGCGTACACGAGTCGACGCGAGCGTCGTCCTTGGCGGCGACGCTTACCGCACCGTGTCGTGCCTTTCCACCAGGAGCCCGTGCGAGTGCCCGTTCGTA
>JAICLH010000222.1 GCA_025927495.1 Gemmatimonadaceae bacterium
CCCGACGCACTACTACACACCGTCGTGGTCGCCCGACTCGAAGAAGATTCTGTTCAGCGACACCAATCTGAGAATCTGGGTCGTCGACGTCGAGAGCGGCAAGGCGAAGATGGTCGGCCGCGATCCATGGATGGTGCCCGAGCGCTCGCTCAACCCCACGTGGAGTCCGGACTCGCGATGGATCGCGTACGTGAGGCGGCTCAAGTCGCTCTATCGCGCGATCTTCGTGTACGACACGCAAACCGGCCAGACGCACCAGATCACCGACGGACTCGCCGACGCGACGTGGCCGGCGTGGGACGCGAGCGGCAAGTATCTCTGGTTCTTCGCGTCCACGGACCTTGCGTTAGGCTCAGGGTGGCTGGACATGTCGAGCTACGGCCACACGGAGACCAAGGCGCTCTACCTCGCCGTGCTGTCGAAGAACGATCCGTCGCCGCTCCTGCCGGAGAGCGATGAGGATTTGGGCGTGCCGCAGGAGCAGACACCCGGCCAGCCGCCGCTCCCGCCGCGCCAGCGTCCGCAGCGTCCGGCGCGAACGGACACGACGACAGACACGACGACGGCCAAGCGCATCCCGCCCGATTCGCTCAAGGCGATGCTGACGCCGCGGCGCCACGTCGAGATCGATTTCGATGGGCTGTTGCAGCGCGTGGTGCCGGTGTCCGAGATCGCCGAGCGCGACTACGGCGAGCTGCGCAGCGGCGTGCCGGGTACCGTGTTCTTCATGGAGAACATTCCGGAGACGGGGACCAACGAACAGCGATTCATCGGCGGCACGGTGCACCGCTACGATCTCAAGGAACGGAAGGCGATGCCGTTCGTGCAGAACGTCGCCGATTATTTCGTGAGCGAGGACGGGAAGAAGCTGTTGTACCAGACGCCGGGTCCCGAGGTCAGTCTCTTCCTCGTGGATGCGACGTCGCACGATGCGCCGCCGAAGGACAAAGGCAAGCTCAATGCGCAACTGCGCATGCTCGTGAACCCGTCGGCGGAGTTCAAGCAGATCTTCGACGAAGGATGGCGCAACCAGCGCGATTACATCTACGTGAAGAATCTGCAAGGCACCGATTGGGTGAAGGACAAGCAGATGTACGGGCAGCTGCTGCCCTACGTGAAGCACCGCGACGATCTCAACTATCTGTTGGACATGATGGGATCGGAGATCGCCATCGGCCACTCGTTCGTGCGCGGCGGCGACATGCCGGGCGAGATGCAGCCGCCCGTCGGTCTGTTAGGCGCGGACTTCGAGGTGGAGAACGGGCGCTACAAGATCACCAGGATCTACGGCACGGACAGCTGGAATCCGGATTTGCACGCGCCGCTCACCGCCCCGGGCGTCAACGTGCGCGTGGGCGACTATCTGCTCGCCGTGAACGGCCAGGACCTGCGCGCACCGGACAACGTCTACCGGCTGTTCGATGGCACCGCGAATCACCAGACGATGATCACGGTCAACTCGAAGCCCGCGATGGATGGTGCGCGGCGTGTGACGGTGATTCCGGTGGCGAGCGATGCAGGCCTGCGCGCGCGCGCGTGGGTGGAACACAACCGCCACCTCGTGGACTCGCTCTCGCACGGCCAGCTGGCGTACGTGCACCTGCCTAACACAGCCCAAGGCGGGTACAACAGCTTCAACCGCTACTACTTCGCGCAGCAGGATCGGAAGGGCGCGATCATCGACGAACGGTACAACGGCGGCGGATCGGCGGCCGACTACATCATCGACGTCCTGCAGCGCACGTTCGACGGGTACTTCAACAATCCCGTTGGCGACCGGTATCCGTTCACCAGTCCGGCCGCAGGGATCTGGGGACCCAAGGTGATGATCATCAACGAAATGTCCGGGTCGGGCGGCGACCTGATGCCGTACATGTTCAAGTATCGGAAGGTGGGTCAGCTGGTGGGCGAGCGCACGTGGGGTGGTCTCGTGGGCATCTGGGACACGCCGACCTTCGTCGATGGCGGCATCATGTTCGCGCCGCGCGGCGGATTTTTCGCCGCGGACGACAAGTGGGCGGTCGAGAACGAGGGCATCTCGCCCAACATCGAAGTCGAGGATTGGCCCAAGGACATCGCGGCGGGACACGACGCGCAGCTCGAGCGCGCGGTGGCCGAAGCGATGCAGGAGTTGCAGCAGCACCCGGTGGTGCGGGCAACGCAGGAGCCGCCGTCTCCGACGTGGGGCAAGCGCGTGAAGCCGATCAACCCGTAGACGCCGATGAAACCGCTTGCTGTCGCTCTGTCCATCGCGTGGATCGTCGCCGCTTGCGCAACAGCATCCTCCCAGGCGCCGAACAGCGCCGACATCGCTCGATGGAAACAGGAAGCCCAACGCGTCACGATCATCCGCGACAACTGGGGCATTCCGCACGTGTACGGGAAAACCGACGCCGATGCGGTGTTCGGGATGATCTACGCACAGTCCGAAGACGACTTCAACCGCGTGGAGACGAACTTCATCAACGCAATGGGTCGTCTCGCGGAAGGCGAGGGAGAGCGCGCGATCTATCAGGATCTCCGGATGAAAATGTTCATCGATCCGGACACGCTGCGCGCGAAATACCGTGCAAGTCCGGCGTGGCTCAAGACGCTCATGAACGCGTGGGCGGACGGACTCAACTACTTTCTGTTCACGCATCCGCGGGTGAAACCGCGCGTCATCACTCGCTTCGAGCCGTGGATGGCGCTGTCGTTCAGCGAAGGCAGCATCGGTGGCGACATCGAGGACGTGAGCCTCAAGCAGCTCGCCGCGTTTTACGGGAAAGAAGTTGGTGACGATGAAACCAAGAACGTGAGCGACGGTGACGGTGCGCCGCCGGAACCCGGCGGGTCTAACGGAATGGCAGTCGCGCCGTCCAACACGCTGGATCATCACGCGCTGCTGCTCATCAACCCGCACACGTCGTTCTTCTTCCGCGCCGAGTTACAGATGGTGAGCGAAGAAGGCCTGGATGCCTACGGCGCGGTGACGTGGGGTCAATTCTTCGTGTACCAGGGATTCAACACGCGCACCGGTTGGATGCACACGAGCAGCAACGCGGACGACAAGGACGAGTACCTGGAGACCGTCTCACAGAAGGGCGGCCGCTACTACTATCTGTACGGCGGGAAGGAATACCCGATGACGATGTCACGCATCACGGTGCCGTACAAGACGGACACCGGGATGGCGAAGAAGGTGTTTACGGTATATCGCACGCGCCACGGCCCCATCGTTAGGAAGATCGGCGATAAGTGGGTGAGCATCGACATGATGAACGAGCCGATGAAGGCGCTCATCCAGTCGTACACGCGTACGAAGGCGCTGTCGTACAAGGATTTTCTCAAGACGATGCAGCTGCACACCAACTCGACGAACAACACGATCTTCGCCGACGCCGACGGAGACATCGCCTACTTCCATGCGAACTTCATCCCGCGCCGCAATCCGAAGTTCGACTGGACGAAACCGGTTGACGGCAGCGACACCGCTACCGATTGGCACGGTCTGTTGTCGGTGGATCAGACGCCGCACCTGTTGAATCCGGCGAGCGGGTGGCTCTACAACAGCAACAACTGGCCCTGGTCGGCGGCAGGACCGAGCAGTCCCAAGCGGTCGGATTATCCGCCGTACGTCGAGACGGGCGGGGAATCGTTCCGTGGCCTGCACGCGATTCGCGTGCTCGAGAACCGCAAGGACTTCGCGGTCGACACGCTCATCAAGGCGGCCTACGACCCCTATCTCACCGGCTTCGCCGAGCTCCTGCCTCCGTTAGTCAAAGCGTACGGCAACCTGCCGCCGTCGGACTCGCTCAAGGCGAAGCTCGCGCCGCAGATGGATTCCCTCCGCTCGTGGAACTACCGCTGGTCGGCGACGTCGGTGCCGACTGCACTCGCCGTGTACTGGGGCACTACGTTAGGCGAGATGGTGCGGGACGAGGCCCGGCAGGCGAATGCGCGCGTGGATGACTACATGGTAAGCGGCGCCAGCGATCGCGAGCGGCTACTGGCGTTGGCCGTGGCCACCGACAGCCTCACCTCGCAGTTCGGTTCGTGGCGCACGCCGTGGGGCGAGATCAATCGGTATCAGCGCAACAACGGCGATATCGTGCAGCACTTCGACGACTCGAAGCCGAGCATCCCGGTGCCCTTCACGTACTCGCGCTGGGGATCCCTTGCGGCATTCTCGGCGCGCCCGTATCCGGGCACGAAGAAGTGGTACGGCACGGCCGGCAACAGCTTCGTCGCGGTGGTGGAGTTCGGCGACAGCGTGCGCGCGAAGGCGATCACCGCGGGCGGCGAGAGCGGCGACCCGACGTCGCCCCACTTCGGCGACCAAGCGGAGCGGTACGCGTCGGGATCACTGCGGCCGGTGTATTTCTATCGGTCGCAGTTGCAAGGGCACACGGAGAAGACGTACCATCCCTAGAAGGCGGCCCTCCTGTTCTGTCCGCCCTCAATGTTTCTTGGTCAACGTGCCGAGTATCCCGAGGCTCAGCGAACCATCGCGCTGGATCTGGAACGTCATCTGATCGGCCAAGCCATGCTGCGGATCGTGCAGGATCAAGCTGTCCGCGCGAACCTCGTACGTCATCTGGCTGCCGGGCTGTCCCTGCATCGCCAGCACCTTTCCGTGCGACAATTCCATGGCGAACTCGCCGCTCGCGCTGTTGTAATACTTGCCGTCGAGCGAGCTGCCCGTGCACGCCGTCAGAGCTCCGGCGACGAGTGCGGCGGCAAACAAAGACGTAGTTCGTGATGGGCGGCGCATGGCGATCCTCCGTGCGAAAAGTCGGGACGGTGGCAGACACTGCGGTCTGTGTATCGCTATGCGTGCAACGACCAGAATTCCGATCATCCGTACGCGCACTGCCGGAGGCCAAGCGGCGGCGATAGGTTGAACGCATGCGGGTCGTGTCTCTCCTCGCCAGCGGAACCGAGATCGTCTGCGCGCTCGACGCCGGCGACATGCTGGTGGGTCGCTCGCACGAGTGCGACAACCCCGAGTGGGTGCGCGCGCTGCCGGCGTGCAGCTCGCCCGCCTTCGACGTCTCCGTGTCCAGCCGCGCGATCGACGCCGAAGTGCGCCGCCGGATGCACGCCGGCGAGCCGCTCTATCACATCCACACCGACCTCATCCGCGACCTCGAGCCCGACGTGGTGATCGCGCAGACGCATTGCGAGGTCTGCGCCGTCACGCCTAACGACGTGACGCGCGACGGCGGGTGCCTCGACCCGGGCCAGATGGTCGCGCTCTCGGCGTTCTCGCTGGACGACATCGCCGGCAGCATCCTCGCCGTCGCCGAGCGGCTCGGCCTAACGGAGAGAGGTCGGGAGGTCGTCGCCGCAGAGCGTGCGCGATTCGACGCCGTGCGCGCGGCCACCGCGCAGCGCCATCGGCCTAACGTGGCGCTGCTCGAATGGACCGATCCGTTGTTCGTCATGGGCAACTGGATGCCGGAAGTGGTGACGGCGGCCGGCGGCACACCGCTCCTCGCCCACCCCGGCGACTACTCGGCGGCGACGACGTTCGATTGCGTGCGCGCCGCCGACCCGGACGTCGTGATCGTCGCGCCGTGCGGGTTTCCTCTCGAGCGCGCGCTCGCCGAGCGCGAAGTGCTCGAATCCTATCCGGGTTGGCGCGATCTGCGCGCCGTGCGCGACGGATCCGTCGCGATCGCGGACGGCAATCGATTCTTCAATCGCTCCGGGATGACGGTGTCTCGTACGGCCGAGATGGTGGCCGAGATGCTCCACGGCGTGTGCGTCGCCGAACCGTCACACGGGACGTGGTGGCGCTGGCTGGATCGCGACGGGTCGTGAAGCACGTCCTGCTCTCCTGGAGCAGCGGGAAAGACAGCGCCTGGACCTTGCACGTCCTCCGTCAACGCACGGATGTCGAGGTCACCGCGCTGCTCACCACGTTCAATTCCGCCGCGGATCGCGTGGCGATGCACGCGGTGCGTCGCGACCTGGTGCGCGCTCAGGCCGAACGCACCCACCTTCCGCTTTGGGAAGTGGACCTGCCGTGGCCGTGCTCCAACGAAGAATACGAATCGCGCATGCGAGCTGTGTGCGAACGGGCCGTTGCTAACGGGATCGCAGCCGTCGCGTTCGGCGACC
>JAICLH010000270.1 GCA_025927495.1 Gemmatimonadaceae bacterium
CGTCGAAGACGATGGCCTCGATCACTGTGCCGGGCCTCTACTTCGTGGGCGAAGCCGTCGACGTGACGGGCTGGCTCGGCGGCTACAACTTCCAGTGGGCGTGGGCATCCGGGCATGCGGCCGGGCTCGTGGCCTGACGTCGGGCGTACGTGGAGAGGGCCCTCGAAGTCGGGCGGCGTCACGCGGTCGGCCGCTTCACCGTGGCGCTACGCAGCGTCCTACGGCGCGAGATCGAACACCAGTACCTCCGCACCGGCGCCGTTGGCGAGCTCGATCCTGTTTTCGTCCTGCAGCAATGACGCGTCGCCGGCCGTGAGTCGATGGCCATTGACTTCGAGCTTCCCGCGCACCAAGTGCACGTAGCCCTTGCGCGCGGGATCGAGCGACAACGTCGCCGTCTCGGCGCCGTCGAAGAGGCCGGCATGCACGCGGGCGTCCGCATGGATGCGCACCGCGTCGCGGGAATCGGCCGGCGACGCGATCAGCTGCAGCCTGCCTCGCTTCGCTGCGGCGGGAATCGTCTTCTGCTCGTAGCTCGGCGGAATGCCCGTGACGTCGGGCAGGATCCAGATCTGCAGGAAGTGTGTCGTGCGGTCCTTCGCATGGTTGAACTCGGCGTGCACGACGCCGGTCCCCGCGCTCATCCGCTGGACGTCGCCCGGCGGAATCCCCTTGACGTTGCCCAGGCTGTCGCGGTGCGCGAGCTCGCCTTCGAGCACGTAGCTGATGATCTCCATGTCGCGGTGGCCGTGCTCGCCGAACCCCGCGCCCGGCGCCACGCGGTCCTCGTTGATGACACGCAGGTTGCCCCACCCCATGTGCTGCGGATCGTGATAGCCGGCGAACGAAAACGAATGAAAGCTCTTGAGCCAGCCGTGGTCGGCGTAGCCGCGGTCCTGCGACTTGCGAAGGGTGATCATGCCGGCACCTCCGTTCATTGCACCAATTGTCTCACTCGCGACCGGCGAGCCCTCCGGCGAGTAAGATGATTTGATGACGGGCATTCCACCCCGTCGATCGATCACTGCAAGGCATCCTGGAGCAAGCCATGAATGATCATTCCGGCCAACCGACGTCGACGACGGGCAGCGGGGCCCGGGCGCCGAGCGATCGCCATTCGTTGACCGTCGGTCCGGACGGCCCGATGCTGCTGCACGACGTGCACTTTCTCGAGCAGGTGGCCCACTTCAACCGTTCCAACAGCTCCCGGTCAACAAGCCCAAGGTCCCCGTCAACACCTGCATGTTCGACGGCCTGATGACGTACGAGACGAGCGGCAATGCGCCGGTCGCGTTCGCATAATGGAAGAGCATCGACGCGGAGGTGGGGGACGCATCGAGGCGAAGGTGCGCCGCGGCAGCGCGCCCCGGCCCGCCGAAGGCATGGGCGAGCGGTGAGCCGCGCACCGTGACCGACACTCGGCCGAAGCGGGACGCCTGGCCGGCGCTTCAGTACGACGCGTGGAAGGATACGTACGCCACGCTGCACATGTGGACGCAGATCGTCGGCAAGGTCGCGCTGGCGCACGGCGCGCCCCTCAACCACTGCTGGGGCATCGCGTTTCTCTGCAACGCGCGCGGATTGCAAACGCACCTCCTGTCGCACGGCGACCGCTCGTTCACCGCCTCGTTCGACTTCGTCGATCATCGATTGATCATCGAGCGCGCGGACGGCGAGCGTCGCTCGCTCCCCCTTGTGCCGCGGCCGGTGGCGGACTTCTACCAGGAGCTGACGTCAACGCTCGACGCGATGCGCTTGCCGACGCGCATGTGGCCGATGCCGGTCGAGATCGCGTCGCCCATCCGGTTCGATCTCGACACCGTCCATCGCAGCTACGATCCGGCCTACGTCGAACGCTGGTGGAACATCATGTGGCGAGTGCATCAGGTGTTCACGGCGACGCGATGCGGATTCATCGGCAAGTGCAGCCCGGTGCACTTCTTCTGGGGCGCCTTCGATCTCGCGGTGACCCGCTTTTCCGGGCGGCGCGCACCCCCGCGCGATGGTCCCGCATTCCAGCGCGAGGCGTACTCGCACGAGGTGATCAGCCACGGCTTCTGGCCCGGCAGCGCGCCGGTGCTCGAGCCCGCGTTCTATGCCTACGCGGTGCCCGAGCCGCCGGGACTCGCGGCGGCAGCCGTTGCGCCCGAGGGCGCGTACTACCATCCCGAGTTGCGCGAGTTCATCCTGCCCTACGAGGCTGTGCGCGCCGCGGCGTCGCCGGAAAACGCGCTCGCGTCGTTCGTCGACAGCACCTATCGCCGCGCCGCGACGCTGGCGCGCTGGGATCGCCCTGCGCTGGAACAGCCGGCGTCGGCGGCGCGCGGCTGAAGCCGCCGCCAATACGAACATCAAGCGCTGCGGCCGACGACCTTCACCGAATCGAGGAGCATGCGATGGACCCATCCGCGCCGATGCCGGCCGCCTTCATCGGGCACGGCTCGCCGATGAATACGCTGGAGCTCAACGCCTTCACCCAATCGTGGCGAGAGCTCGGCAAGGCGCTGCCGAGGCCGCGCGCCATCCTGGCGATCTCCGCCCACTGGTTCATCCAGAGCAGCGCCGTCACCGCGATGGCGCGCCCGCGGGTGATCCACGACTTCTACGGCTTTCCGCCCGCGCTGTTCGCGTTCGACTATCCGGCGCCCGGCGATCCGGCGCTGGCGCGCGAGATCGACGAACTCGCGGGGCCCGGGCGCGTCACCCTCGACCACGATAGCTGGGGACTCGACCATGGCACCTGGTCAGTCCTCGCCCACCTCTATCCGTCCGCCGACATTCCGGTGCTGCAACTGTCGATCCACGCCGCGGCGCCGTTCGACTACCACGTGGACCTCGGCGCGCGGCTGGCGCCCCTGCGCGAGCGCGGCGTCCTGATCCTCGGCAGCGGCAACGTCGTCCACAACCTGCGCCGTGTCGAGTGGTCGTATGGCGACCGGGGGTTCGATTGGGCGGAACGCTTCGATGCCCACGTCCGCGACATCATGACGTCGGAGCCGGCTGCGCTCGAGAAAGTGCAACGACATCCGGATCACGCGCTCGCGGTGCCGACGAGCGAGCATTTCCTGCCGCTCGCCTATATCGCCGGCGTGTGCGCCGCCGCCGGCGAAGCGGCACAGCCGTTCGCCGAAGGCAGGACACTGGGCTCTCTCAGCATGACGAGCTACCTCGTCGGGATGCCATTTCCCGCGTCGGACGCGCAGGGCGACCGCGATCAATCGTTGCCGGGCGGCATTCGTCCGGAACAGACGAACACCTGATCCTGTTTGTCATCGCGCCATGCAATCGGGAAGTGCGGTGATCCTTGCGGGCATCACTCCTGCGCGATCGGGGTGGCGCGCCGCTTGAGCGTCACGTCGGGAACCAGCAGCGCGACGCCGACCAGCACGACCGTCACGGCGAACATCGCCACGAACATCCAGTGCATCGATTCGGCGAGCGCGTGAAGGAGCGA
>JAICLH010000043.1 GCA_025927495.1 Gemmatimonadaceae bacterium
CCCCCTGTGCCGCGCCGGCGCCCGGCCCCCCCCCCACCCCCTCGCCCGCCGGGGGTTTCCCCACCCCCCACACCCAGTACCACTGACGGACCGCGTCCGTGCGCCTAACGGAGGCGCACCGGCGCAGCTAACCGTTGGTGAGCGCGAACGACAGCCCTTCGAGCTCCATCGCCATGTTCACGGCTTTCACCGCTACGGTCTCCGGCACCTGCAGCTGCTGCGGCGCGAAATTGAGGATCGCTCGGATGCCCGACTTGACCACCATGTCGGCAACCTCCTGCGCCGCCGTCGCCGGTACCGCGAGCACGGCGATGTCGGGCGGATGGCGCTTCGCCTCCTCGGGCAGGGAATCGAGCGAGCGGATCACCAGTCCGTCCACAGACCGGCCGACCTTCGCCGGATCGGAATCGTAAACGGCCACGATCCGGAATCCGCGCTGCGCGAATCCATGGTATTGCGCCAAAGCGGCGCCGATCTTTCCGGCGCCGATGATGACCACCTGCCACTCGCGCTCCAGCCCCAGGATCTGCCGGAGTCGCGCCGACAACTCGGCCACCGAATACCCGAGCCCGCGCTTGCCGAAGGACCCGAAGAACGACAGGTCCTTCCGGACCTGAGCCGAGGTCGTGCCACCGCGGGCGGCCAGCTCGTCGCTCGAGATTGTCGCGATCCCCCGCTTCTCGAAGTCCTCGAGGAAGCGCAAATAGATGGACAAGCGACGAACCGTGGAGTCAGCGATCCGTTTCACGGGTGGGATTGGACTTGTGAATTTCTTCACAAGTTATCGGAGACCACGCCTGTTCGCCAGCCGGAAATCTCAACCGGCGCTATGGCAGCTTCACATGGGCTCGCGTTAGTTTGCTCTATCTATGCCTGTTAACGTCACTTCCGAGATCGGCTCGCTGCGCGCTGTCCTGGTCCACACACCCGGGCCCGAGCTCCTCGCCGTGACGCCGGCCAATCGCGAAGACTACCTCTACGACGACATCATCGACCTCGAAAACGCCGAGCGAGAGCACCGGCGGTTCGTGGCCATTCTGGAGCGGTTCGCGCGCGTCCACTACGTGCGCGACCTCCTCGCCGAGGTCGCAGTGCTGGACGAGGCGCGCAGCCTGCTCGTCCGCGAAGCCACCGACGTCGTTCCGTCCGGCCCGTTAGCCTCGAAGATCGGCGAGCGGCCGCCCGACGAGCTCGTGAAGATGCTCATCGAAGGCGAAGGCGAAGAGCCGGGACCGTTGGCCAGAGCGCTCAACGAGTCGGGTTACATGCTGCCGCCCTTGCCCAACTTGTTCTTCACACGCGACACGGCGATGGTGATCGGCGGCCATATTCTCATCGGGTCCATGCGCTACGGCGTGCGCTGGTCCGAAGAGCTGATCATGAAAGCGCTGTTCCGGTATCATCCGCTGCTCGCCAACCAGGGCATTCTGTACGACGGCGCTGCCGAGCGCCGGAAGAACTACACGATCGAGGGCGGCGACATGCATCCGCTGCGCGCCGACACCGTCGTGATGGGATTCAGCGAGCGCACGAGTCCAGCGGCTATCGATCATGTGTCCGAACTGCTGTTCACGCACACGCCGGTGACGGAAGTGATCGTGGTCGTGATGCCTAAGGAGCACACGGCCATCCACCTCGACATGATCTTCACGCAGTTGGACCGCGAGCTGGCGGCGATCCATCCGCCGCACTTCGTGGGCGCCGAGCGCCTGGCGATTCTGCATCGGCGCAAGGGCCAGCGGCACATGAGCGAGATGCCGAACCTTTTCGCCGCGCTGCAGAGCGTCGGGCTGCCCATGGAGCCGGTGTTTTGCGGCGGCGAGCATCGCATCATGCAGGAGCGCGAACAGTGGTCGAGCGGTTGCAACTTCGTGACGACGCGTCCCGGCGTCGCGATCTCGTACACGCGAAACGAGGCGACGTTGTGCGAGCTGCAGAAGATGGGATTCAAGATCGTGCCCGCGGTCAATTTCCTCACGGGGCAGGAGCGCATTCGCGACGGCGAGCGCGCGGTGATCACGTTCGAGGGCGCGGAGCTCGTGCGCGGCGGTGGTGGGCCGCGCTGCATGACGCTGCCGCTCGAGCGCGACGACCCGTGGTCCTGAGCGCCAACCTCGTCACGCGGTCGCGCGGGAGCCGGCAATGACGCCGGTCGAGGGAGTGTCGACGCGCCTCACGGACACGGTGCTCACGCGCCGCGCCTGCGAGTTGTTAGGCAGCGGTCCCGCCGATGCGGTGGCGCTCATCGAGCACGTGTGCCAGCTCCCCGGCGCGCCGCGCGTTGTGGCCGAGCAGATGGCGTTCGCGCTGTTCGCCGGCCGGCCCGAGTTCACGCGCGATGCAGCGGGCCAGTGGGCGCTGGCACCGCGCGGTGTCGCCATGGCCGCGACGCACGCCGCCACGCGGGCGATTCTCGCCGACCTCCCTCTCCCGGCGCAGCACCGCGAAGCGTTAGGCGACCTGAGCTACGCCGTCGTCGACACCGAGACGACCGGTATGCGTGCCTGGCACGGCGACCGGATTACCGAGGTCGCGGCGGTCGTCGTGCGCAACGGCGTCATCTGCGAGCGCTTCGAGACCCTCGTGAATCCGGAGCGGCCGATCCCGCGCATGATCACGGCGCTCACGCACATCGATGCCGCGATGGTGCGGAACGCACCGGTGTTCGCCGACGTGTGCGACGAGCTGCTCCGCGTGCTCGAGGGCCACGTGTTCGTCGCGCACAACGCCGAGTTCGATTGGCGATTCCTGAGTGCGGAGCTGGTGCGCGCGCGCGGACGCCGTCTCGTTGGGCGAAAGCTCTGCACGGTGCGTCTGGCGCGGCGTGTGCTGCCGTATCTGCGAAGCCGCCGGCTCGATAGTCTCGCGCGCTACTACGACATCCAGATCGTCGATCGCCACCGCGCCGGCGGCGATGCGCACGCGACCGCGCACGTGCTCTTACGGCTCCTGGACGCCGCGCGCGGGCTCGAGTGCAGACACTGGGACGATCTCGAGCAATTGGTCGCGATGCCGCGCCGCGGTCGCCGGCGCCGTGGCCGCCGATCGGCATTCCCGCACTCGTCCGACGGGTGGGGTGAAGGACAAGGGTAGGGGACAGCGAGTATTCATCCATCATGAGCACACCACAGGTACTCAAGCGGACCATCGGCGCGTGGACGGTGCACGCGATCCAGGCCGGTCCACTCAAGCTCGATGGCGGCGCCATGTTCGGCGTGGTGCCCAAGCCACTCTGGGAGAAACGCCTCCCGGCCGACGAGCGCAATCGCATTCCGATGGGCATGCGCTGTCTGTTAGTCGAGCACGATACAGGGCTCGTGCTGATCGACACCGGCGCCGGCAACAAAGAGACCGAGCGGTTCTACGGCATTTACGGAATCGAGAACGCCGGGACCATGGGACCGACGGCGCTCGAAGATGGCATCCGCGCCGCGGGACATCGTCCGGAAGACATATCGATCGTGATCAACACGCACCTGCACTTCGACCACGCCGGCGGCAACACGTATCGCGACACAGACGGTACGATCCGTCCGTCGATGCCCAACGCACGGTACGTCGTGCAGCGGGGCGAGTACCAGTTCGCGACGCACCTCAATGAGCGGACCGCGGCCAGCTACTTCGCGCACAACTTCGAGCCGCTCCGCGAGGCGGGCCGGCTGGATTTCGTGGAAGGCGAGCGCGAGATTGTACCCGGCATCACAGTGCTGCCGACGCCGGGTCATGTGCCGTTCCACCAGTCGGTGCTGCTCAGATCGCGCGGCGAGACCGCGCTCTATTTAGGCGACCTGGTCCCGACCACGACGCACCTGCCGCTGCCATGGATCATGGGGTACGACGTCGACCCGCTCGTGACGCTGGAGACGAAGCGCCGTATTCTGCTGCGCATGGAAGCGGAGGGCTGGCTCGCGGTGTTCGAGCACGACGCGTTCCAGGCGTGGGGCCGCATCGTCCATGATGGGAAGGCATACGGCTTCGCGCCCGAGCCCGTGTAGGAGGGCAGGCTTCGTCGAAACTGTTTTCGCGAAACCGTCCGTCATTCGTTGTTCGTTTTGTGCTTTCCTACCCGTGGTCCGTCGTTCGGTGTTCGTCATCCGGCGACGGCCGTGGCGGCTCATGTTGCGCTCGACGCATTGGTCACGAACAACGACAACGGAGCACGGTAGGAAAGCACAAAACGAACAACGAATGACGGATCATTGACTGCCCGCCTGGGCGCAGATAAATTGTGTCGTGACAATCAGGTAAGCAGAGCGGTCTGACCGCTCTCACCCTCCGGCCCTCGTGAGATATTTGCACGAGGTGTGCTGCAGGAGTTCAGTGCACGAGACGCCGCCCGGGATCAGGCGGCCGTCGGGCATCGCGGACTCCGGAGAGGCGTCCGCGATTTTTTTTCTCACGCTAGGAGGAATTTCGCCCATACAGGACAGCACGAAACGCGTCCGCGTCAACCGGCAGATCCGCATCAGCCCCCTGCGGGTCATCGCGCCCGATGGCTCTCAGTTAGGCATCCTGGATTTGGAGACGGCCCTCGCGCAGGCGGAAGCGCAAGGACTCGATCTCGTGGAAGTCGCCCCGTTGGCCCGGCCGCCCGTGGTCCGCATCATGGATTACGGGAAGTTCAAGTTCGAGCAAGCCAAGATGGCCCGCCAAGCCAAGAAGAAGCAGCACGTGATTCACCTCAAAGAGGTGAAATACCGGCCCGGCATCGACGACCACGACTTCGATACCAAGACGCGGCACGCGCGGCGATTCCTGGCCGACGGCAACAAAGTGAAAGTGACCATGATGTTCCGCGGCCGGCAGGTCGCGCACCCCGAGTTAGGCAAAGAGGTTCTCGACCGCGTGTCCAACGAGCTGTCGGACATCGGGAAAATCGAAACCGACGCCAAGCTCGAGGGCAAGAACATGACCATGATTCTCGCTCCCAAGTGACACGGATCGACTGACCATGCCGAAGATGAAGACGCACCGCGGTGCGGCCAAACGCTTCAGGACGACCGGATCGGGCAAGGTCCGGCGCTACAAAGCGTACAAGAGCCACATCCTCACCAAGAAAACGTCCAAGCGGAAGCGCAGACTCCGCCGCGCCGGCCTCATCGCGACGACCGGTGACGCCAAGCGCATCAAGCGCCTCATTCAGGCCTAAGGAGATCCCCAATGCCTCGGGTCAAGTCGAACGTCACGCGGCTCAAGCGCAAAAAGCAGGTCATGGAGCACGCGCGCGGCGCATTCGGCGCGCGCAGCAAACTCTGGAAAGCGGCGAAGGAAAACGTCGAGCGCGGCTGGAAGTACGCGTACCGCGACCGCCGCAACAAGAAGCGCGAGTTCCGTCGCCTCTGGATCGTCCGCATCAACGCCGCGGCGCACCAGAACGACATGAGCTATAGCGTATTCATGGACGGCCTCAAGAAGGCCGGCATCGAGGTCGACCGGAAGATTCTCGCCGACCTCGCCGTGCACGATCCAGCGGCGTTTACCGTCCTCGCCGAGAAGGCGCGGGCGGCGCTCTCCGCGGCCTAACGGCTCGCGGTCGAGTCGGGAGCGAGGCGGTCGGCCGTCTTCGCTCACACGCTCCAGGCTGCTCTCGGCGGCGAAGGCCAGTGCTCGGCTTTCGCCGCCGCGTTGTTGTCATCCACTCACGATCCCGACATGACGCTCGACGAATTCCTGGCGGCGGTTGCGTCGCTCGAATCGACATCCCGCGCGCACGTCGATGCCGCCGGCACGCCGGCCGCGCTCGAGGCGGCGCGCACCGCGCTCCTCGGCCGCAAGAGCGGCCGCCTAACGGAACTCATGCGCGCCCTGCCCGGTCTGCCCGCGGACGCGCGCCGCGATGCCGGCGCCGCCGTCAACCGCCTCAAGACGGCCATCGAGGCGGCGCTCGACGACCGGCGCGCCGCGCTCGCCGCGCCCGCGCCGGCCGCGCCCCCGCTCGACCGCACCATGCCGCCGCGCCACCGGGGGCGCGGCGCCAAGCACCCCGTCACCCTGGTCGTCGAAGAGATCGTCGAAATCTTTCGCGAGTTGTCGTTCACCGTTGCCACCGGTCCCGAGGCCGAACACGATTGGTACAATTTCGGCGCCCTCAACTTTCCGCCCGAACACCCGGCCATGGACCTGCACGACACGCTCTACCTGGCCAAGGGCGCGCTCCTGCGTACACACACGTCGCCGGTCCAGGTGCGCACGCTGCAATCGTATCCGCCGCCCATTCGCATTCTGGCGCCGGGCAACGCGTTCCGCCGCGACTTCTTCGACGCGTCGCACGCGCCCGTGTTCATGCAGATCGAAGGCATGGCGGTGGATGAAGGCGTGAGCTTCGTCGACCTCAAGGCGACACTCACGCATTTCGCCACGCGCTTCTTCGGCACAACCGAGACGCGCTTCCGGCCGAGCTACTTTCCGTTCACCGAACCGTCGGCGGAAATGGACGTGCGCTGCACGATCTGCGGCGGATCGGGCTGCGCCGCGTGCAAAGGCACCGGATGGATGGAGATCCTGGGTTCGGGGATGATCCATCCCGCGGTGCTCGAATCGGCCGGTGTGGATTCGGAGACGTACACGGGTTGGGCGTTCGGCATGGGACCGGGACGCATTGCCGATCTGCGCTACGGTATCCCCGACATCCGGTTCCTCTACGACTCGGATGTCCGCTTCCTCGAACAGTTCGCGACATGAACGCGTCACACGCCTGGCTGGAATCGCTCCTCACCGTTCCGCTCTCCGCCGAGCGCATGCGCGAGCTCATCACCGCGCACTGTTGCACGGTGGATGAGATGGTGCGCCTGCGCGACGACCTGACCGGCATCGTGATCGGACGCGTCGTCGAAGCAGCGCGGCACCCCGACTCGGACCACCTGTGGGTGACCAAAGTGGACGCGGGCCGCGACGCGCTGCTCGACGTGGTGTGCGGCGCGCCTAACGTAAAGGCGGGCGGCGTGTATCCCTTCGCGCCCGTGGGGACCACGCTCCCCGGCGGCCTGGTGCTCGAGCGTCGCAAGATTCGCGGGGCGGTCTCCAACGGCATGTTGTGCTCGGCGCGCGAGCTCGCGTTGGGCGACAATCACGAGGGGATCCTCGAGCTCGACACGAGCGCGCCGCCCGGCACGCCGCTGCTCGACGCTATTCCGTTAGGCGACACGCGCCTGGTGATCGACGTCACGCCCAACCGGCCGGACCTCCTGTCGCACGCCGGGCTGGCGCGCGAGCTCGCGGCGGCGGTCGGCGCGCAGATGCGCCTGCCGCCGGTGCCCGGCGCGCTGCCCGCCACGCGTGCTCCGGCCGCGCGCGCCGGGAGCGAGATTCAGGTGGGCGGCGTGCGCGTACGCCTCGAGGATGCCGATGGGTGTCCCCGGTACATGGGCGCGGTGATGCGCGACATCGCCGTGGGACCGAGCCCCGCCTGGCTCGCCGAGCGGATCGTCGCCGTGGGCGGCCGGTCCATCAACAACGTCGTCGACGCGACCAACTACGTGCTCCACGAGCTCGGCCAACCGGTGCACGCGTTCGACGTGGCAGAGTTAGGCGGACGCGAGATCGTCGTGCGCCGAGCGCGGGCCGGCGAGCAGATCGTCACGCTCGACGGCGTGTCGCGCACGCTCGACGCCAACACCACCGTGATTGCCGACCACGACCGCGCGCAGGCAGTGGCCGGCGTCATGGGCGGAGCTGAGAGCGAAGTGACGGCGCAGACGACCGCGATCTTCATCGAAGTCGCGCACTTCGATCCGGTGCGCGTGCGTCGGGCGCGGCGCGCGCTCAACCTGTCCACCGATGCGAGCTACCGCTTCGAGAGACACGTGGACATCGAGCTGCCGCCGCGTGCGCTCGCCCGCGTCATCGAGATCGTGGCCGCCGTCGCCGCCGGCCGCGTGGATGGCGCGCCCGGCGATCTCTACCCGTCGCCGCACGTCCCGCGCACCGTATCCCTCCGGCCGGCGCGCGTCGCCGCCGTGCTCGGTGATGCGGTGCCGCAGAACGAGATCGCGGGCCTCCTCACTCCGTTAGGCTTTGAGGTCGAGGCGCGCCCCGGGACGCTCGAGGTCACGGTGCCCTCGTGGCGCCCGGATGTCGTGCGCGAAGTCGACCTCGTGGAAGAAGTCGCCCGTCGCCGCGGCTACGACACGTTCTCGAGCGAGCTGCGTCCCTTCAGACCGGGCACGGTCCCCGAGTCATCGCTCGAGATTGTATCGCGTCGCGTGCGTGATGCGCTGGTCGCGCGCGGTCTGCTCGAGGCGCGTCCCTTACCGTTCGTGAAAGGCGCTGACATCGGCTTCGTGCGCGTCGCGAATCCGTTGTCGGAAAACGAGGCGCATCTCCGACGCGACCTTCTCGACACACTCGCCCGCCGCGCCGAATACAATCTGGCGCGCATGCAGCGCGACGTGCGGCTGTTCGAGATCGGCGCGGTGTTCTTACCGTCGGCCGACACGCTGCCGTTGGAGGAGCTCCGCGCCGCACTCATTGTCATGGGACATCGCCGGCCGCCGCATTGGACCGAGACTCGTCCACCCGACTTCGACGAATGGGATGCCAAGGGGCTCGCCGAGGAAATCGCGTCGGCGGCGTATCCGTCGGCCCAGATTGCGCTCGGGCCCGAGGGCGAAGGCGATTGGCTCTGGTCCATCGTCGTCGACGGAGCGCGCCGTGGCGGCGTTCGTCGCGTCACACTCGATGCACCAGTGTGGGCGGCGCCCGCGTTCGGCGTCGAGGTCACGCTGCTCACGGTTCCGTCCGGCTTCGTCGCGCAGCCGGGCGCGGCGAGGTACGAAGCGAGGCCGGCTGCAGCCACGCAGCACCACGTGCAGTATCGCGCGCTGCCGGACACACCAGCCGCCGAATTCGACCTGGCCCTCGTTGTGCCGAACGACATGCCGGCGGCTCGCGTCGAAGAAGTGATTCGCGCCGCGAGCGGCGACCTGCTCGAGCATGTGACCTTGTTCGACGAATATCGCGGCGAAGCAGTGCCCAACGGATTCCGCAGCCTCGCGTGGCGATTGACGTTCCGTCATCCGGAGCGCACTCTACGTGACAAGGAGGTAGCAGGTCGTCGCGAAAAGCTCCTGCGTACTCTCGAAGGAGAACTCGGTGTCCGACAACGAACGTCCTGATCTCGCCGCGTTTCAGGAGCTGGAGCAGCTCATCCACGCGCTGGCCGAAGAAATGGCGTCGTGGCGACGCCGGGCGCACGAAGCGGAGTCGCGTTTGCGGACGTTCAGCAACGGATCGGGCGGCGGCACAAAGTCGGGCGCTCGTTCGGAACTGGAACGGGAAAACGAAGAGCTGAGGCGGCGTCTCGATGGCGCGCAGCAGCGCACCAAACAACTCCTGGACCGTCTGCGGTTCCTCAGGCAGCAACACGAACTCGGAGCAGACCGATGAGTGTCGCCCACAAGTCGACCGTGAAAGTGACAATTCTGGGCGAGGAGTACGCGATTCGCAGCGATGAGACGCCCGACCACACGCGCGCCGTGGCCGAGCACGTCGACGCGACCATTCGAGCACTCATGAACGCCGGTGTCGTCGTCGAATCGCACAAGGCAGCCATACTGGCGGCCATGCAGATCACGTCCGAGTTGTTCAAGTCACGCCAGGGCCCCGAGGAGCTCGCCGAGCGGATGCGCAATATTTCATCGGAAGTGCGGCGCATGCTTCCACCGCAGAAAAGGTGAGGGCGGACAAATCAGGACAGCCGGACAAGACCGGAGGCTAGGGCGGACAAAGCCGGGGCACGGCCGGACACGGCCGGACCTGACCGTTAGCTCTGGTCGTCTCCGGCCGTGTCCGGTTGTGTCCTGATTTGTCCGCCTTACCCACTTGCTAGAGCCCACCTGGGGCGCGTAGTTTGTGTGAGTCCTCAAGGGTTTTCTCCTAGTCGCATGTGCCGGTTGCAGTTAGCGTCGTCCGCCTCGCACCCCACGTCGGTGCTGGGCCGACACTCGCTACGCCATTGGCCGCGACGACCCGGGGCATTTCCACGATCGCGTGACGCGTGCGTCGCGTTGGAGCATAGATCCAATGAACGTAACCGCGCTGTATGCCGCGTTTGGCGTAGTGCTCATCCTCGCCGTCGCGGTTTTTTTTGTACTCGGACGAGTCGCGGGGCGCGCCGCTGAGAAGCGCGCGTTAGTAGCTGCCAAGTCGACGGCCGAAGAAACGGCAACGCGCATCACCGATGAAGCGCGACGCGAAGCCGACACCCTGAGAAAATCTGCGATCGTCGCCGGCAAGGAAGAGACGATCAAATTGCGCGAGACCTGGGAGGTCGACGCCGGCAAGCGCCGCGAAGAGCTCGAGCGCGCCGAGCGGCGAATGCAGGAGCGCGAAACCGGTCTCGATCGCAAGTACGATATCCTCGATCAGCGCGAGAAGGAGCTCGGCCGCCGCGGTAGCGATCTCGGGCGACGCGAGAAGATCGTGACGGAGCGGGAAAGCGAGCTCGACAAGCTCGTCGCCGAAGAGCGACGACGTCTCGAGCAGTTGGCCGGTATGTCCGCGCGTGATGCGAAAGCGGAATTGATGAGCCGTCTTGCCGAGGAAGCACAGGCCGAGGCGGCAAACACTGTCCGGGAGATTCGCGAGTCCGCGCGAAGAAACGCCGAGCGCGAGGCGAAGAAAATCGTCGCGCTCGCCGTGCAGCGCATTGCCGCCGAGCACACGTCCGAAATCAGCGTGTCGTCGGTGTCGCTGCCCAACGACGAAATGAAAGGCCGGATCATCGGACGCGAGGGTCGCAACATCCGCGCGTTCGAGCTCGCCACGGGCGTCGACGTGATCATCGACGACACGCCGGACACGGTAGTGGTGTCGTGCTTCGATCCGGTGCGACGCGAAGTCGCGCGATTGGCGCTGCAGAAGCTGGTGGCCGACGGGCGCATCCATCCGGGCCGCATCGAAGAAGTGGTGGCCAAGTCGCGCAAGGAAGTCGAAGCGGCGATCCAGGAAATGGGCGAGCAGGCGGCGTACGAAGTCGGCGCACACGGACTGCACGCAGAGCTCGTGAAGCTCGTCGGGCGCATGCACTATCGCACGAGCTACGGGCAGAACATCCTGCAACATTCCAAGGAAGTGGCGCACCTGGCCGGTATCATGGCCGGAGAGCTCGGTCTCGACGCGACGATGGCCAAGCGCGGCGCGCTGTTGCACGATGTGGGCAAGGTGCTCACGCACGAGCACGAGGGCACGCACGTGCAGCTTGGCGTCGAAGTGGCGACCAAGTACGGCGAGCATCCGCTGGTGGTGAATTGCATCGCGGCGCACCACGATGACGTGCCGCACGAGAGCGAGGTGTCGGTGCTCGTGCAGGCGGCGGACGCCATCTCGGGCTCGCGCCCGGGCGCGCGTCGCGAAGCATTCGAGACCTACGTGAAGCGCCTCGAGGGACTGGAGCGGATCGCCGCGAGCTATACCGGCGTCGACAAGGTCTTCGCGATTCAAGCGGGGCGCGAGATTCGTGTGATCGTGAATCCCGACGACGTGGACGACACGCGGATGACCTCGTTGAGCGAGGAAATCGCGCGTCGCATCGAGGGCGAATTGCAGTATCCGGGGCAGATCAAAGTGGTGGTGATCCGCGAGCAGCGGGCGGTGGACTTTGCCCGCTGAGTTGATCGACGGCGTCGCGATCGCGCGTCAGATCCGCGACGAGGTGGCGTGCGACGTGCAACGGCTGGCTCAACGCGGCATCGTTCCGGGCCTAACGGTCGTACTCGTGGGCGACGACCCGGCGAGCGCCGTGTACGTACGCAGCAAGGGCAAGGCGACCGACGAAGCCGGCATGCACAGCGTCACCATTCGGTTACCCGCGGACACGATGCAGGCCACGCTCCTCGCGCAGGTGGATGCCCTCAACGCCGATCCATTGGTGCACGGGATCCTGGTGCAGATGCCGCTCCCCAAACAGATCGACGCCGACGCGATCGTGAGGCGCATCCGCCCCGACAAGGACGTCGACGGGTTCCATCCGGTGAACGTGGGGAAGAACCTGATCGGGGAGCGCGACGGCTTCGTGCCGTGCACGCCGGCCGGCGTGCAGGAGCTGCTCGTGCGCAGCGGCGTCGAGACACGCGGTGCCGAGTGCGTCGTGGTTGGGCGGAGCAACATCGTCGGCAAGCCGATGATGGCGCTCATGCTGCAGAACGCGGCCGGCGCCAACGCGACTGTCACCGTCTGCCACAGCGCGACGCGCGATCTCGCGGCGCACACGCGGCGCGCCGACATCCTCATCGTGGCGGCGGGCCGCCCGCGGATGGTCACCGGCGAGATGATCCGGCCCGGAGCGGTGGTGATCGACGTCGGCATCAACCGCGTGGCCGATGCCTCGGCCAGGAGCGGATACCGCCTCGTGGGTGACGTGGATTTCGAGAGCGCGCGGGAAGTGGCGTCGCTCATCACGCCCGTACCGGGCGGCGTGGGACCCATGACCATCGCGCTGCTGCTGCGAAACACGGTGCGCGCGGCGGAGCGGTTGGCGTGACCAAGCCGAGTCCGCGGCGCGCGGCGCCGCCGGACGCGCCCGACCTCTTCGACGCGCCGGGCGCACCGCTGCGGCGGCACGCGGCGCGGACGCGCGAGGATCCGCCGAACGTCGGCGATGGCGGGTCGCCCGAGCGCGCCATCAGCGTGTCGACGCTCACGCGCACCGCGAAGGACATCGTGGAAGGCGCGTTCCCGCCGCTCTGGGTTCGCGGCGAGGTGGCCAACTTCTCGAAGCATCGGAACGGCCACTGGTACTTCTCGCTTCGGGATGCCTCGGCGCGCGTGCGGTGCGTCATGTGGGCCGATGACGCCCGCCGCGTTCCCGCGCCGCCCGACGACGGCATGCAGGTCAGCGCGTTAGGCAGGATGTCGGTGTACCCGGCGCACGGCGAGATGCACCTCATCGTGATGGCGCTCGAGGCATCGGGCGATGGCCTCTGGCGAAAAGCGCTCGACCAGTCGATCAAGCGCCTCACGGCCGAAGGGCTGCTCGATCCCAAGCGCAAGCGCCGGGTGTGCGCGCATCCGCGACGCATCGCGGTCGTCACGAGTCCCGACGGCGCGGCCCTGCGCGACATCATCGCGGTGGTCAAGCGTCGGTGCCCGATCGTCGAGATCATCGTGGTGCCGGCGCGCGTGCAGGGCGACGGCGCCGCGCGCGAGCTGGTGTCCGCGATTCGGCGCGTGAGCCGCTGGCGCGACGTGGACACCGTGATCGTCGGGCGCGGCGGCGGATCGCGAGAGGATCTCTGGGTTTTCAACGACGAGCGCGTGGCGCGCGCGCTCGCCGCGTGCGCGATTCCCACGATCTCCGCCGTTGGACACGAAGTGGACGTCTCGCTGTGCGACCTCGTGGCCGACCTGCGTGCCGCGACCCCGTCGGCAGCCGCGGAAGCGGCGGTGCCGGTACTGGCAGAGGTCCGGGCGCGGCTCGCCACGCGGGCCGTGGACCTGCGCGTGACGCTCGAGCGCCGGGCCCTGCGCGCGCGCCGTCAGTTCGAGGAGACGGCGCACGACATGCGCGACGCGCTCGAGCGACTCACGGCGCGTCGGCGCGCGCGCCTGGACATCGCCGCCGGCCGGCTGGATGCCTTGAGCCCGCTGGCAACGTTAGGCAGGGGCTACGCGCTGGCGACCGACGACAACGGCCATGCGCTCACCAACGCCGCGCAATTCGTGCCCGGCCACGCGTTTCGCCTGCGCCTGCGCGATGGCAGCGTCCGTGCGCGCACCGAGAGCGCGGCCGTCGACCCCGCGTCCGAGCGGCGCCCAACGGAGCGCTAAGCATGTCGTACGAGGAAGATCTCTCGCGCATCGAAGCGATCGTGGCCGAGTTGGGCCGCGACGACGTCGCGCTCGACCGCGCCCTCGCCCTCTTCGAGGAAGGCGTCGAACGACTGCGCTCGGCCTCCAAGGCCCTCGAGCGCGCCGAGGCGCGGGTCCGTGTGCTCATCGAACGCGCCGATGGAACGTTCGAGCTTGGCCATTTCGACGGCTGACGCGGTCGCGGACCAGTTCGCGGCCGACCGCGAGGCGGTCGACGTGGCGCTGCACGCCCTCTGCGCGCGCGGCCTGGACGGCGTGCCTAACGACGTGTCGGCCGCCATCCGCTACCGCATGCTCGGCGATGGGAAGCGGCTGCGGGCGCTGCTGCTGCTCGCGGCTTATCGCGCGTCGGGCGGCGCTGCCGACGCCGGTGCACTCGCCGCGGCCGTCGAAATCGTGCACGCGTACTCGCTCGTCCACGACGACCTCCCGTGCATGGACGACGACGACGTGCGCCGCGGACGTCCGACCACACACAAGGTCCACGGCGCCGTGGTCGCCGCCACAGCGGGCATCGCGATGGTGCCGCTCGCGGCGCGCGCCGCGTGCGACGCCGCAGCCGCGCTCGGGTTGCCGGTGGCCGCCCGCGGCGCCATTGTTCGAGAACTGATGCGCGCATCCGGTGCCGGCGGCATGGTGGGTGGACAGCTCCTCGATTTGGCCGGCGAGGGACACACGCTGTCGCTTGCCGATCTCGAGCGGGTGCACGGCGCAAAAACCGGCGCGCTCATCGCGGCCTCCGTGCGCATCGGCGGGATCGCGGCGCGCGCCGATTCGACGCACGCGGCAGCCCTGGATCGATATGGCCGGGCCGTGGGCCTCGCGTTCCAGATCGCCGACGACGTGCTGGATGTGACATCCACCACGGCGCAATTGGGCAAGACCGCCGGCCGCGACGCGGCGTTGGGCAAGAGCACCTATCCCGCCCTCCTCGGCATTCCGGGCGCCGTGGCGCGCGCGGATGCGCTCACGCGCGAGGCGTGCGACGCCTTACGGGAGCACGGCCTGTTGACGCCCGCGCTCGAGCGCCTGGCGCGGTTCGTGGTGTTGCGTACCTCGTAGTCTCAAACAAGCCAAGAATGTCCATTCTCGATCGCATCGATACTCCGGCGGATATCAAAACACTCACGCGCGAGCAGCTGCGCACCCTCGCGGCGGAAATCCGTGCGGCGTTGATCGACAGTTGCTCGCGCACGGGCGGCCACATCGGCGCGGGACTCGGCGTGGTGGAGCTGACGGTCGCGCTCCACTACGTGCTCGACACGCCGCACGACCAGATCGTGTGGGACGTCGGGCACCAGGGCTACCCGCACAAAATGCTCACGGGTCGCAAGGACCGATTCGAGACGCTGCGGCAAGAGGCCGGCATCTCCGGGTTCCTCAAGCGCGACGAGAGTCCGTACGACGCCTTCGGTGCCGGCCATGCCGCGACGGCGATCTCGGCTGCGTTAGGCATCGCCACCGCGCGCGACCTGCGCGGCGAGGATTTCCGCGTCGCGGCCGTGGTCGGCGACGGCGCGCTCACGAGCGGCCTGGCGTACGAGGGACTCAACAACGCCGGCGCGTCGGATCGCGACATCATCGTCGTGCTCAACGACAACGAGATGTCGATCGCGCCCAACGTCGGCGCCATCTCGCGATATCTCGGATCGATCCAGCGCAACCCGATCTACAACCGCGTGCGCGGCGCGATCGGCTTCGTCGTGGACGAGCTCCCCGGTCCGCTCTCCGCCATCGGCACCATTGTGCGCCGGTGGGAAGAGAGCATGAAGAGCTTCCTCACGCCCGGCGTATTGTTCGAGGAGCTCGGCTTCCGCTACTTCGGGCCGATCGATGGACACGACATCAACGTGCTCGTCGACACGCTCCAGGCGGTGCAGGGCATGCGCACACCGCGGTTGGTGCACGTGATCACGCAGAAAGGGAAGGGCTTTCCCGCGGGCGACCACTCGGAAAAGTGGCACGCGCTGCCGCCGGGCCACGACCCCGCCACCGGCAAGCAGCGCCGAGCGTCCACCGCCAACCCGACCTACACGGCGGTGTTCGGCAAAGGCCTAACGGAGTTGGGAGCGGAGCGCAAGGACATCGTGGCCGTCACCGCCGCCATGCCGGCCGGCACCGGCACGAGCGTGTTCGCCAAGAGCTTCCCCAGCCGCCACTTCGACGTCGGCATCGCCGAGGGCCATGCCGTGACGTTCGCGGCCGGTCTGGCCACGCGCGGGGTCCGCCCCGTGTGCGCCATCTATTCGACCTTCCTCCAGCGCGCGTACGACAACCTCATTCACGATGTTGCCATCCAGCACCTGCCGGTCATTTTTTGCATGGATCGCGCGGGTCTCGTGGGCGAGGACGGCCCAACGCACATGGGCCTCTATGACATCGCCTACTTGCTCGCGGTGCCGGGCATGGTGGTCACCGCGCCCAAGAACGGCACCGAGATGATCGCGCTCCTCCGCGCTGCCCTGGACCACACGAAGGGCCCGTTCTCCATCCGCTACCCGCGCGACGCGGCGCCCGACGCCGTGCCCCCGGCCACGGGCATCCATGCCGCTCCGTTAGGCACATGGGAGGTGCTGCGGCAGGGCGGCGACTACGCCATCCTCGCAACCGGCACCATGGTGTTGCCCGCGCTCGCCGCCGCCGAGCAGGTCGCGGTCGATGGCATCGAGTGCACCGTCGTCAACTGCCGCTACCTCAAACCCTACGACGAGGTCACGCTCACCGCGATCGTCGCGCAGCACAAGCGCGTGCTCGTGGTCGAGGAAGGCACGGTGATCAACGGCTTCGGCGCGTTCATGTCCACGGTGATCGAACGACTCGACCCCGCGGTCCGCGTCGCCGTGCACGGTGTGCCCGACCGCTTCATCGAGCAGGCGCCCCGCCAGCGCCAGCTCGAGCTCGTGGGCCTCGACGCCCCAGGCATTGCCCGCCGCATTCGCGCGCTGCACGAGACCGAGGCGTTCACCGGGTGACGCGCCTCGGCGTTGTGGGCAATCGCCGCTACGACCGGCTGCACGACGTGCTGCTCACTCTCAAGCGGCGTGGCCCCGACCTCGGCATGACGTTGTTGTACGAGGACGAGCTGCTCGAGGCGGGCGCCGACGGCGAGTTGCTCGCGGATCCGACCCGCATTGACGCCCTTCTCACGCTCGGTGGCGACGGAACGATGCTCCGCGGCGCGCGCTTGGTCGCCGGACGTCAGATCCCGATCCTTGGTGTGAACCTCGGGCGACTCGGCTTCCTGACGGCGTGTGCCGGCGAGGAGCTCGAGAGCGCGCTCGAGCGGTTCGCCCAGGGCGACTACACCGTTCAGCATCGGATGGCGCTGGAGGCGCGAACCTCTCGCGCGCACGCCGATCGCCGGCGTGCCCTCAACGACGTCGTGCTCCACAAAGGCGGATTCGCGCGCGTCGTCCACCTGCGCGTGTCGGTAAACGGCGAAACGATCGGCGCTTTCGTGGCCGATGGGCTGATCGTGTCGACGCCGACGGGGTCGACAGCCTACAGCCTGTCGGCGGGCGGACCGGTGGTGGTGCCCACGGTCGAGTCGATCGTGCTCACGCCGATCTCGCCGCACACGCTCGCCGTGCGCCCGGTGGTTCTGCCGCCGTCCGCCGAGGTGGTCGTGCAAGTAGATGATGGGCCCGAAGAGCTTTTGGTTACGATCGACGGCCAGACCGGTACCACATTCGGCACCGGCGACACGCTGACCGTCCGGCGGGCGGATCGGCCGGTGCTCTTGGTGAATTTCCGTGGCGCAACGTTCTTCAGCCGCATGCGGCGCAAGCTGACATGGGGTGGATTGCGGGAGCGCGACGAGACCGACAGGTGCTGACCGAACTGCGCATTCGGAATTTCGCGATCATCGACAGTCTCACCCTGCCGCTCGAACCGGGCTTCAACGTGCTCACCGGCGAGACGGGGGCGGGGAAGTCCATTGTAGTAGGCGCGCTGGCGCTCCTGTTAGGCGAGCGCGCCAGCACGGACGTCATTCGCACCGGCGCCGACAAGGCAACGGTCGAGGGCGTGTTCGACATCGGTGCGGGCGACGCGCTGCGGTCGCTGCTCGATTCGCATGGCATCGACGCCGACGATGACCTGGTCGTCCTGCGCCGCGAGGTCGCGGCATCCGGTCGCACGCGGGCCTGGATCAACGACGCGTCCACCACGGCGGGTGTCCTGGCCGATGTCGGTCGGACGCTGGTCAATCTGCACGGCCAGCACGAAGCGCAATCGCTGCTCGATCCTGACTCGCAGCGTGATCTGCTCGACGCATTCGCCGGCGCCAGTGCCGCCGCGTCGACGGTGCGCGATCGCTACGACACGACGCACGCGCTCGCGTCGGAGATCGAGGCGCTGCGCCGCCGTGCCGTCGACGCCGAGCGCCGAGCCGACTACTTGCGGCACGTGGCGCGCGAGATCGAAGAGGCCAAGCTCATACCCGGCGAATCGGAAGCGCTCGAGGAAGAAGCCCGCCGGCTCGAGCACGCCGACGAGCTCCGCGCCCTCGCACAGGGCATGGCCGACGCGCTGCAGCAGTCGGAGAGCGCCGTCTTGCCCAACCTCGGCCATGTGAACAAATCGCTGGCCGCGATTCAGCGCATCGATGGCGGGTTGGCACGTCTCCAGGAGCTGTTCGACAATGGGTACTATGCGCTCGAGGAGCTCGCGCGCGCACTCGACGACTACGCGTCGGGCGTCGATCTCGACCCCGCGCGCCTCGCGGACGTGGAGCGCCGGCGCGACGTCGTGTTTCGCCTAACGAAGAAGTACGGCCCGACGGTGGCCGACGTGCTCGAGGCGGGGCGCGCCGCGCGCGCCGAGCTCGACCTCGTCGACACGGCGGCGCTCGACATCCGGCAGCTCGAGCAGCGCCACGCCGCCGCGCGCGACGCGTTCACTGCCGCGGCCGGCGAGCTCACAGTGCGCCGTCGTGACGGCGCGCGGCGCTTGAGCGCCGAGGTCGATGCGCTGCTGCCGGAGTTAGGCATCCCCGATGGCAAGTTCAGCGCGCGCCTCGTGA
>JAICLH010000231.1 GCA_025927495.1 Gemmatimonadaceae bacterium
GGGGCGCGGGTCCCCCCGCGCGCGCCGGGGGCGCGGGGGGGGCCCCGCACGACTCGTATTCCTGAGCTCCATCACGGTGAACGGCGAGAGAACCCGCCCGGGAGGGGCCTACCGCGCGTCCGACCCGCCCGCGCCCGCCGATGCGTACGGAGTATCAAAGTGCGAGGCTGAGGATGCACTGCGCGCGGTGGCGGTCGAGACAGGACTGGAGGTGGTCGTCATCCGCCCAGTCCTCGTGTATGGCCCCGGAGTGAAGGGGAATTTTCTATCGATGCTACACTGGATTGCGCGCGGACTCCCACTCCCGTTCGGCGCCATCGCGAACCGGCGCAGTCTGGTCGCCCTCGAGAATCTTGTCAGCCTCGTCGCCAAGGCGGCCCATCACCCGGCTGCAGCGAACCGTACCTTCCTCGTCAGTGACGGAGAGGACCTTTCGACTCCGGAGCTTCTGATCCGCGCCGCGACGTCGATGGGCCGGCGCGCTCGTCTGGTTTCTGTACCCGCGCCGGCGCTGCGCGCGGCACTACGTCTCGTGGGCCGGGAGGCCATGGCACAGCGCCTGTGCGACTCGCTTCAGGTGGATATCACTCCGACGATGCGATCTCTGCAGTGGCGGCCCGCAGTTGGGGTCGATGAGGCACTACGGCGAACGTCGGCGTGGCTACTCGGCGGACGTTCAGCCTGACATTGGAGCCCGGCGCTCGACCAGCAGCATGAGCACGGCCAAGAGCACGCCGGCCAGGCCGAGAGCGGCGGGAAGGAGCCCCGGACGAAACGTGCCGCAGGCGGCCAGCGCGACGAGCGCCACGGTGGTCGCCGCCGAAGCGAGCGTGACGGATCGATGCGCACCCCAGGCCCGGCTCAGGCGCTGGTACGCGTGGTCACGGTGCGCTTCTGTGGGGCGCCGGCCCCGAGCAATACGCCGCGCGAGTGTTACAGTCGCGTCGCCGATGAATGCGCCGTACATGATGGCAACCGCGAGCAATGGAACGGAGCCATGGTGCTCCGCAACGACGCCGACGGTCGCGATCGCGTAGCCGAGCGCTCCGCTGCCCACGTCGCCCAGGAAGATTCGCGCGGGTGGCCAGTTCCACCAAAGGAATCCGGCGCTCGCGGCTCCCAGAACGGCTGCGATCGCAGCGAGCGGCGCGTCGCCGCGGAGCGCGAGGAGCAGTGCGGCTCCGCAAAAGACGAGCGTCGCCTCGGAGCCCGCGAGTCCGTCGATGCCGTCAATGAAGTTAAAGAGGTTGATGCTCCAAACGATCCCGAGCACCGCGACGAATGCGCCAGCAAGGCCGAGGTGGAGCGAGTTCGCGCCAATGCGCACCGTGGGCAACCCGCCGAGCGCTGCGATCGTCAGCGTGGCGACCGCTGTGTGGACGGCGAGTCGCACGCGCGGGCGGACGCTCGCATGGTCATCGAGCCAGCCAACGCACGCGATCACGAACATTCCTCCGCCGATGACGAGCGTGGTTTCGACGTCGGTAATGCCAGATGCTGCGAGCAGCGACAGACCGACGGCGCTCGAAACGACGATGGCGAGTCCTGCCCCACGCGGCGTCGGCGCGCTATGGGAGCTTCGTGCGTTTGGAAGGTCGAGAACGCCCCGTCGGAGCGCGTAGCGGCGTACCACCGCGGTAAGTGCAGCACTCAGCGCGAGCGACAGCGCGATTATCACGATTGATATCAATACGGGGAACGGGCGAAGCACTTGTCGCCTACGGCGCTGCTGCGCGGCCGCGCTAAGGTACCGGGGTGATCACGCCGATCGTGACGCTCGCATTCATTTCGCGGGCGAGCGTGGGACCGCGCTTGCCTTCCGTCAGCGCCGCGCCGTAAACGAGATTGACCGGGCGCATGAAATTGCGCCGCTCGAATCCGATCGTCGCGAAAAGCTGGTCCGCGTGTGTATCCGGGAGCCCATAGGTCAGCAACGTCGCACGATTGTCCTGCACCAGTCGTTGCACGTACCACGTTGTTCGGCCCGTCGGCGAATACGTCTCCCAAGCTGCCACCGCGCCGCCCGCAGAACCGACGCCAATGTTGGCGCCGAGGAGCTGGCCTAGCTGTGTGTGACCCTGGCGCAAAACCGTGTGCGCATAATTGTTTCCTTCGCCGCGGTGGCGCTTGAGGCTCGGCTCGGTCGCGTCGATGTATTCGGCGCGGAACGCAGACAAATGCGCAGAGTCACGCACGAATGCTTTCCGGAAGCCCATCATCGCAATACGGCTATGGTCCGGCTCCTCGAGGAGATCCCGGGTATCATAATTGTGGTCTTCATGACCGTATTCGCCGTAGACCTCGAACCCGCTGTGCGGCAGCACCCAGCGAGCGAACACGGACGCGAGCTGGTTCTTCAGAGCGTCCGCGTTTCCGCTGCCGGACGGCTGCGGTCCGGTTGGTAGCGAGCTCTTCACCAGCCCCTCGAAGGGCGACCGCAATTCCGCGGCGCCGACGTGACCCGTCCATGCCTGGTGGAAATACCGAGCGGCGCCGATGTCGAGCCCCGGGAGCGCGCCGGGCGTGAAAGTCGCCACCACACCTGACATGAACCGCCGCGTTCCCGGGCGTGTCGCATCCACGAACGTGGCCGGGCCAACGACCGGCGAATACGCAGATTGGCTCTCGAGTCCGTATTCGACCCGCGCCGTAACGTGTCCGATGTAGATCGGCGCTGGACGCGCGGTTCCGAGGAAGACGTGCGGCACCCCTGCCGCATTATTGCCCAGGATGACAGGAAATACTGTCGCCGGCCCCCAATACTGGTTCGCCGAGCTGACGCCTGCGGTGACGCCCCAACCGTCCAGGCGAACCGTCGATTGGCCCCAATCGAACCGCTCATACGGCTTGCTTCCGAAGCGCTGCGGCCGATCGACTCCGCCGGGCACTTCGCCGTCTGCGAACGCTGCAATGCCGGTCTGGCCATTCGGCTCAAGAGCGAACGGGGTGTTCTCCGCGCGGAACACAATTGGGTCGAGCACGATCGACAGCGGACCGAACCGCGCGGTCAGTCCCGCCTGGAGCGATGTCGTGAGGCCGCGGCCCGCCCACAGCGCGCCGTCGTTTCCGCCCCACGGAAAGGCTGAGTTGACCTGCGCGGTCGCCACGATCGGAAGCGCACGCACGCCGGCGCGTTCCGCGCCGGCGAAGAGCCACGCGTCTCGCCATGGGTGCGCACCCTTGATGTGGGTCAACGTGTCGGCCTCCGTCACTGAAAACGGTCGCAGTTCCCATCCGGTGACCGGTACGAGACCGAGTGACTGCAAATACCGGAGATAGTTGTCCAGCTCACCCCCGGCCGTGACGATCCGGGTCGCGGCGAGGTTGGCCGCGCTCTGTGCCCCGATCTGCGGCGAAGCGGCCGCGATACTGATCGCTGCCACGACGAGTGAGCGTATGGTGTTGCACCATACCCGACTGGAGTAGATTGGCATTGGTGAGGCGAGCGAACCTGATCGGTGCAAGCGCGCCGCGGAGCGGCCACCGCTTGGGCCAATCTATTCGACACACGCGGGTGGCGCAGTGGCGCTGCGCTGCCGCCGTCCGAACGATGGCGGTGGCGGTGACTCTGGCCGCCCTTCCGGGTTCGGCGGACGCACAGTCGGCAGTAATTATTCGTCCGACGTCGGACGCATCCGACCGGCTGCGCCTCCGCACGCTCGCGAGCGATACGGTGGCCGAGGGCCAGTGGATGCTTCGCTCGCCGTCGATGTACCTGAACAAGACGGGTGATTCATCGGCGGTGCGCGCCTTCCGGTGGCTCGCGCCCGATGTGTATGCGGTCGTTAATAGCGCGACCCCCTTTTCGATGAACGACGGCGCAATGTGGGCCGGTCGCGGCCTGAGCCTGCGCATGAGCAGCGGCTTCGATGTGCACCACGGTCGGGTCCACGTGGTCGTTGCACCCGAGTTTTGGCTCACGACGAATGCGCGGTTCGACCGCAACCGCGATCCCTACAAGTTCTACACGCCGCATCCACCGGTGCTTCGATACGGCGACGGATTCGCGGACCCATGGTACGTGCAACCGTATTCCGCCGATCTCCCGTGGCGACTCGGGAGCTCGGCGCTCGGTCGCGCGTGGTTCGGGCAATCGGGGGCGTGGTACGACACGGGTCCCGTCGAAGTCGGGGTGACCACCGAGAACATGTGGTGGGGACCGGGCGTTCGAAACGCGATCCTCATGGGCGACAACGCTGCTGGAATTCCGCGAGTCGAGCTGCGCACACCTCACGCCTTGAAAACCCCGATTGGCTCGTTCGAAGGACGCTGGTTCGTCGGCGCACTTTCGGAGTCGCAGTACTTCGACACGACTAAGACTGACGACGTTCGCTCCATCGCTGCGGCAGCCGTGACGTGGCGACCGTCGTTCCAGCCAACACTGTCGATCGGAGCCGCCCGCGCGGTTTACGCGACCGCGTCCGGCTATGGCGACGTTCCAGTCAGATGGTTCGACGTTTTCGCCCGCACGGGCCATCCCGCCGATCGGCCACCTTCCGATTCATCGCTCTATCCTGGCGGGCGCGATCAGCTCTTCTCGCTGTTTGCGCGCTGGGTTTTCCCAAAGGATGGCTTCGAGGCGTACTCGGAATGGGCGCGCCAGGAGCTCCCGCGCTCGCTCCACGACTTCATCGTGGATCCGACGCACTCGCACGGCTATACGCTCGGGGTGCAGTTTCTCAAGCCCGCGCCAGCCGACGCAACGACGTTCCGGGTTCAGGCAGAAGTCACCACGCTCGAACAGAGCGGCGACTTCAAAAACAGGCCTGCCGGCGTGTTCTACACGAGTCGCCGTGTCATCCAGGGGTACACCCAATTCGGCCAGCCCATCGGCGCCGCTATCGGGCCCGGCGCATCGAGCCAGTGGCTTGCGTGGGACCGGGTCTGGTCGTCAGGGTCATACGGCCTCACGTTCACGCGCATCCGCTGGAACGAGGACGTCCGCAGCGCTTACAGCTGGCCCCCGTTCGTCGCGTACTGCAATCACGACGTGTCGGTCCTGCCGGGCGTCCGAGGAGGTCACCGAATCGGTGGTGGCTATCTTTCGGGAGAGTTGATCGCGGGAAATCGGCTCAACGCCTTCTTCCAGAGCCAGTCCGGCTGTCCGACGGGTGGGCCGTCGAAGATCGACCTCCACCCGGTCACGCTGTCGCTCTCGTTCACCCCGTTCGCCCTGTAGCGGTGCTCACCGACGACTGGCAGGATACTTGCGCCCCGCGCTGCTGACGATGTTGGCTCCCTTACGATCAGCCCGCCCGACCGCAGCGCGTCTCTCCAGATGACGCCGCCAGACTCGTCGTCCGCACCCGCCCAGCGGCTCCGGCTGCACTCCCTCCCCAAAACCGTTCTCGAGCGCCGCGCGATCCTGGGCGCCACCGCCGAGTGGCCCATTCGCGTCCTCCGCCAGCGCCGCCCCGTCGCGGTTCGCCGGCACGCCGTCCGGCTGATCAAGCGCATCCTCGTCCTCGCCGCGGCCGACA
>JAICLH010000048.1 GCA_025927495.1 Gemmatimonadaceae bacterium
ATCCCCTGCAGTGCCTGTCTCGCTTACGCCGGCGGCCGGCACAGAATCGCTTGTTGCAGGAGAGTCGGCCGCATGGACTGCCTGCGCATGCGCGACAACGTCCAGCGCCAGCGCCGAATGCGCGTAGGCACCGCCGGCACGCATCTCGGCCGCGACCCAGATGGCTTCCATGATTTCCTCGGCCTTGGCTCCGTGGCGCAGGGCAGCACCGGTGTGACTGCGGATGCAGTAAGGGCATTGCGTCACGTGCGCGACGGCGACCGCGATCAGTTGCTTGGTTTTCGTGGGAAGCGCGCCCGGCGCGAACACGCTCTGACTGAAAGCTCGGAAGGCCGCGGCCGGCCCCGGGGCGAGACGGGTGCGCTGTTCGGCGAGCTCCCGCGTCGCTTGCGGATACAGCGGCTGCGCCGACGTCGATGGCTCCATCGAGCGTTTCTCGGTAAGCGCGGGCTGAATGGGCGTTGCGTGGTCGTTAGACATCGTCACGGTGCTTCTCCTTGCCGCACTGGCGCGGCATCAGGCACGACAGGACTGGCATCGCGCAGGAGCGCTTAACACTCACCGGTCCGGCGTGGCCAGGTGTACTCGACGCTCGGTCATGATGCGGGCGATGCTCGGAAATGCCGCGCGGGCTGCATCTGGTACGTGATGCCAACTTTGGGTGCCGGGCTTGCCCGCCCAGTAGTCGAACGGCTGGGCGCCAGGCCCGACTGGCCTCGCGACGACGATCCGACCGACCATGCCCGCGGCTTCATGCGGCATGCAGTAGTAGTCATAGACTCCCGGCACCGTGAGCGTCAGCTCGAAGTGATCGCCCGGATTCACGAGGTAGCCTGAATTCCAGGGCGCTGCGTGCTCGGGTATTCTGAGCGGGTGGTGGTCGTTGCGCGGATGGTACGCCGTCGTGGTATGCACGTTCTCACGCACCAGCCAGCGCACGGTCGTACCTGGCTCCACGTGGAGCCCGATCGGATCGAACCACACCCGCGAGCCGAGTGCGTCGCTGCGCATTTCGATCACTTCGAGCTTCGCTGGGACTGGCGCCGCAGGCCCCCGCCGGAACCGTGCGAGGCCGAGTACAACGAGCGTCGATCCGCCGACCTTCAAGAATTCGCGACGCGAGACCTGAGTCACTTGGCCAGTTGAGCAGCGCGCGCCGCCGACACGTACCACACGATGATGTGGTAGTGCGGCTCGGGAACGCCGGGATGGCCCGCGTTGTAGACGATGTCCACGTGATCGGCCCGCTCCTGGGCGATCTTGAGATCGCTGAACCCCTTGTGAGCATTCATTTCCTTGAGCGGGATCATGTAGATCGAGCTGACCAGGTTCCCCTGATGGTCGTAGGCAAGGAACGGCCCGGCGGGGAGGGTCGCGGGATCGACATAGAGGGTCCCGAGGCCAGGAAGGAAATCGGGAAGCGGAACAAGCTTGCTGACCGGTTGATACGCGCCGCCCGGCGGAGCCTTCTGTTGGGCCGCCGCAATGTTGGGAGATGCAACCAGCATCCCGGCACCAAGTACACCGACGAGGGCAGTAAGTACGATGTGTTTCATGCCATTGTCTCCTGTTAGATCCGAGTGTTCCCCACGCGCCTCGCGACTCGCCATGCGAGTTTGGTATCGGCGTTAGGCATACAGGGCAGTTTCGCTCCGGTCGACCAGCCGGCTGCCAGTTGGCAAACGTTCGGATCGCCAGAATCGCATGTGAAAGATTCCCAGCGCCTCGTGAAGGGATCGTGAAAGGCGGCGTAAGATTTCTATAGCCGCGGCGTCACCAATTGGTCTCGGTCCGCTCGACTCGGCGGTATCTTGCAGTATGGCTGGATCACCAATTGGCCAGCGCCCGTCGATGCAGGAGCGCCTCAGGCAGCTCGTGACGGCCACCTCGGCCCTGATTACCGATGTTTCGCTCGACGGTGTCCTCCAGCGTGCGGTGCAGGTGGCCGCGGAGGTGATCGGGGCCCGTTATGCGGCGATAGGAGTGGTGGGGCCAGGCGGGAAGAGCCTCGAGAGCTTCACCACATACGGGATCGATCCAGAGCTCCAGAACCACATGGGGCCCCGGCCGACTGGCTACGGCGTCCTCGGCCTCGTCATTCGCGAGAGGAAACCGATTCGCCTAACGGATTTGACGCGACATCCCGATTCGTGCGGATTCCCTCCAAACCATCCGCCGATGCGTTCGTTCCTCGGCGTTCCGATCGTCGGACAGCACGGCGTGTTCGGGAACCTGTACCTCACGGAGAAGAATGGTGGCGACTCGTTCACCGATGAGGATGAGGACCTAGCCATCCTGCTGGCGGCCAAGGTTGCGGCGGCCATCGAGAACGCGCGCCATCATGAAGAGAGCGCTCGGCTGCTGGAGGAACTACACCAGCTACAACGGACGCGCGAGCGGTTCTTCGCGATGGTGAACCACGAGCTCAGGAACGCGCTGGCGGCGGTCTACGGTTGGTCAGAGATGCTCGTGCGGAAGAAGGACCCCGCAACGGTCCCTCACGCCGCTTTCGAAGTTCTGGGCTCAGCGACACATGCGATCGGGCTGATCAATGATCTTCTGGATTTGAGCCGTCTCGACGAGGACCGCCTGAGGCCCAACATCAGAACGGTCGACTCTTTGTCAATGGCCAGGCGCGCGATCACCCGCGTGACCCCTGCGGCGGATCAGAAGGGGGTTAGTCTTCGTCTCGTAGCGACCCCCGAGCTGCCTAACTGCGCAACCGATGCCAGCCGCGTCGAGCAGATCCTGATCAATCTGCTGGGGAATGCGATCAAGTACGCCCCCGGGCAGAGTGCCGTGCGGGTCAGCATCGCGCCGGGTAGCGAACGTGTGGTGTATCGGGTCGAGGACGATGGCCCCGGGGTCCCGCCGGCCGATGTCGAGCGGATCTTCGATATCTACGTAACCAAGACAGACGAAGAAACTCGCGGACTCGGGCTCGGCCTACCCATCTCCCGGCGGCTCGCTCGGTTGCTCGGGGGCGAGCTTCGTGCGGTGTCCCGTCGCGGTGAAGGAGGTTGCTTCATCCTCGAAGTCCCCGCCAGCGCACCCTGAAGAGATATTCATACCACATTCTGATGTACTTCACGCGTGCCACCCCAGACTTGTTGCCATGAAGCTCCTCGTGGTTGAGGACGACTCGAAGGTGGCAGGATTCATCGAGCACGGACTGAAGGAAGAGGGCTACATAGTCGATCTGGCTTCTGATGGGGAGGAGGCCACCGTGCTCGCGCACGTCAACGACTATGACCTGATCCTCCTCGACGTGATGCTGCCGAAAAAGAACGGATTTCAGATCGCGGCCGAGCTGCGACGTGAAGGGCGAAGCACGCCGATCCTCATGCTGACTTCCCGCGACGCAGTCGAAGACGTGGTACGCGGGCTCGACGCCGGCGCCGATGACTACCTCGCCAAGCCGTTCAAGTTCGACGAGCTTCTCGCTCGAATCCGAGCCCTTCACCGACGCGGCGGTGCCGAGCGGCTCGACGTGCTGCGGTACGGCGCGATTGCGCTCGATCGCCTACACCACGTCGTGACGGTCGACGATCGGTCGCTGGAACTCACGGCCAAGGAGTTCCAACTCCTCGAGCACTTCCTACTTCATGCGGGGGAGGTCGTCCGCCGAACCACCCTGCTCGAAAAGGTGTGGGACATGCACTTCGACCCTGAGAGCAACGTCGTGGATGTTCACGTCGGGAACTTGCGCCGAAAGCTGAGCCGAGCGGCGGGCGAGCCGTTGCTCGGCACGGTGCGCGGGGTCGGGTTCAGGCTCCTCTCCGGCACGCGCGGCGGGAAGCCACCAGGATAGTCAGCCGAAGCCCGCACCTGACGGTAGGCCTGCGCGCCTTGTGGGCACCTGCTGCTACCTACTCGTGTGGTTCTGCATCTCGTCCCACACGGCAGCTTCCCATTGCCGCTCGAGTCCACGGCCGCCTGGCCGGCGCGGGTTGCGCGTCCCCGGCAGATGCCGTTGGGCCTCGCGCCCCGGCACCGGCCCGCCCAACCGCTCGCTCGAAGTACGGCGTGCGGCACCACCCTGTCCAGGACTCGCGACGGCTTCCGCGTAGCGTCGAGCCTTGGTGGCAAGCTCGTCGAGGAACGCATGGACTGCCTCGTCGCCCATGTCTTCGACCAGGCCAGGGATAAGTCCCTTTATCAACACCAACCGCTCACCGGCCGAGAGAGATCGTGCCCCTCGCACGAGATTCCGAATCGTGTGTCGATCAAGCCAGGCGTAGAACGGGCTCTCGTTCGCGTCAATTGTCGACACAGGCCCTCACGGTCCATGGGTGTCTGTACCTTGCGAACCGCAGGGCGTGTACGCAAGCCAGTTACGACAGCGCGCCTCCACAGCACTTCATCAGTCTTCCATCCCGCACCCGAACGAGGCGTTGATTACAGAAAGCTTCCTTGCGATTTCACGCTTCCTTCATGCGGTGTTGGCAATCGTTTCCGACGCGATGCCGTTGGGAAAACGTTACGCCGCAGTAGCGGCACCAGCCGAGGAGAGCTGATATGTCCAGACCGAAACCGAGATGGGTCACGTGGTATGCCTGGGTCGTGTGCGGCATTTGCACGCTCGGCGCAGCAAACAGGGCCCATGCCCAGTCCAACTGGACCAGCTATGGGGGCACCGACTGGAACCAGCGATGGTCGACGCTCACGCAGATCAATACCCGAAACGTTCGCTCGCTCACGGTGCGGATGGTCTTTCAGACCGGGACCCGCCCGGGATCGTTCGAGAACACGCCGATCGTCGTCGGCGACACCATGTACGTCACCACGGCGTACGACGAGGCCGTGATCGCGTATAACCTCAACACGCGCCGAGAGATGTGGCGATTCGGTTACAAACTCGCGCGGGCCGCCTATTGTTGCGGCCCCAACAATCGCGGAGTGGCGATCGCCAACGGTAAGGTCATCTTCGGTACACTGGACGCGCATGTCGTCGCTCTCGATGCGCACACGGGGAAACAAGTCTGGGATACGCAAATCGCCGATCCCGACTCGAGCTACAGTATTACGCCGGCTCCGCTCATCGTGGGCCGAATGGTGGTTATCGGCGTCTCTGGTGGCGAGTACGGGATTCGCGGCCATCTCGACGCCCTGGACGTCGATACCGGCAAACCCGTTTGGCGCTGGTACTCCATCCCGGCGCCCGGCGACGACCCGGTTGCAACCAATGGCTGGTGGGGCGTCTGGGCGCCCAAGGCCGAAGAGGCCGATCTGCACCGCGACATCGCCAAAGAGAAAGCGGATAGCGCGAAGTACGCCGACGCCTGGAAGCGCGGGGGCGGCGGAGTCTGGATGACGCCTGCCTACGACAAGGACCTGAATCTGCTCTACTTCACGGTCGGGAATCCCTCGCCCGACCTGGATGGCTCGCCTCGACCAGGCGACAACCTGTTCACCGACTGTATCGTCGCCGTCGACGCGACGACGGGTAAGACGCGGTGGTACTATCAGGTCGTGCCGCACGATGTCTGGGATTTGGACGAAACCTCGCCACCCGCGGTTGTCATGGTAGATGGCCGGAAGGTCGTGGTCCAGGCTGGCAAGACTGCATGGGCCTACGTCCTCGACGCCAAGACCGGGCGGCTGATTCGCAAGACACAGAACTTCACCAAGCAGGAGAACATGTTTGCGGTGCCGACACCGGAGGGCACGCTTATGCTCCCGGGTGCTAACGGCGGGACCGAGTGGTCACCTATCTCCATCGACCCAACGCTGCAGTACGCGTACGTTGCCGGCTTGAACCAGCCGATGCTTTATCAGACGCACCCCGCGCCCTATGCGGACGGACGGTTGTGGCTCGGCTCGGCGTTCAAGCTCGCTCCCGGTGCTACGCAGAACGGCACTTTCACCGCACTCGACCTCAAGACCGGTAAGATCGCCTGGCAGAACCAGATGGAGCAGCCGATGATGGGCGGCTCGCTGGCTACGGCTGGGGGCCTGGTGTTCACCGGTGAGGGCAATGGGAACTTCGACGCCTACGATGCGCGGACCGGCAAACTGCTCTGGCAGTTCAGTGCCGGTGCGGGATGTAACGCAGCGCCTATGAGCTTCGAATTGCATGGCGAGCAACTCATCGGAGTGGCTTGCGGCGGCAACTTCCAACTCGGCTACCAGCTGGGCGGCGCGGTGTTCGTCTTCGGATTACCGCGGACTCACCCCTAACGCATACCGGGCGCCAGCTCTCAGTTGTGAGCAACACGTGGGCGGGCGCCCGGCCTCTGCTCAATTGCGCAACTTGGTTAACGCCGAGCCCTTGTGCATCGCGATGTGGTCGGTCGTGTCACTCTTGATCTCGTATTGCGGCACCTCCGCGCTCGCATGCACGGTGTAGCCCTTGAACTCGATATCGGAGGTGACCACCCTCGTGATATGGCCGGAGACGCGTCCGGCTTCGGAGTTCCAACTAACGTGATCACCGATTTTGAAGCGCTTCGTTGCCATGACGACGGACTCCTCATTTCGAATGCGCCCGCACCGCCCACGCCGCGCCACGAGCCCACCACTACTTGTAAATCAGTCGGTGGGCACGCGATCGCGTTACGACGTGGGGGTGGCAGCGCCTTACCGACTCGACCTGACCGTCAGTGTGCTCAGACGTCTGTCGACGAACGTCGTGGATGTGTTGACGTCAGAGGGTCAATATGTCCACGCGTTCGGCAGCGCGCACGGGCCGATAGTCGCACGCGTGGCACAGGTACGCTTCGACACGCTCAAGATCGCTATCGAGAGCGAGGCGCGCGCGGCGGCCGAGCATCCCGAGGTGCTGGCGCTCGTACGGCGCATGCTTGGGGTCGATCGCGACATCGCGCATTTCGCTCGAGCTGCCCACGCAATCCGATGGCTGCGCCCGTTAGCGCGCCGGATGCGCGGCGTGAAGCCGCCGCGCTACCCCACGCTCTGGGAGGCATTCGTCAACGCGATCGCGTTCCAACAGGTGAGCTTGCAGGCGGCGAGCACCATCGTGCGTCGACTCATCGTGGCCCTTGGGACGCCATTCGAGCACGAAGGCACGCAACTATACCTGTTCCCGAGCGCCGAGCGGGTGCTGGGCGCGACCGATGGAGTCCTTCGCACGGCCGGTCTGAGTGCCGCCAAGATCGGGACGCTCCGCCGGTCGGGTGAGGCGCTTGTCTCCGGCGCCCTCGGGGAAGCGATGCTCGAGAACAAAGCCAGCCCGGAAGCGGCGATGCGGCTGCGGGAGATAAAGGGAATCGGCCCGTGGACCGCGACGCTCATCCTGCTGCGCGGGCTCGGCAGGCTGGACGTCTTTCCGATGCAGGACACCAGCGTCGCGCGCAATCTGGCGCTGGTCGCAGGCGATGTGCCGATCGACGTCCCGAGGCTGCTCACGGCGTTGAGCCCAGAGCAGGGCATGCTCTACTACCACTTGCTCCTCGCGCGACTCGAGGCGCGCGGCGAGGTGGGCAGGATGTCCAGGTGATGTAGACGTATTTCGCGGCTGGCTGCGTGTTCGGAAGTCCCACCGCTGACTTGTGTCTGTCTTTACCGCGTGTCGCATATGATCGAGCCGAAGGTCATCCTCGAGATCTTCATCATTCTGGGTGTCATCTGGACGGCCGGGTGCGCGGTAGTTGTCGCGCGATCCAGACGCGCGATGCCGCTCCAACAGCTCGAAGGTGCGGAGGCGCGGTTGCGCGTGGGACTGCTCGGCGGCCTCGGAGGAGTCGCTATCGCACTCTTCTTCCTCACATTGCACTGGCTTCCGTACGCAAAGGCGCGGCGTGCAGAGCTCGGATCACCCGAGGTAACCGTGACAGTCACGGCCGTGCAATGGAGCTGGATACTTTCACGCCATCAGGTTCCTGCGGACGTCGCGGTCGAGTTCACGGTTACCACGCGCGACGTGAACCACGACTTCGCTATCTACGATCCGAATGGCCGCCTTCTTACCCAAGTGCAGGCCATGCCCGGCTACACCAATCGGCTTTTGTATGCGTTCCACGCGCCCGGTACGTACACGGTGCGTTGCCTGGAATACTGCGGGCTCGGACATCACCTGATGACAGTCCCGTTAACCGTGACCGCGAGCCCGAAGTAATGGCCAGCGCCTTTGCGGTCCCGCCTTCGCCGCCGGCGATCACACCGCTGCTCGCTCCGGATCGCGCGAACGGCGCCGCAATACGCGCGGCGCTCGCCTACATGGTCGTAGGTCTAGGCACCTTTCTGCTGTTGGGGCTGCTCGGCTTGCTCATGCGCCTCGACCAGGGCGGTCTCATCGTCATTCCGCCGGCGTGGTTCTATCGCATTATGACGCTGCACGGAGCGGGGATGGTCGCGACGATCCTCCTCGCTGCACTAGGCGGCCTCGCTGCGGCCGTGAGCGCGACCACCCGCCTCAAGGCGCGCGTGCTCTGGATCGCTCTGATCCTCCATCTCATCGGTACCGGCTTCGTCATCCTCACCACGCTCGTCGGCGGGTTCGGCGCTGGGTGGACCGTGCTCTATCCGCTGCCCAGCCATGGAGACATCTGGCCGCTGTCAGCCGCTATCGCGATGTACGTCGGCTACTTGTTCATCGCGTTAGGACTGCTGGTCTACTGCCTCCATATGCTCTACGCGCTGGCGCGAGCGCACGGCGGGCTCGCGAACGTGCTGGCGCTGCGATATCTGTTTTCTTTCGGGCGTGATACCCGCAGTGCGTTGCCGCGACCGCCCGAGCTCATCGCCGCCGTGATCTCAATCGATGGCATAGCCGCCGCGACCTCGGGTGTCGTCTATCTCATCCCGATGTTCGCGCACGCGGCTGGCGTCACGTCTGTCAACGCGCTCTTCGCCAAAAATGCGGTGCTCCTGTTTGGCCATACCATGGCGAACCTCAGCATCTACGTGACAGCAGGACTGGTGTATGCCGCCCTCCCGACCTTTACCGGCCGCCCGTGGCGCACGACGTGGGCGGTCGTGTGTGCGTGGGATCTGATCATCATCCTGATGTTGGCTAACTACTCGCACCACCTGTATGCCGACTTCGCGCAGCCGTTAGGACTCCAGCTCCTGGCCGAACTCGGCTCCTACGCAGTCGCGCTACCGTCGTTCATTGTCACGGTTGTCGGGGCGCTCACGCTCATCTACCGCTCGGCCATCCGGTGGACGGTTGCTCCCACGCTCTTGATGTTAGGCATATGGGGATGGGTGCTCGGCGGCATCGGCGCGGTGCTCGATGCAACCATCCCGGTGAACCAGGTGATGCACAACACGATGTGGGTGCCGGCGCACTTCCACACCTACTACTTGTTAGGCGCGGTCGCGTTCGCCTGGGGATATCTGTTCTACATGGTGCGCGAGTTGACCGCCGACCGGGACGCACGAATGGTTCGGGTCGCGGCATGGCTGTACGGAATCGGTGGTGCAGGATTCATCTTGATGCTCTTCGTCGCCGGCGGGCACAGCGTCCCTCGGCGCTACGCGGTGCACCTGCCCCAGTGGCAAGTGTACGCGCGCATCGCAGTGCCGTTCGTCCTCTTGTTAGCACTGGGGTTAGCGTGGTTCAGTTGGGATCTCGGCACGCGCTTCCGCGCTGCGTGGCGCGGAACGCAGAGCGCCGAGTCAAAGCCATGACTGTGGCACCGAACCCGTCCGGTTTCGTTTGGCAATGGGAATGGGAGCTACCGCTGATTGCCAGTCTGGTTGTGTCGGAAGTGGCTTACGTCGTCTGCTGGTTCCGCGGTGGGCTCGCTCCCCAACGTGCGCACCTCGCGTGGAAGCACCTCGCCGCGTTCACGGCGGGGCTCGTGATCATCGTGATCGCGCTCGCGTCACCGATCGGTGCCAATGATGAGCGGCTGCTCTCGATGCACATGGTCGCGCACGATCTGCTCATCTGGGTCGCGGCGCCGCTCGTGGTGGCGGGCGGCGTCCCACTCCTCGGCGACACCAACCGGCTGCCGTGGTCCCTGCGTCAGGCACTCGAGCTCCTAACATCTCCTGGCGTCGCGCTACTGGCTTCCACGTCGTTGCTCTGGGTCTGGCACGCTCCAACTGCCTTCGATCGCGCGCTCGCCCATGAGGGCGTGCATGTCGTCGAGCACCTCTGCTTCCTCATCGGCTATTTGCTGTACTGGTGGCCGCTCGTCGTCAGACCGGAGGCAATCGGGGGGCTGCGTGGTCATCTCGCGCGGGCGGTCTATCTTGCCGTTGGGATGATGCAATCTGCCCTGCTGAGCGCCTTGATCATGTTCCACGGGACCGTGCTGTATACGACGTATCTGCACGTCCCGGGTGCGACCCTCGATTCGGCGCTCGCCGACCAGCGGCTCGCCGGCGCGCTCATGTGGTACCCGGGGGCGGTCGTCTTCGCACTCGCCGCCGCACTCGTAATACGGGAAGATGTCGTCGGCCCTTGGCCGGGCCCACGGTCTGCACGCATCAACGGGATCAGGGAGAGCCCGCAGCCGGACTAACGGACCCAGTGCAGTGAGGATAACTATGACGGGTCTGCCTGTTGCGGGAGCGTGTGATCCCGGGTGCCCATGTGCGTCGAGCGGCGGGACGCCAAGTTGAGCGCGTCATTGCGCGGGTGAGGTCGTCCCACCAGGGATCACGCCGAGCCTGCGTCTCATGGCCGATGGGACGCGTCTCCAGCCCGCGCCTAACGACGGCGATTCGCCCGCGACCGGCGAGTGAGCAATCGCTCGAGCACGGCGACGTCGCTGATATCCGCCGCCTTCGACGCATACACCAGTGTGACGCGACCTCGCTTTGCCCGTCGCGTCAAATCGTCGAGGATGGCTCGAGCGGCCGGCGCCCGCAGTTCCCGCGTATATCGGCGCCGAAACTCCGGCCATTTGGCGGGATCGTGGCCGTACCAATCGCGCAGCGCGGGAGACGGCGCGACCTCCTTCTCCCACGCGTCCAAGCGTGCCTTTGCTTTCGACACGCCGCGCGGCCAGAGTCGGTCGATCAATACGCGATAGCCATCCGATGCCGCCGCCGGCTCATAGGCCCGCTTGGTGGCGATCATCGCTCACCTCCTCAATAGATACCATTTCGGCGTGACGCCAAAGACTCCGGCCATGATCGCTCCTTACGTCAAGAGGGAGTGAAGGTCAGGGGCGTCGTCGTTAGGCGAGACGACATCGGCGAGCGCATCTCGGACGCCTGCGGGATCGACGTTCCGCGACGCGCGCGTCGATCGGCGAGCCGGACAGCGCGGCGCCGACCCGCCTCGACCGAGGCGTGCAGGGTGCAGTAGATGATGATGCCGGCGATGTAGTCGAGCCCTCCCCCGCCTAACGATTGCGCTGTCAAGAGGTTGACGCTGGGAGCTTTCAACTCCGACGTGCCCGACTCCGTCAATGCACCGTGCCCAGTTTCCGGACATTGCCGCCTGGTGCCGTTGGCGAATCCATGATGTCGCCCATGCCGTTGATCCAGTGCGTCATGCCCGTGCTCACGACTTCGCGCTGCTTGCCATCCACCGGATCGATGGTCAGATCCACTCCGCGAAGCGCACGATCCATCTCGTCGAACTGGCTCTGCGACGCCGCCGTGCGCCGCTGATAGTCTTGCTGGATCGCGGCCATGCCGCGCTGGAAGTCGCTCATCGCGCCCTGTGCAGCGCCCCCGTTCGCCTGCAGTTGGCGATACTCCCACTGCGGATTGATGGCCAGGGTGCTCAACGCGTGCAGCATGGCATTCAGCGTTTGAGCCGAACGCTCCGCTGGCGCGATGAAGCTGCACAGCCAAGTCACCATCCACGCGCCCGACCCCTGCATCTGTGTGTACTGCGTTTCCGCAAACACGTACGCCACCTTGGCGCCCGTGGTCGACTCGCAGCGATACACCACCTGGCCGGCGGTTGTTGTCTGATTCTGTCCGCTCTGATGAATTGGAGTCTGACGCTCCATTGATTTCAGTCTCAACTGCGTGCAGGCACGGGAAAACCGCGCCTGTCCATACACGTCCGCGAACATCCACCCCGGCCGGTAGTCCGCCACGACTTCCTGCGCCACGTTCCGCGGATTGTAGCGACGTCCCTCCGTGAATCCGAGACTCCGCAGCGTTGGAGTGAGCGGCGCGAAAGGGGGGACGCGATAATCGCCGACGCGGATGTCCACCTGGCCGTCCGGCGATACCATGTCCACCATGATCCGCGGATCGAGCACGCCAAAGCGGTACGTGCCCCCGATGGTCTTCCAACCGGTCGGCACGCTGAGACTGAAGGCCTGTTCGGCCGGATCGGCGAAGGTGGTCCAGCTAGAAATCACGTGCGACGCGGCACTCGGGTACGCGCCCTGGGCACTGGAGACCGCAGCCAGCAGCAGCCCCGGCACGCACATCAGCTTTCCTGTCATGGCTGGCGCCTCCTCGACCGTGGCGAGGGCAGCACGATAGTGTGGACCGCGAAACCGCGCCAGCGGCGGGTAGGCCGTCGAGAAGTATCCCGAGCTCAGCATTGCTCTCCGGAGCATCAAGCATCCGAGAAGGAGCGTCGAGACGCTACGTCACCGACCGTCAGCAGAATGTTGCGCGTGCGAGTCAAGGCCCGTACCGTCCGGTGTACGCTTGTCCTCGGATCGAACGGATTGCGGGGCCGTTAGGCAAAGGGCGGGTGGTTCGAATCCACCGGGGCAATCCCTCCGCGGTCCAGCCCACCAAGCCGATGCGACCCAATTCGTTTCTGCGATCCCTCATCGTTCCGGCGGGCGCGATCACCGTCGTTGCGGCTCTCGTGATGATGATCGGACGGCCGCTGCCTGCACACCGAAATAAGACGCCGATCATGCGGCGCGCCGATGGCAAGCAGCTGATGCCGCTCGTCGCCAAGGATGCGCACTACAAGATCATCCCACCCGCCCGAAAGACAGCCGCAGGTACGGTGTGGTTTTCGCCGAGCGGTAATCGATTGAGCCTCGAGATTCGCGCGTCCAACCTCGCACCGCGGCGACATTACGTGGCCGAAGTAGTCGTGGACGGCGACGTGTATCCGTTTGCGCTAGTCACCGCCGACTCGTTCGGCGAAATCGCTCTCGATACGACGCTGGTCCGTTTCTCGAGCGATGCATGCGTGCGCGGAAAGGTCGCGCGCCCACAACCGCTCAGGGGCGGGCACGACGTCAAGTTCTGGATTCGACGCGACGGCGCGCCGGCGGGAGCAGGCCGGTGCTCCGGAAACGGCGACGGCGACGATCGTAGCGTGCTCTACGAGCAAATGACCGAGCGATTCGTCGGCGATTAGGTCCTCGACAGACGAAGCCGGTGCGAGTCAGTCGTCCGGTACGAATGCGATGGTGCAGACACGTCGCGCGTCGAGTTGCCACTGTGCGGTCCACCGCGCGAGATCTCTGGCCAGGCGCGCGCGATCGGCCGGCGTACGCGCCACGATCGCGTAGAAGCGCCAACCGTTAGGCCAGTTCCCCGAATAGCCATTCACCGTCGGCACGTTGCGCTCCATCGATGCCCACATGGCATCCGTCTGATACCACCAGGGATCGTCTCCGCCCGCGAGGGGCGTGTAGAAGAAGCTCTGGCACTGCGGATTGATCCGCGCTGCCACGCGTGCAACTCGCGCGCGACCGTCCGACTTGCCGAACGACGGAAGACGGGCGTGCCACTGCTCCCCGGCAATGAGCACCACGAGCCACACGATCACGGGAGCGGCGCGCCAGTGCCAGCGTGACCATTGCGCATCGATCCAGAAGGCAAGACCGATCGACGCGGGGATCAACATGAGAATCCCGTACCGCGCGACCGCGCGCAGCGCCGAGGCACCGGGCACGAGCGCGAACACCGCTCGCCAGAGGGTAAGGCCGTCCGTCCACCGTGTCGCGATCGCGACGATCGTCAGCGCCGTTAGGCCGAGCAGCGCGCCAACGCGGCGCGACGGTGCGAGCGCGAGTCCCCACGCCGCGACGCACAGGGTGGCCACGCCAAGTCCGAGTCGTTGCTCCTGTCCAGCGGGAATCGCGCGAATCGAAGAGGTATTCGCGAGCGGACCGTAAAGCCAATTGTTCGGTCCGAGGTCGATCCACGACCGCGGCCGCGGTAGCATCGCGGCGGTAGTCGAAAATCCTCGGGGGCCGAGTGTGCGCGCGGCGGCCAAATAGTGGATCGCGAGCGGTGCGAGTAGCACCGCACCAACGGCGCCGACGACCGTCAGCGGCAGCCACTGTCGATGAAGCAGTGCCAGCAACGCCGCGCGAGTCCGCGACATGACAAGCGCCCACAGAGCGCAAATCGCGATCGCGAAGCAGAGAAACCAGCCGTAGTAGAATTCGGCGTACAGTTGGGCGACGACGCTCGCGCTGAAGAATGCCAGCCAACCGAGCGCGTGCGAAGTGTCGGTGCTCTTCTCGAACAGGCGCACGATCGCGTAGATCGCGCCGATCGTGAAGAACTGTGGCAGCAATTGTGGATGATCGAGCTGCGCGGTACGAACGCTCGCGAACGCGAACAGAAACGCGCCCGCTGCGGACGCGACAGCGGAGCGGTGCAGCGCGCGTCGAAGGAGCAGGTACGCGGCGACGACGTTGAGCGTCGCCATGGTGAGCATCCAGAGCTGAAACGCCGTGTCGGGCGCAGCGCCGAGCGCGCGCCAGAACCAGTAGACCGGCGCGACGGTGAGCAGCACGTCGGAATACGCGGCCGTATTCGAGGCAGGAAAGAAGACGGGCGGGCTCCAGAACAGTTCGTTCCCAGGCGCGCCGATGAGCCAGCGGTAGCCATGCTCGAGGATGTAGTTGGTGAGCCGGGTGTCGCCGGGGTCGGTTTGGATACGCGCCAATCCGGTGAGCAGCGTCGGGCGAAACGCGGCGAGCATGCCGGCAACCCACGCAGCCGTGATGGCCGCGACCTCGACCAACGCGGCGCGGGTGGCGTGACGAGCTCGGGCTAGACTGTCTGATCGATGCACCAACCCAATCGTCGGCATGCTTGCAACCAGTGCGCAGGGGACGAACGGGCGCTTGCGTCGTCGTTAGGCATCTCCGCCGTGGGGACGAGTGCGGAAAGGAGTGCGGGCACGCGCGTATTCACGCCGCGACAGAGACCGCCAGTAGTACGCGACGCAACGGCCCGTTCATTCCACCACGTACAGGAATCGAATCAGCGGTCCAAGCTTCCCACTATCACGATTCCCGAGCAGCATCCCTTCGACCAATAGCTTTCCGTTTGGATCCGCGAGTGCCCATCCGTCCACCGTTTCCTCTGAGTTGGTCCCACGCAATCGGATCCAATCAGCCTCGACGTGCGCTGTACACGTCACATCCTGGTCATACGCCACGAAATACAGCCTTCCGGTGTTCGGCTCCTCGCCTGCGTCGATCAGCCACACACAGTGCCAGGAATCCTTTCCTCCAAACCTGCAGTTATGACCAGTTTGCGCCGCATCCGCGAGTGCAAACGAAAAGGCGGTGACCTTCACCTTTGCGTCCTGCTGTCGTCCTTGCTCCGCCCGCACGTGAACTTTGTCAACCACTTTTTTCGCATCCTGCCTGGTCTTCCAGAGGCCGCCCTTGCCATCTACGGTCGGCCTCACACTCAGGGTCTCGACACTCGCATTCCACGCAACTTTCATCGCCCCGCTCGCGCGTGTTGAGCACGCATTGTCGCCCGTTCTCGACTGGAGGACGTCGACGACTTTTTTCGCGCTGCCCACGTACGACACCAACTTCTTCACCGTGGCACGCACCGGATTCCAATCGAAGCCATGCGGCGGCTCATCCGACCACGCTAGACGCAAATCGCACCTCCCGGGCGTCGCGCACCCCTTTCGTCGGCCAGTTGCACAACGGGTTTGCGTGGGCGGCAGGTTGGTCAGACCCGACCTGCGCAGCGAGCGTTGAGTATACGGCGGCGCGACGGCTGGCGTTAGCGTATCTCTGTCGCCGTGCGCCGGTATGTCACCAGTCGCGCAATCGCATCGAGACGTCCGAGCGAAGCGGCTTTCTCGGCGATCGAGGCCTCCCTCGCGTTCGCGCCAGGGTGTCGGCATACTGGTGCATGAGGCCGGCGCAGTCAGTACCGGATTCACCACAATCGGACGACACTGGAGAACTCATGGCGGACATGAGCAGGTGGGAAGCGGACCATCCGGGCGTCTCACCGGAGTGGTGGCGCGATCGAAAGCACAACTTTCCGATGCGCGCGTGGAAGGCGTTCGAGCACTTTCACGACAGACTCTGGGTCTATCGGAATCAGCAGACCGAGCAGCACCTGTACGACGTCAAGCAGGCCGTCTTGTCGCTCGTCGCCGCGATCAACGAGGTGACCGATGTCAACCTCAAGATCGCGCGAGTGCGCGTGGGCGTGGCGCACAAGTATCCCAATCTCCTTCTGGCGCTGGACAACTTCCTCGGCGTGCTCCGCCCGCACGTGACTCCCGATGTCTATCGGGACGTGTAGCGCGGTTAGGCACAGGACCGCCTGACCGGGTGCGCGCACGGGCCGGGATCGCGCAGCATCACGCCGAGTCTCTGCCCTCCTCTTGCGCTTCTACAAGGCACATGCCATCGTGTCATCCGGCCTTGTAGAAGCACATAGGGAGACCTGCGGGCAATCCCCCGTGCGGAGGTACGATGCTGAGCGAACTCTGGAGCGACCTGCGCTTTCGCGCCCGCGCGCTCTTCCGGCGCCGCCAGATGGAACGCGAGCTCGATGCCGAGCTCCGGTTCCACGTGGATCGCGAAGCCGAGAAGTACACGCGACTCGGACTCCCATCGGAACGCGCCTCCCGTCGTGCGCGCATCGCCTTCGGTGGCATCGAACGCACGAAAGAAGAGACCCGAGATCGCCGCGGCACCGCGCTGCTCGAAAGCATCACGCAGGACGTCCGCTATGCGGCGCGCGGGATCCGCACCAAACCCGCGTTCGCCGTCGGCATCGTGCTGGCTCTGGCGCTCGGCATCGGCGCCAACGCGGCGATGTTCGCGGTCGTCGACCGCCTGCTGCTCCGGCCCCCGGCGTATCTGCGCCACCCATCCCGCGTGCACCGCGTGTACCTGTCGCAGACGGTCGCGCGCCGGGAGGTCGTCAACGAGAACACTTCCATCGCCCGGCTCGTGGACGTCCGCCGCCTAACGCACAGCTTCGACGCGGTCGCGGAATTCACCACGTTCACCATGGCCGTGGGCGATGGCGACGCCGCTCGCGAAATTCCGGTCGCCGGCGTGAGCGCCAGTTACTTCCACCTCTTCGATGCACGGCCGGCGGTCGGCCATTTCTTCCGCGCCGACGACGACAGCCTGCCCACCGGCGTCCCGGTCGCGGTGCTCGGCTACGGCTACTGGCAGTCGCAGTTAGGCGGACGCGCGGGCGTGGTCGGGACTCGGCTCCACATCGGACGGACCTGGTTCACCGTGATCGGCGTCGCCCCGAAACATTTTTCGGGCTTCGACGGTGGCGACGCGGGCGCGCCCGCCATCTGGCTGCCGCTGGCCGCGTTCGCGTGGAACCTGCGACCGGAAGACCACACGCGCGATTACCACTGGCAGTCCTTCCAGATGGCGGTCGAGCGTGCGAGCGACGTGACCGTCGCGCAGGCAACTGCCGACCTCTCCGATGCGTTCGTCCGGAGCCGCTTGAGCGAACAGCCTGACGATCCGAGCTGGCCGACTACCGTGCGCGGCCGTCGCCTGCACGCGACGCTCGGCCCCGTGCAGGCCGACCGCGGTCCGACGGCCGGTCCCGACGCGACGATCGTGCTGTGGGTGAGCGGCGTGGCGCTCATCGTGCTGGTGATCGCCTGCGCCAACGTCGCGAACCTGCACCTCGCGC
>JAICLH010000298.1 GCA_025927495.1 Gemmatimonadaceae bacterium
CACGTGGTTCGCGCCGGTCATGTAGTCGCCGAACGACACGGATGTCGAGGCGCCGACGAACACGGTGCCCGCGTTGCGCACGCGTGCCAGCGCGGCGTCAGGATCGGCGAGCGCGAGCAACAAGTGCTCGGGTGCGTAGTCGTTGGCGAACGCGATCGCGTCCTCGAGCGACGGCGCCGAGAGCACGCCGCCGCTGGATGCAAGCGCCCGCTCCATGATGGCGCCGCGCGGCTGTGTTCCGACGACCGCCGCGATCGCATCGGTTAGGCAGAGTGCCGTGTCGTCGCCGACTGCAACCGCCACGACGCACGCCCGTGGATCGTGCTCGGCTTGGGCCGCGAGCTCCATGGCCACCGCGCGCGGATCACAGGTGTCGTCCGCCAGCACGAGCAGCTCGCTCGGGCCGGCGGGCGAATCGATGGCCACGGCGCCCGTCACCTGCAGCTTCGCCTCGGCCACGTACGCGTTCCCCGGCCCAACGATGCGATCGACGCGCGGAATCGATTCGGTGCCGTAGGCCATCGCGGCGATCGCTCCCGCGCCGCCGACGGCGAACACGCGGTCCACGTGCGCGATCGCCGCGGCCGCGAGCACGAGCGGGAACGCTCCGTTAGCACGCGGCGGCGAGGAAAGCACGACCTGGCCGACGCCCGCGGCGCGCGCGGGTACAGCGCCCATCAACACGCTGCTCGGATATGCCGCCGTGCCGCCGGGAGAGTACACACCCACGCACGCGAGCGGATCGGGCCGGCGCCCAACGATGACCCCCGGCTCCGGTTCGCACTCGAACGGCGCGGGGCGCGATGCGCCGTGCACGCACGCGATGTTGCGCGCCGAGCGTTCCATCGCGCGACGCATCTGCGGGTCGAGGTCGTCCAGCGCGCGGGTCCACTCGGGATGCGCGACTTCGAGCGACTCGAGTGACACGCCATCGTAGCGCAAGGCAAGCTCGCGTAAGGCGGCATCGCCGCGAGCTCGTACGTCGGCGATGATCCCCGCCACGCGCTCCTGGATCGCGGGATCACTCGACGTGGATCGGTCGCGCAGCCGTCGATAGGCGGATGCATCGAGGTCCCGGATGCGCCCGCGGTAGCGGAGTGCCACGGCCGGTGTGGTCGTCATGGCATGAGCCTCTCGATGCGCGTGACGAGGATGCCTTGGGCGTCGAGCGCCTTGAGCTCGGCCACGGTGCGATAAACCTGCGACGCCGGCACGACGGCGTGGACCGCCACGTGCTCGCCGCTGTTCATGATGCCCACTACCGTTGGGCCGTTGAGGCCGGGCAGCACGCGCTTCACGTCCGACAATCGTGTGCGCGGTACGTTGGCCATGAGGTACCGCTGCCCGCGCGCGCGCAGCACCGACTGCAGGGCGCCCACCAGGTCCTCGAGCGCTCGCCGGTCGTCTCCGTTAGGCGTGGAGCCGCCGGACGCAACGATCATCCGGGCAGAGGACGCGAGGACGGTCGCAATTTCGTGCAGCCCGTTCACGCGCAGGGTGGATCCGGTGGACACGAGATCCACGATCACGTCGGCGATCCCGATGTGCGGCGCGATCTCGGCGGCGCCGGACACCGGCACGATCTCGACGGTGCGAGCGGCGGCGGCGAAGTAGCGCGCCGAGAGACGCGGGAAACTCGTGGCCACGCGCGCGCCGTCGGGAATGGCATCGATCGAGTCGATCTCGCTGCTGTCGGTCGCGGCGACGACCAGCCGGCATGTGCCGAACTCGAGATCCGCGAGCGTGCAGAGCGCACGGTCCGACTCGGCCACCAGATCGGCGCCGGTGATGCCGGCGTCGGCGGCTCCGTCGGCGACGAACTCAGGAATGTCCTGCGCACGAACGAAGATGGCTTCGAAGAGATCGCCGAGCATCGAGGTGAGCGCGCGGTCGTCGCGGGCGCGCACGTCGACACCAGCATCGCGGAAGAGCTCGCGCGCGTCGTCGGCCAATCGGCCTTTGTTGGGCAATGCGATACGGAGCACGGGTCGTTGGGCAACAAAAAAGGCCCGTCCATGACTGGACGGGCCGCAGCGTGGCGTGAGTGGTGGATGCTTACCGCATCATCCGCATACGCGCCTCGCCCCGACCCGTGGGGCCGTGGTGATGAAGCGCGTGGTGGTGGGTGACGCGAGCAATCGACATGACCCGAACATAGGTGGCGTGCGCGGAAAAGTCAAAGGCCAGCATTGCGGTACGGCGAGTGGTCCTGTTCCGTGACGAGACATCTCGGGGCAGGCATATAGAGAGCGTCTCCGGCCTAACGAAGCGACTGACCTCACCACCGAGGCTGAGCCTGGCGTGGGATTCTGTCCGTCATTCGTTGTTCGTTTCGGGCTTTCCTACCCGTGGTCCGTCGTTCGGTGTTCGTCATCCGGCGACGGCCGTGGCCTGCTCTGGGGAGCGGCGAGCACCTTCTTTCGCAGCCCCCAATCGTCATTTTCCGCACGTCGCACACGGGGCCCGCAAGACGCTGATGGTCCGGATCGCGCGTCAGCCGATACCGGTGGGTGCGCTCGATCTGATTCTCCAGCTCCGACGAAGACGTGATGGCCATATCCAGGTAGCGTGCGAACTCGGCGTTCGTCGCTGCGCCGCAACCTTCGGCGATGTTGTCGGCGATCGACTCCGCGGCGCGCACCATTTGCTTCCGCAGCGCGCCGTAGTCAGCCTTCGGAAATCTGCTCGTGAGCCGCTTGATCGCGATCGCGAGGCTGTTTGCTTCGTTCCAGACGCGAAGATTGTGGAAATCTTGCATGG
>JAICLH010000198.1 GCA_025927495.1 Gemmatimonadaceae bacterium
CTCGGCCTCGGCGATGCGGTAGTTGAGCGTCTGAGCGCGGTCGTCGAGCAGCACCCGTATCCCGGCGGCCTTCGCGCGATCGGCGATCGCCGCGGCGGCATCGCGCGCCTCATCGGTGATGGGGATGACGCGCAGCTGTTCTGGCGCCAGCCAGAGCGGGAACGCGCCCGCGTAGTGCTCGATCAGCCCGCCGACGAAGCGCTCGAGCGATCCCACCAGCACACGGTGCAGCATCACCGGCCGGTGCGCCTGGTTGTCGGCGCCGATGTACTCGAGGCCGAACCGCTCGGGCAGGTTGAAGTCGAGTTGGACCGTCGGACCCTGCCACTTCCGTCCGATCGCATCGATCAGCTTGAAGTCCAACTTGGGCCCGTAGAACGCGCCACCGCCGGCGTCGATCGCGTACGCCTGCCCGCGTCGCTCGAGCGCACGCGCGAGCATGTTCTCGGCGTTCAACCACACGTCGGGCGCGCCGAGCGCGTTGTCCGGTCGCGTCGACAGCTCGATCGTGTACGGATAGCCGAACACGCGCAGCATCTCGTCGACGAGCTCGAGCAAACGGTCGATTTCCGTGTCGACCTGCTCGGGCGTACAGAACACGTGCGCGTCGTCCTGCGTGAAGCCGCGCACGCGCAGCATGCCGTGCAGCACGCCGCTCCGTTCGTAGCGGTACACCGTGCCGAACTCGGCGAAGCGCAACGGCAAATCGCGGTACGAGCGCTGGTGCGCCTGGTAGATGCAGATGTGTCCCGGGCAGTTCATCGGCTTCGGGCGATACGAGGCGCCTTCCACGTCCATGGCGCCGAACATGTTCTCGCGGAAGTTCACGATGTGTCCGGAGATCTCGAACAACTTCTCGCTCGTGATGTGCGGCGTGTACACCATGTCGTAGCCGTGGCGCAGCACGAGGTCGCGCTCGAAGTTCTCGATCTCGTTCCGGATGATCGCGCCGCGCGGGTGCCAGAGGATGAGGCCCGGCCCAACGCGCTGATCCACCGAAAAGAGATCGAGCTCCTTGCCTAACGTACGGTGGTCGCGGCGCTTCGCCTCCTCGAGGCGGTGCAGATACGCGTCGAGGTCGTCTTTCGAGAACCACGCGGTACCGTAGATGCGCTGCAGCTGCTGGCGGTGCTCGTCGCCGCGCCAGTAGGCCGCCGCCGTGTGCATCAGCTTGATGTGCTTCACGCGAGACGTGTCGGGCACGTGCGGCCCGCGGCACAGATCGACGAACGGACCGTCCGTGTAGACCGAGATCACCTCGTCGTCACCGAGCTCTTCCAATCGTTCGAGCTTGAGCGGGTCGTCGGTGAAGCGGCGCTGGGCGTCGGCGCGATTCACTTCCTCGCGAACAAACGGATACTTCTCCTGCGCCACCTTCCGCATCTCGTCCTCGAATGCAGCGAGGTCCTCGGGCGTGAACGGCTGCTCCACCTCGAAGTCGTAGTAGAACCCGTCCTCGATGGCGGGACCGAAGCCGATTTTTGCGCGCGGCCGCAGACGCCGCACCGCCGTGGCCAGCATGTGCGCGGCCGAGTGGCGCAAGACGGCAAGCGACGCCGCGTCTTTTTCCGTGAGTACGCGGAATTGCCCGCCCCGCCGGAGTGGCGTCACCAGGTCCTGGACCTCCCCATCCACCTCCACGGCGACGGCCGCGCGCAACAACCCCGCGCCGATGGACGCGACTACGTCGCGCGGCAACGTTCCTGCAGGAACCTGACGCTCGGAGCCGTCGGGAAGTGTGAGCGTGAGCTCGTGGTCGCTGCTGACCTGCGGCGCTATGGGCGAACGATCAATCATGAGTCGTATGCGGGAGGGGGCGCCCGCCATGCGGCCTTGGGCGCTAAGCGGGCGCAGCTCTTGCGCTCACGCTTCCGATGCTTCACGCTAAATTATCGTTGCAAGTCACCCTCCGCCACAGGTCGGATTATGTCACGGTATCGCGTTCGCTACGAGGAGCCGGAATCCGGCGGCACCTTTGCGAGTCTCATGATCGGCGCAGTCGCGGGATTCGCGGTCGGCATGCTCGTCGCACAGAAGTCGGGCGGCATCGCGGGCATCGCCGCGCGCGTGAAGGACCGTTGGGCCGAGCTCGAGGAAAGTGAGACGGACGACGAAGCAGTCGCGGCGAGCGACGCGGCGCACGAGAGCAGCTTCGAGGATGATTTGGACGAAGCGGAGCTCGAAGACGAAGAGTCGCTCGAAGCAGAGTTCGAGGCGGAGGAGGAGGACGAGGAAGATGCGCACGCGGTGCTCGAGGACCACGTACTCGAAGCGTTTCAAGCCGATTCGACGCTGCGCGAGCGCGCCATCGACATCAGCGCCGTGGGCGACGGGTTGATCGAGCTCTCCGGATGGGTCGACACCGACGACGAATCGCATCACGCGGCAGCGGTGGCGCGACGCGTGGCCGGAGTCGAGTCGGTGGTGAATCGGTTGGCCATCGGTCACGCCGATGTCGCCGACGACACGCGCGACGAGCGTCGTGAACGTGGCGCGCGACGGCACGTGGCCGATCGCGACGTGACGCGCGAGGAGCAGGAATAGCATCACGCGGCTGGCCCGTTGGTCGAGGCCAGCCGCCCGAATATCTTTCGAGGTCTATGCGCGCAGACCTCGCTCCACAATACGATCCCTCCCGTCTCGACGCCGCGCAGTACGCGCGGTGGAAAGCCGCCGGCGTGTTCACCGCGCACGCGGACCGCACCACCCGACTCGGCGGCAGCCGCGTGCCATTCGTGATGGTGATTCCGCCGCCCAACGTGACGGCCGTGCTGCACATGGGGCACGGTTTGAACGACACCGTTCAAGATGTGATCGTGCGGTGGCGTCGCATGGCGGGCGATGAGGCCCTGTGGGTGCCGGGCACGGACCACGCGGGCATCGCCACGCAGAACGTGATCGAGCGGCAACTCGCGCAGGAAGGACTCACGCGGTTCGACCTGGGACGCGACGCCTTCGTCGATCGCACGACGAAATTCGTGGCCGAAACCGGCGGCGTGATTCTCGAGCAGCTCGAGGCCATCGGCGCATCGTGCGATTGGACGCGCACGGCGTACACGTTCTCGCCGGAGCTTTCGCGCGCCGTGCGCGAAGCGTTCGTGCGCCTTTACGAAGCCGGGCTGATCTACAAAGGGCACCGCGTGATCCACTGGTGCCCACGCTGCCTCACGTCGCTGAGCGACGAAGAGGCGGAGTTCGCCGACGAGCGCGGCGAGTTGTATCAGATCGCGTATCCGGTGGCAGGCAGTCCGAGCCGCAGCTTGGTGGTTGCGACGACACGTCCCGAAACAATGTTAGGCGACGTCGCCGTCGCGGTGCATCCCGACGACGACCGGTACCGCGATCTCGTTGGGCGACGTGTGGTGCTGCCCATCGTGGGCATCGAGATCCCCGTGATCGCCGATCCGTATGCCGATCCCGCGTTCGGCACGGGCGTGGTGAAGATCACACCGGCACACGACGCCAACGACTTCGAGGTGGGCGTGCGCCACGGCTTGCCGATGCCGGTGGTGATCGACGAGGTCGGTGCAATGCGCGAGGGCCCGGACGCGCACGGCCGCGTGAGCGAGTCGCTGCGCGGACTCGACCGATTCGACGCGCGTGCGCGCATCGTCGCTTTGCTGCGCGCGTCCGGGCAGTTGGTCAACGTCGAGCCGCACCAGCACGCCGTTCGGCACTGCTACCGGTGCGATACCGTGGTCGAGCCGCGCTTGTCCGACCAGTGGTTCGTTCGGATGGCGCCCTTGGCCAAGCCCGCGCTCGAGGCGCTGCGCGCGGGACGTCTGCGCGTGCTGCCCGAACGATGGGAAGCGGTGTACGTGAACTGGATGGAGAACATCCGCGACTGGAACATTTCCCGGCAGCTGTGGTGGGGCCACCGCATCCCCGTCTGGTACTGCGACGCGTGCGGCGGCGAGCCGATCGTGAGCCGCGACGAGGTGACGGCATGCGTCCAGTGCGGCGGCGCGGTTAGGCAGGACGACGACGTGCTCGACACGTGGTTTTCGTCCTGGCTCTGGCCGCTCTCGACGCTGGGCTGGCCTGACGAAAACGCGCGCGACCTCACCGCATTCTATCCGACGGACGTGCTGGTGACGGCCCCGGAAATTCTGTTCTTCTGGGTGGCGCGGATGGTGATGGCCGGCCACTTCTTCATGGGCCGCGAGCCGTTCCACACGGTGTATTTGCACGGCACCGTGCGCGACATGCGGCACGTCAAGATGTCGAAGTCGTTGGGCAACGGCATCGACCCGCTCGACGTTGTCCGATTGTACGGCGCCGATGCGCTCCGTTACACGGTGATCGCGGGGCTTGGGTTAGGCACCGATGTGATGCTCGACCCGACCAACCTCGAGCAGTCGTTCGCGCCCGGACGGAATTTCGTCACCAAGCTCTGGAACATCGGCCGGTTCATCCTGCAGAACCTTGGCGACGCGCCGGCGCCGGCCTTGGCCGACATCGACCCCGCGCGCCTCACGCGCGCCGACGCGTGGATCCTCGCCCGCCTCGACGCCGCCATCGCCGAGTGCGACTCGGCCCTTGGACCGGCGCGGCCGACGCACGACGGACGCTGGACGTCCGGCGAGCTCTACGCGGGCCTCCGGCTGAGTGAGCTCGTGGAATCGGCGCGACGGTTCGCCTGGAGCGAGCTCGCCGACTGGTACGTCGAGAGCACCAAGCCCCGGTTAGGCGGACCGGATGCCGACGTCGCGCGTGCCGTGCTCGTGCACGCGTTCGATGCGGCGCTCCGGCTGCTCCACCCGGTGGTGCCGTTCATCACGGAAACGCTGTGGCAGGCCATCGCCCCGCGCGCCGCCGACGAGTTCCTCGCGCGCGCCGCGTGGCCGAAGCGCCGCGCCCCCGAGGGCGACGCCGCGCGCGAGTTCGAGCTGGTGCGCGAGGCAGTGGGTGCCATCCGACAGATCCGCGCCGAGTACAACATCGCGCCCGGTGCGAGGGTGGCCGCGCTCGTGGGCGGCGCGGAGCAGCGCGCCGGCCGGGTGCTCGCCGACGAAGCGCCGCTCATCGGCCACCTGGCCCGCGCCGACGTCTCGCCGGGCGACGGCACCGGCGATGGCGGGGCGGCGGCGCACGCGGTGCTGAGCGACGGATCGCACGTACGCGTGCCGCTCGCCGGCACCATCGACCTGGGCAAGGAATGCGGACGCCTGCGCGGCGAGCTCGAGCAGCTGGCGACGCTGCGCGCGGGGATCGAGCAGCGGTTGCGCAACGAGCGCTTCGTCACCCGCGCCAAGCCCGAGGTCGTGGCCGGCGAGCGGCGCCGGCTCGAGGAGCTCACCACGCGTGCGGCGCAGCTCACGGCCAAGGTGCAGACGCTGTGCGGCGGCTGACCGCCGCGCTGGTGCTTGCGTTAGGCGCGTGCGCGCAGCCCGGCGCGCCGCCGGGCGGACCGCCGCGGCACGTGCCGCCCAAAGTAGACTCGATCATCCCGGACAGCAACGCCACGAACGTCAAGGCGAAGGAAGTCCAGATCCTGTTCGACGAGGTGGTGTCCGAGAAACCCGCGGCGCAGGGTGCCACCGACCTGAGCGGCCTGGCGCTCATCTCGCCGAGCGACGGCGAGGTGCACGTGGGCTGGCACCGCGAACGGCTCACCATCCACGGCAAACACGACTTCAAGCCGAACACCGCCTACACGGTGACGCTCACGCCGGGATTGGCCGATCTGCACGGCAACACGATCAAGAAACCCATCACGATCGTGTTCTCGACCGGCCCGACGATTCCGAATACGCGCATCGCCGGCATCGCCTTCGACTGGGTGGCCGGGAAGCCCATTCCCGGCGCGATGGTCCAGGCGATCCAGCGGCCCGACAGCACCGTCTACCTCGCGCGCGCCGATTCGTTAGGCGGATTCGTCCTCGCGCACGCACCACCGGGTACGTACACCGTGCAGGCGTGGAACGACGCCAACAACAACCGCGTGGTCGATCCGCACGAAATGTGGGACAGCGCCCACGTGGTGCTGCGCGACACGGCCCGCCTCGAGATGCTCGCGTTCGCGCACGACACCGTGGCGCCGCGCATCGACCAGTTCTCCATCGTCGACTCGTCGGCGCTGCGCGTCACGTTCGACCGCGCGCTCGACACCGCGCAGAAGCTGGACACGTCGTTGTTCGTGCTCAAGCGTGCCGATTCGTCGGTGGTGCCGCTCAAGTCCGTGCAGCTGGGAGCGGTGTTCGACTCGGTGCGTGCGGCCGCGATGCCGAAGGACACGACGCACAAGGCCGATACCACGAAGAAGGCGCCGCCCCCGGCCGCGCCGCCGGGTCGCGCACGCCGCGACGTGTTCGGCGGGCGTGCGCCGGGCCCGGACACGACCAAGCGCGCGCCGCTCCCCAAGCCGAGCCGGCCGAGTCCGCCGATCGACGTGGTCGTGGTCCTGGCCGAGCCGCTCCAGCCGGGTACATCGTATCGCATCACGGCGCGCGACGTGCGCAACTTGCTCGGCTTCAAGGCGAGTCCGAGCCGCGCGTTCACGATGCCCAAGCCCACGCCGCCTTCGACAAAGCCGGAGACGAAACCGCCGGCCAAGGCGAAAGCAGATACGACGAAAAAACCTCCGCCCCCACCCCGACGCACGCCATGACCGACCCGCGACGCGCGTTGCCCAGCGTCCACACGCTGTTGGACTCGGAAGCGGTGCGTCCGCTGCTCGAGCGCGCGCCGCGCGCGCTCGTCGCGGACGCCGTGCGGGACGCGGTGGAGCAGGCGCGCCGCGATCCGGATCGCGCACCGCGCGATCCGGCATCGTGGCGCGCGGCGGTGGATGCGGCGCTGGACGAGCGGGAGCGCCGCTCGCTCCGACGCGTGCTCAACGCGACCGGCGTGGTGCTGCACACGAACCTCGGCCGCGCGCCCCTCGCGCGCGCGGCCATCGACGCGATCGCGCAGGCCGCCCAAGGCTACTCCAATCTCGAGTACGATCTCGAGCACGGGACGCGCGGCACGCGCTACGTGCATTGCGTCGGGTTGCTGCGCGAGCTCACGGGCGCCGAGGACGCGCTGGTGGTGAACAACGGCGCCGGTGCGATGGTGCTCGCGCTCAACACGTTCGCCGAGGGCGCGGACGCGATCGTGTCGCGCGGCGAGCTGGTGGAGATCGGCGGCAGCTTCCGCGTGCCCGACATCATGGCCAAGAGCGGCGCGCGGCTGGTGGAGGTGGGCACCACCAACCGCACGCGGCTGGCCGACTACGAGCGCGCCCTGGGCCCGGACAGCGGCGCCGTGCTGCGCGCCCACC
>JAICLH010000235.1 GCA_025927495.1 Gemmatimonadaceae bacterium
CGCCGGATTCATTGGATGTCACGCCGCGACACACTACGCCGAACGCGGCTGGCGCGTCACGGTGTTCGACGACCTGTCGCGGCGCGGCAGTGACATCAACTGGGACCACCTGCAGCGTCGCGGCGACGTGCGGTGCGTCCGCGGCGACGTGCGGCAGCCGGCGGATCTCGATCGCGCGTTCGTCAAGACCGGCGGCGTGGACGCGGTGCTCCACCTCGCGGCGCAGGTTGCGGTCACCACCTCGGTCACGGATCCACGGCACGACTTCGAGGTCAATGCGTTAGGCACCTTCAACGTGCTCGAGGCCGTGCGGCGCCACGCGCCGGAGGCGGGCTTCGTGTACGCATCCACGAACAAGGTGTACGGTGGTCTCGAGCACCACGACGTGATCGAGCGCGAGGGCCGGTACGACTTCGCCTCGTTACCGAGCGGCGTCAGCGAGGCGGAGCCGCTGGACTTCCACTCGCCGTACGGCTGCTCGAAGGGCGCCGCGGACCAGTATGTTCGCGACTACTCACGCATCTATGGATTGCGGTCGTTCGTCGTTCGCCAGTCGTGCATCTACGGGACGCGCCAATTCGGTGTCGAAGACCAAGGGTGGGTGGCCTGGTTCACCATTGCGTCCGTCCTCGGGTTACCCACTGCGATTTATGGCGACGGCAAGCAAGTGCGCGATCTCCTCTGGGTCGACGACCTCCTCGGCCTCTACGATCTGTGCCTCGAGCGTGGTAAGGCCGGCTCGATCTACAACGCCGGTGGCGGCCCCGCCAATCGCGCGAGCGTGCTCGAGGTGTTGCTCGAGCTCGAGCGCCAGTTAGGCCGGTCCATCCCCAAGACGTTCGCCGACTGGCGCCCCGGCGACCAGCGCGTGTTCTACAGTGACAACGGCAAGGCGACCGAGGAACTGGGTTGGGCGCCTCGCACCGGCGTCCAGGCGGGTATGGAGCAGCTCTTTGCCTGGGTCAACGAGCACGCGCCGGCTATCGCGCGGGCGCGCGCGGCCTGATCGCCGTCGTCGCATCATGCGCATCGTTGCGGTGCAGACCGGGCTCTCGCCCAAGTCCGTCCTCGGCGGCACGATCACCGATCGCGAGTTTCTCACGCGCATCGCCGATCGCGGCGTCGATGTCCACTTGTTGGTCGAGCACGGCGAGCCAATCGTGGAGCATGCCAACTTCACGCCGCACACGTGGCGTCGCCGTCTGCGCAAGAAGCTGCCGTACATCGGGAACATGGATGTGGCGCTCGACCTGCGGCAGTTGCTCAAACGGTTGCCGCCCGTCGATTGGATCCGATTCAACAGTCCGTACTCGGTCGGCGTCGGCGCCGTGACGGCGAGTGCCGGTCACCGTATCTGGGGGTCATATCTGCATCTCGAGAATCGGCCGTTCTGGCGGATGGTCGACCGGTGGCTGCCGACTCGATGCGACTTGATCACGTGTCTCTCGCCCGACACGCGAGACGATCTCGTGCGCACATGCCCGCGAGCGGATCACGACCGGACGATCATCGTACCGATGGGAATCGACGCGTCGCGCTTCGATCGCGCGCGCCCACACCGTGCCGCCGTCCGCGCTCGGTTAGGCATCGGCGCCGAGGAAGTGCTCGTGCTGTACGTCGGCGTCCTCTCGCGCCGCAAAGGCGTCAGCGACCTCGTCGGCGCGTGGCGCACGATCGCCGATACGCCGGGCGCGCGGCTGCTGATCATCGGCAAGCCGGTCGAGGAGGACCAGGCAGCGTTGGTCACCGACCTTGCCGCGGCCGACACGCGCGTGACGCACCTGCCGGGCGTGCCGTACGAGGAGATGCCGGACTATTTCGTGGCCGGAGACGTGTTCTTCTTCCCGAGCCACCTCGAGGGATACGGCATCGTCGTCGGTGAAGCGATGGCCAGCGGGATGCCGGTCGTGACGACGCGCGCAAAGGGCATTCGTGGCGTCATCGCAGAAAACGAAACGGCGCTCGCCGGCGAGGTGGGCGACGTCGCCGCGCACGCCGACCACCTGCGCCGCGTGATCCAGGACGAGATGCTCCGCCGCCGGTTGGGCGAAGCCGGCCGGCGCCGCATCGCGACGCGCTTCGCGTGGGACGGAATCATCGATCGCCTCATGATCGCGCTCGAGCAGCCGATGCGCGCGGGGTCCGCCGCGTGACTGCCACGCTGAACAGAGTGCCCGTGCAGCGACTGAGCGGCTGGCGCGCCGCCGCGCGGCCGCGCCGCGGCTTAACGGATTGCTCGCTCGTCATCCCGACGTACGAGCGGCCGGCTGCCGTCACGGCGCTGCTCGACGCGTTGCTGCTCCTCGCCGATACGCCGTCCGATGTCGTGATCGTGGATGGGTCGCGCGGTCGCGCGACGGGCGAGGCGCTCGAAGCGTGGATCGCGACCAACACGCCCCATTTCGACCTCTCGTACGTGCGAAGCCCGGCCGGCCTTACGCTGCAGCGCAATGTCGGCGTGGATGCGTCGACCGGCGCGTATCTGTTCTTCCTGGACGATGATTGCGTTCCATACCCTGACTACTTCCAAGCAATTCGCGACGTGTTCGCTCGCGATACGACGGGACAGGTGGGCGCTGTGGCGGGAGCCATCGTCAACAATATGGGAGGTGCGTTGTCGTGGCGATGGCGCATGCGGTTCGTGTTGGCTCTCGCCCAACGAGCGGACCCAGGGTCGTATTTGAATTCGGGCGTATCCCTCCCGATCACACATGTGCCCCACTTCACTGGGACACGCCGCGTACAGGTGGTCCCGGGTGGCGCGGTGGCCTACCGGCGCGCCGTGCTGGATGAGCAGCGCTTCTCGCTCTATTTCAGCGGCTACGCGCAGGGGGAGGATCTGGAGATGTCGCTCCGCATCGGGCGCGACTGGACGCTGCTCTGGTGCGGCGACGCGCACGTGTCGCACAATCCCGCTCCGCAGGGACGGCCGAACGCCAACAAGAAGGGGCGCATGGAGGTGCGCAATCGCTACTTCATCTGGAAGCGACACGCGACCCCCACGGTCATCGACTCGTTGAGATTCTGGCTCGACTTCGCGTATGGGATGGGCGTCGATGTGCTCGAGTTTGCCGCGCATCCGACGTCGATCGCGCCGCTCCATCATGTGCGGGGCGTTCTGGGCGGATTGGTCAGCTGCCTGACCGACCCCCCACGGTACGACGACCCGCCGGCGCGGCGCGAATACGAAGTCGACTTCGCCGCAGCCGGCGAAGTCGCGGCGCCGCCGTTAGGCACGGGCGACGGTGGTGCCGGATCGGGCGCCCGATTGCGCACGGGATCCGCGCGGTGACCGCGTCCACGATCGTCCAGGCGTTCGAGCCGAACAGCGCCTGCGCGCCGTTGACGTTGGGCATCCCGGCCGCCGAGTACGTCGGTTCGGTCGGCCGCGGAGCACCAAGCCCGTGGGCACCAAGCGGCGCCACGCGCTGGTCCAGTGCCGACGAGGTGCTGCGCTTCGGTCTCACGTTAGGCGCGCTTGCCCTCGATGCGCATTCGGCGTCGCGACCCATCACCGTGACCGCGGTGGCCGAACGCGCGACCGCGATTCGGCGGTGTAGCGTCCGGCTGCGCGCGCGATGCGCCGCCCGCCCCCGGCACCTGGATGCGTACTTCCGGTGGCGAGAGGTGCCCGACCGCGCGGTCACGACCGAAGCCACGCCGCTCGTGCTTCGCTGGCGCGACCCGTCCGGACCGGTGCTCGAGCTGCGGTCGGCGCACGGGTGCATCCCGGCGGTCGTCGGATGCAATCGCGGCATGCTGACAATAGATGTCCAGCTCGATGCCGCGGCGCTCCACCCTCGCTGGTCGTTTGCCGGCGGCCGAGCGGAATCAACGGCCGCGCCGGCGCGTCCGGCGGGATGGTCGTCGCGGGTCGAGCTCGTGATGCGACGTCTCGACCGTCCCGCGCCCACACCGGCCGTGCTCGGACGACTGCCGTTCGGTGCCGAAGCGGCCCTGACGATCACCGACCACCCCGACTTCGACGAGGAAGAGCGCTTTCGCGTGTTCGCGTGCGGCGGCAAAGGATGCCGCGGCTGGGCGGGCCGCGGACTCCGCCTAACGAAGAGCGTGTTCGCGGTGGAGAGCGACACGGTGCCGCGTACGCCCGCGCCGACGCTGGAACGTCCCGCGTATCGGGCGCTGCTCGACCAGCTCCACGACGAGGGAAGCGAGATCGCGCCGCACGGCGTCAACGAATCCGGCAACATTGGGCCGGACCGGTTTCGTCGCGCGCTGTCCGGACTCGTCCAACGATATCGGCCCGACACGTGGATCGATCATGGGTTGACGCTCTTCTATTGCTACACAATGGGCGGCGCCGACAATCCTGACTACGACCTCTTGAGCCGGCTGCGCGACCACGGGATCACCACGCTCTGGTCCTACCACGACGCGCCCGTCAACGCGGCGGCATCACTCAACCTGCTGGCGCCTGACGCAAAGGACTTGGGCGACGCCGTGCGCGGTTCGATGCGCCATGCGGTCGACAGCAACTACCTCATCGCCGCGCACTACCTGCGCACGGCATTTCTGTCGCGCGCCACGGGCGCCCTGCACCATACTGTCGGCAAAGCACTGAGCGTTGGGCGACGCGCGTACCTGATGCGCAGCGGATCCATCGCCAGTCGCTACGCCGCCGCCTGGTCAGCCGCCGGCGTCGCACTCCTGGGGCTCTTCGAAGCACCCGGGCACTCGCGAGATGGAGACGCACCCACCGAGCGGTTGTTCTCACGCCTCGAGGGACTGGAGTGGGGCGCGACGGTGTATCCCGAGCGCGCTGTTCCCATGCACCAAGTCCGTGCCGACGATCAACTCCTCTTCGCGACGCAGGAGGTTCTCCACCTGAGGGATGCGTATACGCCGGCCGCGTTCGAGCGCTTGATCGACGAGCGCGGGCTCCACGTCGCGCACACGTACCTGCTCAACACCTTGCCATACGTCGCGGGCGCGTTCTCGCCGGACCACTCCGACGCGCGGCTCGCGCCCGCGTGGCTGGGGGCGCTCGACAGCCTCACCACCGAGGTCGGCTCGGGGCGTTTGTGGAATCCGACGGTCGGTGAGCTGGCGAAATGGTTCCGCGGAATGCAGTGCCTGGCCGTCACGCCGCGATCGGAGTGCGCGCTCGAACTATCGAACCCCACGGGAGACGTCTTGCGCGGTGCGACCGTGATGTTGCCGGCTTCCGTTAGTCCAGATGCCGTGGCATGGAACGGCGGCCCGGTCGTCGGCTCGCGCCGCTGGAGCGATTGGTTGTGCGTCTGGGGCGACGTGCCCGCCGATAGCACGGTCGTGGTTCGCTGGGACCGCATCCGGGTCGAACCAAC
>JAICLH010000181.1 GCA_025927495.1 Gemmatimonadaceae bacterium
GGATAGCAGTCAAGGGGAATGGGGAAGCGCTCGCTGGCGCTCGCTTGGGGAAGCGCTAACGCTGCGGGAAGCGGCGGCGACGCCGCCTGAGGGGTGGAACAACATCAATGGTCTGCACGACGTGAGTGCCATGCGCGCAAGCCTCGGCGATTCGAGACTCTCCACCCAGGGACAACTGATGTCCTTCCACCCCTCAGGCGGCGTCGCCGCCGCTTCCCTCAGCGTTAGCGCTTCCCCAAGCGAGCGCCAGCGAGCGCTTCCCCATTCCCCTTGACTGCTATCCGAACCTCAGACGCGCCCCACTAGAAATTAAGCAACCCGTTGTACGTGTTCCTCAACCCATGAGGGCGTGATGATGAGCTCGGGTTAGCGCTACCCACCCAGGATCTCCTCGAGCGCGAAGCGCGTTTTGGGCGGCAGATGCGACTCGTCGAAGTAGCGCGTGATGATTGCGACGGCTTCGTCGAGTGTGGTGATGTTCAGTGCCCGGAGAAGGTATCGCACATCTTCTTCGTCGTGGAATTCCTCGCCGAGCCGCATCGCCATGCACTTCATCGCGAGGAGGTATGGCACGGTGGCGACGAACACGCGCAGGTTCGAGAGCTCCAGGAAGGTCGAATAATCTCCGCGCACGCCAAGGAAGCCCTTGGCTGCGTCGTTCAGCCAGGTCTCAGGTACATCGGCGCGTGCGGCGCCGCGCGCGGCCGCCTCGCGGACCACCTTGGCCGGCTTGAAGAAGGCGTCGACAGCACGCGTGGCGTACGACGCCTAGGGTCGGTGCACCGTCAGCTCAGCCGCGCCGTTGTGTCGGCGTCAAAGCAGTGGGCGTGCGCTCGCTCCACGCCGAGCCCGATGTCCGTTCCCAAGGGCGGCAATTGCTGCGGTGGAACCCGCGCCATGAGATCGTGCTGCCCCACGCGCAGCGACAGATAGAGCTCGGCGCCCATCGGCTCGACGAGATCGAGACGCGCTGCGATGCCGGCGGTCGAGCCTAACGGTTCGATTCGCAGGTGCTCCGGTCTCACGCCGAACAGGATCCGTCGCTCACCGGCTCCGCTCAAGAGCGCACCCCACGCGTCCGGCGCGCGCAGCACGAAGGCGCCGTCGTCGGCCCGCACCAGGAGCTCGCCGTCGCGCGTTAGGCGCGCGGGCACCAGGTTCATGGGCGGGCTGCCGATGAACGTGGCCACGAACGCGTTGTCGGGGCGCTCGTACAGCTCGAGCGGCGGACCCACCTGCTGCACGCGGCCGGCGTTCATGACCACAATGCGATTGCCCAACGTCATCGCTTCCACCTGATCGTGCGTCACGTACACCATCGTCGCCTCGAGCTGACGATGGAGCCGCGCGATCTCCCGGCGCATCTGCACGCGGAGCTTGGCGTCCAGGTTGGACAGCGGCTCGTCGAACAGAAAGACCTGCGGGTGCCGCACGATGGCTCGGCCCAAGGCGACACGCTGGCGCTGCCCGCCCGAGAGCTGGCGCGGCCGCCGGTCGAGCAGCTCCTCGATGCCAAGAATCGTGGCGGCGTCGCGCACCCGCGCGTCTACCTCTTCGCGCGGCACGTGGCGCAAGGCGAGCGCGAAGCCCATGTTCTCACGCACAGTCATGTGCGGATACAAGGCATTGTTGTGGAAGACCATCGCGATGTCGCGGTCCTTGGGCGGCACGTCGTTCACGACGCGACCGCCGATGCGCAGCGTGCCGCGCGTAACCGATTCGAGACCGGCAATCATGCGAAGCGTCGTGGTCTTGCCACACCCCGACGGCCCAACGAGGACTACGAGCTCGCCGTCCTCGATCTCGAGATCGATGTTGTGCACGGCGATGTGAGCGCGCGAGCCGCCGTCGTATATTTTTTGTACGCCCTCGAGTTGCACGCTAGCCATGGAGCCCTCTACGAGTCACATGCCCAACGCCGACCGGTTCCCTGAAGGCTTCCTGTGGGGGGCCGCAACGTCCGCCTACCAGATCGAGGGTTCGCCACTCGCCGACGGCGCCGGACCGAGCATCTGGCACCGCTTCGCGCACACGCCGGGCCGAACGGCGAACGGCGAAACGGGCGATGTCGCGGTCGATCACTATCACCGTTGGGCGGACGACGTGCAGCTCATGCGCGATCTCGGATTGAGCGCATACCGGTTCAGCATCTCGTGGAGCCGCATCCTTCCACAAGGAACAGGCGCCGTCAACGCCGCGGGCCTCGCCTTCTATGACCGGTTGGTGGATGCGCTGCTCGCAGCGGGCATTCAACCGATGGTCACGCTGTATCACTGGGACCTCCCGGCTGCGCTCGACGATCGCGGGGGATGGCTCAACAGCGACATCGACAAATGGTTCGCGGACTATGTGACGATCGTGGGACGCGCGCTGGACGATCGCGTGACGCTCTGGAACACGCTCAACGAACCGTGGGTGGTGAGCGATGGCGGCTATCTGCATGGTCCGCTCGCACCCGGACACAAGAACCTGTACGAAGCGCCGATCGCGTCGCACAACCTGCTGCGGGCGCACGGACGCGCGGTGCAGGCGTATCGCGCGATCGGCAAGCATCGCATCGGCATCGTCGTCAACCTCGAGCCGAAATATCCGGCGTCCGATGATCCGGCGGACGTGGCCGCCACGCGCCGCGCCGACGCGTACATGAACCGCCACTATCTCGATCCGGTGTTCTTCGGGCGATATCCGGATGAGCTGCGCGAGATTTTCGGCGACGCGTGGCGCGAGGCGTCCGCGCGCGACATGGAGCTGATCGCCCAACCGATCGACTTCCTCGGCATCAACTATTACACGCGCAATGTGACGCGCGACGATCCTACCGTGTGGCCGGTGCGGGTGCGCGGCGTGCACCAGCCGCAGCACGTCTACACCGAGACCGGATGGGAGGTCTTCGCGCCCGCGCTCACGCGCGTGCTGCTGTGGGTCAAGGAACGCTACGGCGATCTGCCCCTGTACATCACCGAGAATGGAGCAGCGATCTACGATCCGCCGACGCCGATCGACGGTCGCGTCGATGATCCCGTGCGCACGTGGTACCTGCGCGAACATCTGCTGGCGGCGCGCGAGGCATTGCGCCAGGGCGTGAACTTGAACGGCTACTTCGCCTGGTCGCTCTTGGACAACTACGAGTGGAGCCTCGGCTTCGCGAAGCGGTTCGGCCTCGTGCACATCGACTACGCGACGCTCGAGCGCACGCCGAAGGCGAGCGCTCGTTATTACTCCGAGGTCATCCGGACGCACGGCGAGGTGCTGGCGGCGCCGCTCGACGCGCTCTGGATCTGAGCATCGGTGCGCGACGTTCAGTACCATAGCGTGACCGTCGCCGGCAGGCGGCGAACGACGACGTGGGCGGAGTCCGTTAGGCTCAAGCGCGCGCCGTTCAGGGTGGCCCGGCGAACGCGCCGGTGGTAGGGCGAGGCAACCACGACGCCACCGGGCGGCACCGCGAGGCCGCCGCCTAACTGAACGCGCACGGAACGGCCGTCGCCGCGCATCGCGAGGTCGAGCAGTCCGTGCACCGTGGGCAGGCGGCGGGCGATGATGCCGGGCGCCTGATCGACCCATGCCGCCGGCACGCCGGCACCGACGACGAGCGCGCTGTCCGAGCCGCGCTCGTAGGCGAAGCAGTCCATGATCGACCGGATGTATTCCGCGCCGACCCATGCGTGCGGCATGTCGCCGATGAAGTTAGGCGAACGTGGATCGCGCCAGACCACCTCGGCCCATTCGTTCCATGCGGCCGGGCGGCGATCGCGCAGGAACTGCGCGAGCAGCCGTTGGGCGCGGTCGCGCCATCCCAGGCGGATGAACGTCCCGATCATACGCGTCTCGTAGGGCGTGTACGCGTTCCATCCCGTGCTGTCCGGGCGGCGGCTCGCGCCATTCCAATAGCGCTCGAACGTACGGCGCAGCGCGGTGTCGGGCAGGTGGGCGAGCTCGCCGACGGGTGACACGGCGATGGCGGTCGACGTGGCGTCGAAGTCGCCGAGCTCGACGCTGCCGGGGATGAAATCGATGTCGTGCGCCTTCATGGCCAGCCCGATCGAGGCCATGATGTCGCGGCGGAATTCGTCGCGTTGGTCGGCGAGTGTCTTCGCGTCTGCCGTTAGGCCCAGCGCCGTGGCCGCGTCGGCGGCATCGACGAGGCCGCGCAGCGCGAAGAAGTCGTCCCAGTACGAGTGCATCGGTTTGGCCGAGTAGCCCTCGTGGCTGATGGACGGCGGGAGGAGGCCGTAGTACGCGCGCAGGTCGGATGCGGCGTACTGCGGCGTCATGCGTTGGGCGCGCAACGTGCCGATGTACGCCGCGGCGCGCGCGATGTGCGGCCACATTCGCCTGAGAAACGCCCGATCGTGCGTGTACCGGTAGTACGACATGATGAGGAAGATCAACTCGCCGTGGCTGTCGTGCTCCGGCACCGGGTCGGCGCCGCGCCAGTCGACGCAGCACGGCACGCTTCCGTTAGGCTGCTGATAGCCGGCGTACCATTCGGTGAACTCACGCACCGGGTCCGGGTAGCCCGTGCGCAGCAGCGCGACCGACATGAGCGCACCGTCGCGGATCCACGAGCGGGCGTAGTCGCGCGTGCCGGGCTGCAGGCGGACGCCGTCTCGTTCGATGAGGATGTTGGCGATGTTCGTGCGGAGCGTGCGCACCACGTCCATCGCGGCCGGCGGCAACTCGAGATCGAGTGCGCCGAGGGTGGTTGCCCAACGGGTCTCGACCGCGGCCATGCGGCGATCCACGTCTGCGGTGTCGCGTGCGTTTGGCAGGCCGGCGGCCGGCCGCCCGGCGGTCGCGCTGTCAGCGGGAAATGGAAGCTCGATGTCGACGTCGCGGGCGCCGCCGGGCGGAACATCGAGATCGAATGCGAGCGTGCCGGACGCCCAGCCGGATGAGTCGACTGCCGACGTGCGCGTGGGCACACGGCCAGCCGGGAGCGTCGAGCGAAGGCCCCCCTCATCGAAGTTCGCCGCGCCAAACTCCGACGGGCGAGACAGTGGGATCACCCAGCGATCGCCGTTCACGCGCACGCGATCACCCTCGAGCGACAACGAGTCGATCGGCGCGACACCGCCGAGCAAATTGAGAAACTGCCACGGCGGATTCACCTGGAAGTGGCGAATCGCGAGGAGCAGCCTCACGTGCCGCATCCGGCGCGATGGGTTCTTCAGGCGGTATCGCGCGAAGAGCGCGGACGAGTCGGGCGCTCCGTCCGCGAATGCCGTGACCTCGAGCGACACGTCTCCGGTTGGCCACGTTACGGTTGGAATCGGGAGGTACCCGCGCGCGAGCGACTGTGTTGGCGGCGTGTATGCCCAACTCTCGAGGAAGCCGTTCACGAACAGGAACGGCTGGATGGAGAATTGTCCCTTGTCGCTCTCGAGCATGCCGTCTTCGTCGAGCAAACCCTGGTGGCGGCCACCGCTGATACCGAGCACGGTCCAGTATGACTGCTCGCCGTATAGATATCGGGGATACGTGCCGCGGGCCGTATGCTCGGCCAGGTGTCTGAAGAACGCGTTCGCGCTGTCCGCCCAACCGTCCGGTTGGATCTCGATTTCGCGCAGCGAGTAGCCACGGGAATCCGCCGGGCGGAGCATCATGATGCGCAGCCATCGCGAGTCGGCACGGGGCAGCGGGATGTCGTCGCGGCCGCCATCGCTGCCGCGAACGGCGTGCGCGAGCGCCCAGTGAGCGCCATCGGAGGACGTGTCGACATCGTAGTCGACGGCGTGCTCGTACGGCTCCCACCGAAGCGTTAGGCCTCCCAAGTCGCGGTCGCGGCCGAAATCGACGGCGAGCCACTGGCGCCCGCCGGCGGTCGAGCGCCACGAGGTCATCGTCGTGCCATCGAGTGCCTTCTGCGGTTCCTGCCCGGGCACCGCGGACGACGCGGTGACTAACGGCGTGAGGTCGTACGGCCGCTCGGCCTCGCGCGGCCGGAATTCGAGGGCGTCGATCCAGACGGTGCCGCGGCCGCCCAGCCCAGCCGTGACCACGATCTCGAGCGCCGCCGCGCGGTGCAGCACGCCGCCGCCCGCCGGGCCCCACGCGAAGGCAATATCGCTCGCCCTATAGCGCACCGTGCGCCATTGCTTTGGGAACGTGAAGTCGACGGCGTTGTGCCACCAGACGTTGTCGTTGGTCGAGTCGATGAGCTTGAACTCCAGGTTCTCCCGCGGCGCGTCGCCGCGCACCGAGAACGAGAGCTCGTAGTCAGGCGGCAGCGGCAGGTCGATGGCCCGGTGTGCGATGGCGTAGCCGGCGCGCCCATGAAAGTCGAAGTCGAGCCGCATCGCTGAACCGTGGCGGCCCGAATCGGCGGAGATGTGGAGCGATACCCCGTCCGACGGCCGCGCGCTCCACGCCGATACCGAATCGAACGCATCGAGCACCGTCGTTTGCGCCGACGCGCGCAGCGCGCCGCACGCCACGGCCAGCGCCGTTAGGCACGCGGCGCGCGCACCCGTCATCCCTTGACGCTCCCCGACATGATCCCCTGCACGTAGTAGCGCTGCAGGAACAGAAAAACGAGCAGCACCGGCAGGATGGTGACCACCGAACCCGCCATCATGAGCTCCGTATCCTGGACGTGCTCGCCGGACAGGCTCGCGAGCGCCACCGGCAGCGTCATCTTCGACTGATCGCTGAGCACGATGAGCGGCCACATGAAGTCGTTCCACGTCGTGAGGAACGTCCAGATCGCGAGCGTGGCGAGGATGGGCACGATCACCGGCAGCACGACCGACCGATAGATGCGGAACTCGCTCGCGCCATCGATGCGCGCGGCGTCGAGCAGGTCGTCGGGAATGTCGAGCGTGTATTGGCGGATGAGGAAAATGCCGAAGATGCTCGCCAGCGACGGGATGATCACACCCCAGTACGTATTGATGAGTCGCATCTCCTTGAACAACAGAAACAGCGGCAGCATCGCGACCTGTACCGGCACCACGAGACCCAGCATGAGTCCGCGGAACAGTTTGTCGCGTCCGCGAAAGCGCAGCTTGGCGAATGCGTATCCGGCGGCCGAATTGATGAAGAGCGACAGACCCGTCACCACGAACGAAATGATGGCGCTGTTGAGCACGAAGCGGCCCATCGAAAGCCGCGTGAAGATCTCGCGGTAGTGCGCGAACGTCGGGTGCCGGGGCAGCAAGTGTGGCGGATACTGATTCGCCATCCCGGTTTGCATGAAGGACGCGGACACCATCCAGAGCAGCGGGAACAACGCGATAAGCGCGCCCAGGATGAGCGCCGCGTTGAGCGCGAGCGGCGCGATGCGCAGCCGGCGGCGCACCGGAACCGGAGCGGCTACGCTCGTCACGCGCGGCGCCGCTCGAGGCGCAGCTGCAGGACGGTCCACGCGAGGATGATGACGAACAGCACGAACGCGATCGCGGCGGCGTTGCCTAACCGCCACCAGCGGAAGCCTTCGGTGTACATGAACAACACGAGGCTGGTGGTGCTCTTGAGCGGTCCGCCCTGCGTCATCACGTAGGGCTCGGCGAACAGCTGGAAGTAGCCGATCATGGTGACGACACCCACGAAGAAAAACGTGGGCGCGAGACTCGGCAGCGTGACGCTGCGGAATTGTCGGACGGCGCCGGCGCCGTCGATGCGCGCGGCCTCGTAGAGCTCTTCGGGCACGGCCTGCAGGCCGGCGATGAAGATGAGCATGTTGTAGCCGAAGTTCTTCCACACGGCGAGGCCGATGATGGCGGGCATGGCCCAACGCGGATTGCCCAACCAGTCGATCGGCCTTATGCCTAACGAGCCGAGTGCGTAGTTGAGGGGACCGTAGGTGGGGTGGTAGAGGTACTTCCAGACGA
>JAICLH010000204.1 GCA_025927495.1 Gemmatimonadaceae bacterium
CCTCCACGTCGTACGCGTTCGCCGACTGCCCAACGACGAACGGCGCCGGCGTGCCGCGATGATAGTCGACGCGCACCGCGTCGCCCTCGCGCGACACCACCGACTGGAATCGCACCACCACCCGCTTCTCCTCGCCCGGTCCGATCGGAAAGATCCGCGCGTGGAGCAGCCCCTGCCCCATCCATTCCACGAGCGCCGGATCGCGCCGCCGCCTAACGATCTCCTCGTAGATGCCGCGCGCCTGATTCGCGTTCATCACCTCGCCCGCGACCATCTCGCCGTTGATCGAGAGTCGCAGGTCCTCGAATGCGGCGTTCGCCGGCAACGGAAAATAGTAGTCGACTTCGCCTAACCCGCCGCCGCGGTTGGCGAAGGTCTCGTCCACCTCGTAACGCAGCACCTGGTCCGCCAGCGTCGCGCGCACCGTGCTCGACGTGCGCACGATGCGCGTGAGCGCCGGCCCAACACATCGCGGGCACGGACCCGGGATCACCACGCCCTGCGCGTTGCTCTTGCTCCCCACCAGTCCGGCGGCCGTGGCCAGCATCAGGCTCCATCGCATCGTGATCTCCAGTGGTTGCTGGGATGGAGACGTCGCGACGAGCTGGGCTTGCACATCAGGTGGACAAAAGCAGGACAAGGCGCCGGACACTGCCGGAAATGGGCGTTCCAGGCGACCTCTGCGCTTGCGTCCACTAACTTCATTGACGGGAAGCACTTCTCCGACGGTAGCGGCCCGAACAGCAGAGCGGACGAGGCCGGACACGAACGGGCAAAGCAGAAGTGTTTTGGCTTTCCACCCAGGCCTCTCGCGCAGTTACAATCAATTCGCTCTGTCCGGCTTTGTCCTTGGTGTGTCCGCTCTTCAACTCGTGGATGCTCGCCAGACATCGGAGGCGGACACGTGAGACCGATTGAAGTCTCGCGAATCCGCCTCCATAAACCATGAAAGTCCTACGACTGTGAGAGCGGACGAGGCCGGACACGAACGGACAAAGCAGAAGTGTTTTGGTTTTTCCACCCAGGCCTCTCGCGCAGTTACAATCAGAGTCGCTTTGTCCGGCTTTGTCCGGCTTTGTCCGGCTTTGTCCTTGGTGTGTCCGCTCTTCAACTCGTGAATGCTCGCCAGACATCGGAGGCGGACACGTGAGACCGATTGAAGTCTCGCGAATCCGCCTCCGTAGACCATGAAAGTCCCACGACTGTGTCGCACGGGCGAGCTCGATTGATGGCACCTCACTTGCGCCCCGGGCACATCCGACGAGGATTGATCCGGGATGCGCCACGCAGCCGTCCGTCGTGCGTAGCCGGTCAGAACGGCTGAGTCAGCTGTAGTTCTCTCGTACCACTCCGGGACCCCATGTCGCGCTACCTCGCTTCGCTGATCGCCCTTCCGTTCGTTCTCCTCACGACCTCAGTCGCGCACAGTCAAGCCGAATCGGCGCTCAGAAAGAGCGACCTCGTTCGATACCTGACCGGCAGCACGTACTCCAAGCCCGAGATCGCCGCGATCGTTCGACGCAACTGCCTCGCGTTCGTGCCCTCCGCGCGCGATCGCCAGGATCTCAAACAACTCGGCGCCACGGACGAAATTCTGCGCGAGATCGACCGCTGCGTGAACAGCGGCAATCGTGCGTCATCGTCGGAAGCGCCGTCCAAACCCGCCGCACCCGCGCCACCGGTGACGCCGACGCTTACCGTGATCAATGGGCTCGCGTCTGCGACGAGCGGCAGCGTCGCGTACATCTCGGTCGACTTGGCGCGCGGCGAAACACCGGTGCCTGGCGCGCGCCTGATGCTCAAGGGCGCGACGAACATTCCGGGCGGCGCGCGCAGCGATCCGGTCGCCATAACCGACAACAGCGGACGCGCGACCTTCACCGTGCCGGCAGGGACTCACGCCGGCACGTACCGAATGACCGTGGTAACCTCCGATGGCTCACCGCTCGACGGAACGACGGCGGTATCCCTGAGCACGATGCCGGCGGGCGCATCGTTAGCCACCGTGAACCCGCCCGCGATTGCGATCGGCGCCGGCGCGCGCGGCACGCGCGAGCTGAGCGTTGCGGTGAACGACGCGTTCGGCAATCCGGTGAGCAAGGCGACGGTGCAGCTGCGCCCGTACCCGCAGCGCACCGGGTTAGGCACGCTCACGCAGGCGACCAACGACGCCGGCGTCGCGAAGTTTTCGATCCAGACACAACCGCTCCAGGCGGGCGACAGCCTGGTGGTGAGCGTGGGCGACCACGCCGTGGCCAGCGTGCGCGTGACGGCCGCCGAACAGGTGACGGCGCTGTTGCTCGAAGCCGAGCGACAACTCGCCACCGGGCAGGCGGGCGCGATCGCGGCCTACGACAGCGTGCTCTCCGTGGACCCGACGAGCACACGCGCGCTCATCGGCCGCGGCTACGCCGAGTCGGCGGGCAGGAAGTTCGACGCGGCGACGCGGGATTTTCAGACGGCGATGCACGAAGGCGAGGATGTCTCGGGCGCCCACACGGGACTCGGCTACGTCGCGCTGCGCCGCGGCGACTTCGTCGGCGCGGCAGCCCATTTCCAGGACGCGCTGCACGCAGCGTCGGGTGATCCGGCCGCGTCCACCGGACTCGCGTACGCGGAGCTGTGGCGCACCGACTCGCGCCAGGCACCGCACCGGACCGATGCCCTGGCGAGCTGGCGGCCGGCGTCGTACCCGGCCGCCGCGGCCGACAACCTGCGCAGCGGCATTGCGTCGTTCGCTGCGCGAAACACGACAGCCGCCGAGCGGTCGCTGACGAGCGCCGCCGGCGCGGCGCCCGGGTGGGCCGACGTGTACTACACGCGCGCGCTCGTGTACCAGGCCGAAGGCAGCACGGACAAAGCGGTGGCCGACTTCCGCAAGTATCTCGACCTCAGGCCTAACGCGGTGGATCGTGCGGACGTCCAGACGCGCATCACCGCGCTGGGCCGGAGCCCGGGCACCGCGTTTGCGTTAGGCATGATCCCCGGCGGCGGGCAGTTCTACACGCAGCAGCCCATATTGGGCGTCGTGGTGCTGGGCGGCGTGGCCGGCGGCACCGCGTGGGCGCTCAAGCAGACGACGACCGCCGAAATCCGCACGTTCACGGATCCGTTCGGGCGCGTGGACACGTTCACGGTGAACGTATCCAAGCGAAAGAATCTGGGCGCGGGTCTGGCGGTGGCAGGCGGGGTGCTGCTCGCGGGTGCCATCGAGGCGGCGGTGCACGTGTCGAGCGCGCGCGGCGATCCCTACCCGCCGGCATCGGCGCCTGACGGCAGCCCCGCGGCGAGCGGCACCGGCGCCGCGATCACGTCGCCCAAGCTGGAACCGATGGTGGGATTCGATCCGGTCACGGGCGCGCCGCGCTGGGGCCTCGCGCTGCACATCGGTTTCCGTTAGGCGGCTAATCGCGAGCAACAACACAACAATTCCTGGCTTTGTCCGTTCGTGTCCGGGTTCGTCCGCTATCAACTCGTGGAAGCTCTCACGTACTCCGGAGCCGGACTGGGGCATCGGCACGCATTCATCGGTGTGCCTACCCGCCTCTGTGCTCGGGGTGAGCGCGACGAATTTTGAGCGCGGACAAGTCCGGACACGGACGGACACGGCAGGAATTTCTTGTGAACGGCACCTCCAGCGCGTCTCTTGTCCTACGGCAGAGTCGCGCCCTTCATCGTGGGCGCTGGCGGCCGCGGCACGGCAGTCGCGGTCACGATCGACCCACCCGGCGGCGGGGGCGGCGGCGGCGGAGGCGGCATCACCGTCAACGACGTGGTGCCGTCCACGCCCTCGCTCGTCGCGATGACCATGATCGGCGGACCACCCTTGAGCGCCTGCACCATGCCGCTGGCCGAAACCGTCGCAGTTTTCTTGTTCGACGTCGACCACTCGACCATGCGGCCGTTCAGCGGATTGCCCTTCGCATCGAGAGGCTGCGCCGAGAACTGCGCTGAATCCCCGGCGGTCATGGTTGTGTCCTGCGGCTTCACGATCACCGACCCCACGGGCACCGGATTCACCGTCACCTGAGCGGATCCCGATTGGCCCTCGCTCGTCGCGGTGATGTTGGCCGAACCCGCGGCGACCGCCGTCACGAGTCCCGTGGTATCGACCGTCGCCACCGCCGTGTTGTCCGACGACCACGCGATCGCGCGTCCCGTTAGGACGTGCCCCTGTGCGTCTTTCGTCGTCGCGGTGAACGTCGCGGTGTCGCCGACGACCATCGTCTTGTTGGGCGGGGACACCGTCACCGAGGCCACCGGAACCGCAATCACGACGATGGTTGCCGTCCCGACCTTCCCTTCACTGGTGGCCGTTATGGTCGCGGTGCCGACAGCCTCGCTCAGGACGCGTCCGGTGCTCGAGACGATCGCGATGTTGTCGTCGCTGCTGTTCCAGGTGACCGTGCGCCCCGCGAGCGGATTGCCGGCCGAATCGACCGGCTGCGCCGACAGCTGCACGGCCTGGCCTAACTGCAGCGTGTCGAGCGACGGCGTGACGATCACGTTCCCCACCGGCACCTGCGTCACGGTGACGGACGCGAATCCCGGAGAACCGTCGACGGTTGCCGTAATCACCGCCGCGCCGACCGCGCCGGCCGTCACCAGACCCGTGCCGTTCACGGCCGCGACGCTGTTCTTGTTGGACTTCCAGGTGATCGTTCGACCGGTGAGATTGAGCGTGTCGCCGTTCGCGTCGAGCGCGACGACGGTCAACTGAGCCGTCTCGCCGGTGAACAGCGACAGCGCGCCAGGATTCACGTCGACCGTTGCGACGGGCACGAGCTTGACCGTGATCGACGCGGTGCCGTGTGCGGTGCCGCTCGTGGCCGTGATCGTGGCCGATCCGGGCGCCACCGCGGTGACGTTGCCCGTCGTGCTAACGGTGGCGACGTTGTCGTTGTTCGAGCTCCACGTCACGGGCCGGCCGGAGAGCGGGTTGCCCTGCGCATCGGTCACAATCGCCGAGAGCTGGACCTGTTGTCCCGGAACCAGCGTCGACGATCCGGGCGACACGATCACCGCGTTCGCCGGAATCGGCGCCACGCTCACGGGAACGCCGGTGTGGGCCGCGCCGCTCGTCGCGGTCACGGTCGCCGACCCGGCGGAGATGCCGGTCACGAGCCCGGTCGAGGAAACCGTGGCGACGCCCGGATTGTCCACCGACCACGAGACCGGCGCGCCGGCAATGACGGCGCCCGACGCGTCCTTGACCGTCGCCGAGAGCTGCGACGTCTGCCCAACGGTGATGCCGACGCTGGGCGGCGCAACGGTGATGGTCGTTGCCGTCTGCGCGCCGACCGAGACGGCCGCGCTGCCGGATTTGCCCTCGCTCGTGGCCGTGATCGTGGCCGGCCCAACGGCGACGCCGGTGACGAGACCGGTGTTGTCCACGGACGCCACGGTCGCGTCGGAGCTCGACCAGGTGACCACGCGGCCGGAGAGCGGATCCCCATTGGCGTCGACGGGCTGGGCCTGGAACTGGAACTTCTGCCCAACTTTGATGACCTGGTTAGGCGGCGTGACGACCACGCCGTTCACCGGCTGCGGCACCACCGTGACAGTGGCGATGCCCGACACGCCGTTGGCGCTCGCGGCGATCTGCACGCTGCCGGTGTCGACGGACGTGACGGTGCCGTTGCTCGACACCGTCGCGATGTTTGCGTTCGAGGTGTTCCAGAAGACCGTGGCGCCCGACACCACCTGGCCCTGCGCGTTGACGACTTTCGCGCTGAGCGTAACCGTGGTGCCGATGACGATCGAGTCGTTGGACGGCGTGATGATGACTTTCCCGACGCCGCCTCCCGTGCCGGTGCTGTCGCCTCCGCAGGAGAGGAGTGCGAAGCCGGTGAGGGCTGCAAAGGCAAGTTCTATGGTGCGATGTACGGCGCGCATCTGATCGAGGTTCGAAGTTGGCGCGACCCATGTTAACGGGCGGGGCGCTTCATTGGGAAGCACTTAGCAAGAAACGTGGAAGAAGCTACGCAAGCGATCGGCAAGCCTGGGCTCGCTTGCTGGGCGGTCGATCTTGCGCGAGCCGGCCGAGTTGCCTGGGCCGTCGACGACTGCGGCTGGTTCGACACATAATGCGTGTGTCTTGCTGGCAGTCACTATAGGGTGACACAGCTATGTCACCCGGTAGTGACTATTGCTAAATGGCTCGGCTATAGCTATTAAGCTCAGCACCCTGGAAGACGCCTCGTTGCCGCTGTTCACGGGTTCGTCACCTATCGGTGGCTAGCGATATGGAGCGAGGTCGAGAAACGACACGAGTCAAACTGATGGACGCCGTCGAACGGATCGCCATCCGCGACGGCCTCGACGCGTGTGGCGTCAACGCGATAGCCCATGAGGCTGGCGTCGACAAAGTCCTCATCTATCGCTACTTCGGCGGCGTCGACGGCCTCGTCTCGAACGTCATCGCCGAGCGCGCCGCGTGGCCCCGCGTAGCTCCCCTGGATGATGCGCCAGCTGGATCGGCCTTGTCAGCCGCACTCATTAACCAGGCTCGCGACATCCGCGCCCGGCCGTTCGCCCAACACGCCGTCGCATGGGAAGCGGCCGGACACGCGGACCACGACATCGCGCGTCCCATTTCTCAGGGACGCGAAGCACAGTTGTCCGCGCTGGCGGCCGCGCTTCGCGCTCGGCAGGCGGTGCCGGCGCGATTTGACCTCGAGGCCGTGGGCGCGCTCGTGACCGCGGGACTCACGATGCTCGCGGCGCGCACCGACCACGACGTACCATTCTTTGGGCTCGACGTTGAGCGCGATGCCGACTGGCGGCGCATCGAGAAGGCGGCCGGCACCATCTTGCGGGCACTGCTCGATCCATCCGACGCCTGATTCTCGAGCAAATGACCGAATCACTCAGCACTGCACCGCCGACCGTTGCGCCGGCCACGGCCGGGATCGACGTCCGCGGACTCACGAAGCTCTACGGCGACCTGTCCG
>JAICLH010000236.1 GCA_025927495.1 Gemmatimonadaceae bacterium
CACGGTCGCCATCGGCCCGCACGGCTCGGCGACACCCGGCGCCACGCTGCGCAAGCTCGGCGTCGATCTCGTCGTGCGCGGCGAGTCGGAGGAGGTGATTGCGGCGCTCGCCTCTGGCGCGCCACCAGAAGTGGTGCCGGGGACCGCCGTGTTGCGTGATGGAGAAGCCCGACTGAGTGGATCGCCGCAGGCGGCGCGCTTTGCCGACGCGCCGGCGCTGCACTGGCCGAGCGAATGGGTCCGCCGGCATCATCACCACCATCACCGCTTCGACACGACGCCGGATTCGCCGGGTGCCGAGGTCGAGGCATCGCGCGGCTGTCCGTATTCTTGCTCCTTCTGCGCTAAGATCGACTATCGCGACCGCTACCGCAGACGCGACCTCGCGCCATTGCTGGAGGAGATCGAAGGGCTGCGCGCGCAGGGCGTGACCTACCTCTATTTCATCGACGAGATCTTCCTCCCACAGCGCGCGCTGCTGGAGGCGCTGGTGCCGCTCGGGTTGAATTTCGGCGTGCAGACGCGGATCGACCTATGGACGCCGGAGATGATCGCGCTGCTCGGTCGCGCCGGCTGCGTGTCGATCGAGGCCCGCGTCGAAAGCCGCACCGAGGATGGCCGCGCCGCCCTCGACAAGAAATGCCGCAAGACGACCGATGAGCTTGCCGATCTGCTCATCCTGGCACGTCGGCACGTCGCGTTCGTGCAGGCTAATTTGCTGTCCACCGCCGATGACGATCCCGCGCTGGTGCGGGCGTGGCGCGAGCGACTGTCGCGCCACGACGTGTGGGCGAACGATCCCGTGCCGTTGTTCCCGTATCCGAGCGCGCCGGACTACCGTCGGCTGTGGGGCGTCCCCGACGATCTCGCCTGGGAGCGCGCGCACCGGCACTATCTCGCGCAATTCGACCGCTTGAGCGATATCCAAGACGAAGCGCCGCTCGCCTTGCAGGAATTGGAAGCGCAATGCCTCGCGTGAGCCCGCGCCGCGTGCTGCTCACTGCCGACACGGTGGGCGGGGTGTGGCGCTACGCGCTGGAATTGGCGGGCGGATTGGCGGCGCGCGGCACAGAGACGGTGTTGGCGGTGCTGGGGCCACCACCATCAGACGCACAGCGCGCGGAGGCGCGCAGCATCGCGCGGCTGATCGAGACCGGCCTGCCGCTCGACTGGACGGCGGAGAACGAGCAGGCACTCGCGCGTGCCGCCGGCGAACTTTCCGCCCTTGCGTTGCGCATCGGGGCGGAGCTGGTGCAACTTCATGCCCCGGCCTTCGCGGCGCTGGCGCGCTGGCCGGTGCCGGTGGTCTCGGTCGCGCATTCCTGCCTCGGCACTTGGTGGCGCATGGTGCGCGGCGGCGATCTACCCGACGATTTCCCGTGGCGCGTGGCGGCGACCGCGCGCGGGTTGCGGGCATCCGACGCGGTGATCGCGCCAACTCACGCGTTCGCCGCCGCTCTCCGCGCGACATATGGCGACGACGTTGCGATCACGGTCATTCACAACGGCCGTCACGCGCCACCCGAGACGCGCGTGACGCGGAAGCTCGCGGTGCTGACGGCTGGGCGGTTGTGGGATGACGGAAAGAATATCGCGACCCTCGACAGGGTGGCGAACCGTCTTCACGCGCCCATCCACGCGGCCGGGCCGATGAAGGGGCCGAATGGCGCCGCGGTTGAGTTCCAGAACCTGCATTGGCTTGGCGAACTCGATGAAGCGACATTGCAGGCACGCTACGCCGAAATGACGGTATTCGCCGCGCCCGCGCTCTACGAGCCGTTCGGCCTCGCCGTGCTTGAGGCCGCGCAGTCCGGCATGGCGCTGGTGCTGTCGGACATTCCGACGTTCCGCGAGTTGTGGGACGGCCCGGCGCTGTTCGTCACGCCGCGCGCCGATGACGAATGGCTGCGCAGCCTGGGGCGACTGATCGACGATCCGGAAATCGCCGCGCGACACGGTGCGCTCGCGCGCGAACGGGCGCGGAGCTACACTGTGGAGGCAATGGTCGCGGGAACCGAGGCGGTCTATCGCGCCGTGCTGCCGCGTAACCCGCTTGCCTCGGTGGCGTGATGCGGATCGTCGTCTTCGCGCACTCTCTGGTGTCCTGCTGGAACCACGGCAACGCACATTTTCTGCGCGGGATCGCGCGCGAGTTGCTGGCGCGTGGGCACGAGGTGTGCGTGTTCGAGCCGGTCGACGGCTGGAGCCGCGTGAACCTCCTGGCCGATCACGGTACCGCGCCGCTCGATCGGTTCGTGCGGGATTTTCCCGAGCTGCATTCGACGCTGTACGGCAGGGAACTCGATCCGGCGGAGGCGACGCACGGAGCCGATCTGGTGATCGCGCATGAGTGGACCGATCCCGCGCTGGTCGCGGCACTCGGCCGCGAACGCAAGCAGGGCGCGCGGTTCACGCTGCTGTTCCACGACACCCACCATCGCGGCGTCAGCGATTCGGCGGCGCTCGATGCGCTCGACCTTTCCGGTTATGACGGCGTGCTCGTCTTTGGCGCGTCGCTCGCGGAGGTGTACCGCAAGCGCGGATGGGGAGCGCGCGTGTTCGTCTGGCACGAGGCGGCCGATGCAAGCTTATTCGGGCCACCAACAAACGAGAGCGTACGCTCGGGCGTGGTGTGGATTGGCAACTGGGGCGACGGAGAGCGCAGTGAAGAGCTGCGGGAGTTCCTGCTGCAACCAGTCGCAAGGGCCGGCTTGTCGCTCGACATCCACGGCGTGCGTTACCCCGAGGACGCGTTGGCTTCGCTCAAGCAATTCGGTGCGCGCTATCACGGTTGGCTGGCGAACGCACGGGCGCCGGAGGTGTTCGCCCGGCATATGGCGACCGTGCACGTGCCGCGCCGCTACTACGCAAATGCGTTGCCGGGCATCCCGACGATCCGCGTCTTCGAGGCGCTCGCCTGCGGCATCCCGTTGCTCTCGGCGCCGTGGCACGATTCCGAGGAATTGTTCCGGGCCGGCCGGGACTATCTCGTGGCGAAGGACAGCGACAGCATGTACCACCATTTGCGGGCGCTGGCCCACGACCCCGCCTTGCGCGCCTCACTCGCCGCCAGCGGGCTCGAGACCATCCGATCGCGCCACACCTGCGCGCATCGTGTGAGCGAGCTGCTGCGCATCGTCGCGCAACTCCGCGAGCCGGTGGCCGCCTGATGAACATTGCATTCTACGGTTCGAGCTTGTTGTCGTCGTATTGGAACGGTGCGGCGACCTATTATCGCGGTCTGCTCCGCGCACTGGCGCGGCTTGGTCATCGCATCACGTTTTACGAGCCCGACGCCTTCGAGCGGCAGCAGCACCGCGACATCGAACCGCCCGATTGGGCACGAGTCGTGGTCTACGAGGCCACCGAGGACGCACTGCGCGGCGTTATCGCCGAGGCCGTGCGCGCCGATGTCGTGGTGAAGGCGACCGGCGTCGGCGTGTTCGACGACGAGTTGCTGGCGGGCACCATCGGAGCCGCCGCACCCAGCGCGCTGCGCGTGTTCTGGGATGTGGATGCGCCGGCGACGCTTGCCACGCTGCGAGCCGATCCCGCGCACCCACTACACGCGGCGCTGCGCTCGCTCGACATGGTACTGACCTATGGTGGCGGCCCGCCGGTCGTCGCCGCCTATCGCGGCTTTGGTGCGCGCGCCTGCGTGCCGATCTACAACGCGCTCGACCCGGAGACGCACCATCCGGCGCCACCCGACCCCGCATTTGCCGCCGACCTGTCCCTGCTCGCCAACCGGCTGCCGGACCGCGAGGCGCGGATCGGCGCATTCTTTCTCGAGCCCGCCGGCGAGTTGCCGGAGCGCCGATTCTTGCTCGGCGGCGCGGGTTGGGGCGACAAGGCGATGCCGGCGAATGTTGGCGCAATCGGCCACGTGCCGACCGCGGCGCACAATAGTTTCAACTCCTCGACGCTTGCCGTGCTCAACGTGGCGCGCGACAGCATGGCGGAGGTCGGGTTCTCGCCTGCGACTCGCGTGTTCGAGGCGGCGGGCGCCGGGGCGTGCCTCATCACCGACGCATGGGAGGGCATCGAGCTGTTCCTGCGACCCGACGAGGAAATCCTGGTGGCGCGCGATGGTGCCGATGTCGCCGCCCATCTCGGCGCTCTCACGCCTGAGCGCGCGCGGCGGATCGGCGCGCGTGCCCTGCGGCGTGTGCTGGCGGATCACACCTACGCGCAACGGGCCGAAACCGTGCATCGACTGCTGACGGACGCGCTGGCGCAAAAGCGCGAGGCGGTCGCGGCATGAGGCAGAGGCTGCGCTTCGTCTTTCTCGGCCTGAGCCTCAGCTCGTCCTGGGGAAACGGTCACGCGACGACCTATCGCGCGCTGCTCCACGCGCTCGCCAGCCGGGGACACGACATTCTCTTCCTGGAACGCGAGCAGCCCTGGTACGCCGAACACCGCGACATGGCGCGCCCCGATTTCTGCCAGCTGGCGTTCTATCGCGAGGTGGCGGAATTGGAGCGCTGGCGCGAGGAGATCGCGACCGCCGACGCGGTGGTGATCGGTTCCTATGTCCCCGAGGGCGTCGCTGTCACGCAATTCGTGCAGCGGCACGCCGCCGGCGTAACGGCGTTCTACGATATCGACACGCCCGTCACCTTGGCGAAGCTCGCCGCGGGTGATCACGAATATCTCGCGCCCGACGCCATTCCGGGCTTTGACCTCTATTTGTCCTTCACCGGTGGCCCGACCTTGCGTCGACTGGAGCGCCAGTTCGGTGCGCGCAGCGCGCACGCGCTGTATTGCTCGGTCGATCCCCGATTCTATGCGGCGGTCGACGCGGCCCGGCGCTGGGATTTGGGGTATCTCGGCACCTATAGCCCCGATCGCCAACCGGTGCTCGATCGGCTGCTGCTGGAGCCGGCACGCCGCGCGCCGCATCGCCGCTTCGTGGTCGCCGGGCCGCTTTATCCCGCCGACATCGAGTGGCCGGAGAACGTCGAGCGCATCGAGCACCTGCCGCCGGCGGAACATGCTGCCTTCTATTCGAGCCTCGGCTGGACCTTGAACGTGACGCGCGCCGACATGGTGGCCGCCGGCCACAGTCCGAGCGTGCGCCTGTTCGAGG
>JAICLH010000119.1 GCA_025927495.1 Gemmatimonadaceae bacterium
CTTGAGGCGCGCGGCCATCGATCGCTTCGCGGCGCTCGGATTCCCGACGCCCAAGAACGAGGACTGGCACTTCACGAGCGTTTCGCCCATCGCGGAAGGCTCCTTCCGTACGGTCGCGCCGGCGCGTTCCGTTAGGCTCGAAGCGGCGGACATCCAGCCGTTCACGTTCGGCCGGCCCGACTGGATCCGGTTGGTGTTCGTGAACGGACGCTTCGACGCCGCGTCATCGAGCGGCACCGCCCGGCCCACGGGCGTCACCGTGACCGACCTCGCCACCGCGTGGCGCGAGCAGCCGGACGTGCTCGAGCGCCACGTCGGGAAGGTGGCCGATTTCCAGCGCACGGCGTTCACGGCGCTCAACACGGCGTTCATGCGCGACGGCGCGGTGATCCAGCTCGCGCCTGACCTCGAGCTCGACACGCCCGTGCACCTGGTGTTCGTGTCCACGCCCGAGGCCGCGGGGTCTGCCTCGCACGTGCGGACGCTCATCGTCGCCGGGCACCATGCGAAGGGGACGGTCATCGAGAGCTACGTCTCGTTGGGCGGCGCCAAGGGCTACCTCACCAACGCGGTCACGGAAGCCGTGCTCGGCGACGGTGCAACGCTCGCGCACGTCAAGCTGCAAACCGAGAGCGAGCGTGCGTTCCATGTGGGCACGTTGCAGGCGCACCAGGGCCGTGACAGCCACTTCGTGTCGTTCTCGTACGCGGCGGGCGGCGAGCTCGCGCGCACGAATATCTACACGCTGCTCGCCGGCGAAGGCTGCGGCGCCACCCTGCACGGCCTCTACCTGTTGGACGGCGAGCAGCACGTGGACCAGCAGACGCGCATCGAGCACGCGAGCCCGAACACGTTCAGCCGGGAAGTCTACAAGGGTATCCTGGATGGCTCGTCGCACGGGGTGTTCAACGGCCAGGTGTTCGTTAGGCCTGAGGCCCAGAAGACCGACGGCAAGCAGGAGAACAACAACCTGCTGCTCTCGGCCCAGGCGCGGGTCGACACCAAGCCGCAGCTCGAGATTTTCGCCGACGACGTGAAGTGCACCCACGGCGCCACGGTGGGACGGCTGGACGAGCTCGCGTTGTTCTACATGAAGAGCCGCGGCATCGGCGCGGATCAGGCGCGAAAGCTGCTCACGTACGCGTTCGCGGCGGGGGTTATCGAGGCCGTGGGCGTACCGGAAGTGCGCGCGGAGCTCGAGGCGCTCACGCTGCGTCGCTTTACGGGGGCGGCCCAGGGCTCGTGAGCTCCGCCGCTCGACCGGCGCTCGAGCGCGTCGCGGACGTGGACGAGCTGCCGCCCGGCGCCCTCAAGGGCGTGACGCTGTCGACCGGCGAACGCATCTGCCTGGTGAACACCGACGGCGAGATTCACGCGTTAGGCAACGTCTGCACCCATCAGGAGTTTGCGATGTCCGACGGCGCCCTGCTTCCGGGCGGCATCATCGAGTGCGCGTGGCACGGTGCGCGGTACGATTGCCGGACGGGAGCCGTGAAACGCTTCCCGGCAACCGACCCGCTGCCGGTGTACCGAGTGCGCATCGAGCAAGACGCGATCTGGGTGGGAGAACGCATCCGATGATCAGCGCGCTGCCCCGCTCCGAGTTTCCGCTCCTGGCGGCGTCGCCGCGTCTGGCCTACCTGGACTCGGCGGCCACGACGCAGAAGCCGCGCGCCGTGCTCGACGCGATCTGCGATTTTTACGAGAACGACAACGCGAATCCGCATCGCGGCGCATATGCGCTCTCGGTGCGCGCGACGGAGCGGTACCACGAGGCGCGTGCGCGCGTGGCTGCGTTTCTTGGCGTTGGCGACCCCGATTGCCTGATCTTCACGCGCGGCACCACGGAATCGCTCAACCTGGTGGCGTCGTCGTGGGGCCGGGCCAACGTCGGTGCCGGCGATGAAATCGTCGTGACGGGCGCCGAGCACCACGCGAATTTCGTCCCGTGGCAGCAGTTGGCCATCGAGAAAAACGCGCGGCTCCGGATCTGCGAGCTCGCACCCGACGGCGCCCTCGACCTCGACCGGCTGCGCGCACTGCTCGGCTCGCGGACCAAGGTCGTGGCATTCGCCCATGTGTCCAACGTGTTAGGCACCATTGCGCCGGTTCGCGACATCGTCGAGCTCGCGCACCGCGTCGGCGCCATTGCGGTGTGCGACGGCGCGCAGGCCGCGCCACATCTCACGGTGCGCTTCGACGAGTTGGGCGTGGACTTCTTCGCGGCCAGCGGGCACAAGATGCTGGGGCCGATGGGCATCGGCGTGCTGGTGGGCCGGCGCCGGCTGCTGGAAGCGATGCCGCCATTTCTCACCGGCGGCGACATGATCGAGTTCGTGGAAGACGACCACAGCACGTGGAACCGGTTGCCGCACAAGTTCGAGGCCGGCACGCCTAACGCGGCCGGCGCCGTCGGGATGGCCGCTGCCGCCGCGGTGCTGGAGGGCGTCGGCATGGATGCCGTCCGGGCGCACGAGCGCGAGCTGGTACGCAGCGCCTACCGGCGCCTCTCCGCGATCGAAGGCGTCCGCATCTACGGTCCCGGTCCGGCGGACCGCAGCGGTGTGCTGAGCTTCAACGTAGGAGATGTGCACCCCCACGATCTGGCGACCATTTTGGATTCGCACCACGTCTGCATTCGGGCCGGTCACCATTGTGCGCAGCCGCTCATGCGGCGGCTGGGCGTCAGCGCGACCGCGCGCGCTTCGTTCTACGTGTACAACGACGATGCGGACATCGACGCGCTGGTGAATGGCGTGATGGCCGCTCGGGAGATGTTCAGTCGTGTCGGCGCCTGACGACCGCAAGGACGCGCCCAACGGAACGGATAGCCGCCGCTCGCATGTCGAGGCGTTGTATCAGGAGCTGATCCTCGATCATTACCGTCGCCCGCGCAATCGCGGCACGCTGGAGCACCCGGATGTCGCGCTGCGCAAGAAGAACCCACTGTGCGGCGACGTCATCGATCTGCAACTGCAGTTCGACGGCGACACGCTGCGCGAGGTCCGCTTCACCGGCGAGGGGTGCGCCATCTCGCAGGCGGCGGCGTCGATGCTCACGCAGCGGCTCAAGGGCAAGTCGACCGCCGAGGCCGCGCAGATTCTCGACCGCTTCGCGCGCATGGTGCACGGCGAAGAGGGCGCGGCCGACGAATCGCTGGGCGATCTGCGCGCGCTGTCGGGTGTCTCGCGGCTGCCGGTACGCCATCCGTGTGCGTTGCTCGCGTCGGACGCTCTCGCCGAAGCCCTGGCCTCGCACCGCTGACGCATCGTGCTGCTCGAGGTGCTTCTTGCCGCATCGACGATCCTGCCGTCCCAAGACACGGTTCGCACCGACTCGTTGTGGTCGTCGGCGTTGGGCGTCACCAAACATTATCTCGTGTACCTGCCGCCGTCGTACGCCACGGACACGACGCGACGGTATCCCGTGGCGTACTATCTCCACGGCTTGAACGGCGACGAGACCAATTGGGTTCGGTTAGGCGAGCTCAACGACGCGATGGATTCGCTGATCGAGGCCGGCGGGCCGGAGATGATCGTCGTGATGCCCGACGGCGACAACAGCTGGTACACGACCTGGAACTCGATGGGCGACTACAACGCCTGCAAGAGCGACACGACGCGGCAGGAGGCCGCATCGACGTTCTGCGTGCCGTGGCCGCACTACGATGACTACATCGCACGCGACCTCGTGCACCATGTGGATTCGGTGTACCGCACGATGCCCGATCGTGCGCACCGCGCGATCGCGGGATTGAGCATGGGCGGATACGGCGCGGTGGAGCTGGCGCTCCAGTATCCCGACGTGTGGAGTGCAGCGGCGAGCCATTCCGGTACGCTGCAGCTGATGTATGCAGGGCCGCATCCGTACGACGGCCATGATAGCTATGCGGCGAACATGGACCAGCTGCAGCGGGCGTCGGGAGGCGCGTGGCTGTCGCTGCGGGAGGCGTTAGGCAAGGACACGGCGGCATGGCGGTCGCGCGACCCTCTCACGCGAGTCGCGCGATTGAAGGCTGCCCAACCCGATCTGATGCCGGCGTTCTATTTCGACGACGGGACCGATGATCCGTTCATCGATCAGAATCGCGCGTTCGACGCCGGGCTCACCGCGTTGCACGTGCCGCACGAGTACCACGAGTATCCCGGCACGCACAATTGGATCTACTGGACCGCGCACGTTGGGCAGAGCCTGGCGTGGATCGGCAAGGAGATCGCAGGCGCCGCAACGGCGAACTGAAGGACGGTTCGGCTTCGCATCGAAATGCACTTGACGGCGCGCCCCGTTGGGCGAGATACTCGTGCCAGTCACGTTCGTGAGCGCTTACCGGTGGAGGTCGACATGCCTGGCGTCCGGATTACTGCTGTCCTTGCGTTTTGCTCCTGCCTCGCCGCACCGGGTCTGGCGGCTCAGACATCCTTGCCCGACCCGTGCACGCTGCTCACGCCGGCGGAGGTGGACGCCGTGGTCGGTATCAAGTCGCTGCCCGGCAGGCCGTTTCTGGGGAGCAAGGAGATCTGCCTGTTTTCGGCCGACACATCGTCTGTCAGCGATCAACCCGTCGTGAACCTCATGGTCGGGACCGTTGTCATGTTTCAAGGCCAGAAGAACATGGGGCCGCACCCGGTGAGCGGCATCGGCGACGAAGCCTACTGGATCGGGAGTGGAAGCTACGCGAAGGTGGAGGTTCGCAAGGGCAGTCGCGCCTTCAGCGTTTCGATGGCGATGGGCATGCAGAAGAAGACCTTGGCGCAAATCGAGCAGATGGAGGAAGCGCTGGCGCGCAAGGTGGCGGCGCGGTTCTGATCTCGACCACGCGCGGCATCCTACGGCAGTGCCAAGCGGTTAGGCGCGAACCATCCCAAGACTCTGAGCGCGCGCAACGTGATCCAGCGGTTCGGCGCCCCCACGGCGCCGGCGATGTCCTCGTACAGAGTGTCGGGATGTCGCACGTCGAGCATCCAGCGACCATCGGAGTGGCGACGCGCGAGCACCGCCGCGACGGCTTCCGCGACTCGCGCGTCCCAGGGCACACCGGCCTCGCGCAGATAGTCGAGCGCGCGGAGGACGTCGTAGTGCCAGAGCGGAGGAAAGGCGAAGCGCGTCCACGTCGGATCGATGACCTCGCCGGTCGACTGCCTCCGCAGCAGGCGACGGTCGAGGAGATACTCCTGTCCTCGCGTCCGCGCTTCCGTTAATACGGAGCTGGCGCCGAACGCGTCCTCGAATGCCAGCAGCCCCTCGAGCACGCAGATCGTCGTGTGGAACGACGAGCGCACCGAGCCGCGTTCGGCTTCGCAGTTCCAGCCGCCGTCCGTCAGCTGCTCGCCCAACAGCCGATCGACGAGCCGGTCGCTGCGCACGCCGAAGTAGGCGCCGAGTGCGACGATGCGGCCGTTGATGCACGGCTCGACTTCGCCCTCGAAGAACGGCGAATTGCCGAACTCTGGTCCCCAGGTGACGTTGCGCCTGACTCTGTCGATCGCGGTGCGCGCGCGGTCGCTGGTCGGGTCCAGGCCGAGGTCGCGGAGGTAGACCAACGTGTACAGGTTGGTCCACCACTGCGGCATGCCCGCACCGTCGTCCCAGTTGCCGTCGGCTCGTTGCCGATCGAGCAGCATCGCGCCCCAACCTTCCGACGCCACACGTGCGCGCTCGGCTGCGATCGTCTCGGCGGGCGCGTCGGTGAGGTCGCGCATGACTTGCCAGCGAATCGACACGTCAGCATCGAGCAGCCAACGAACGACCGACTGATCAGACACGTTCATGTCGATCTTCACCAGATGAACGGGATCAACCTTTTCGTTTGCGACTGATACGACGGATACGCGCCGGGGAACAGCTCGAGCATGATCCGCTCTTCTTTGCCGATGCGGGTGACGAACAAGACGGCCGCGAACATGAACAGGATGGCACCGAAGATCGTGCCGGTCAGCGCGGTGCCTAACGCGGCGAGGACGATGCCGGAGTAGATGGGGTGGCGAACAAACGCATACGGCCCACCGGTCACGAGCTCGTGTTCTTCTTTGATGGCCGGCCGCGGACTCCAGTTACGGCCGATGTAGAGTCGGGCCCAAATCGCGACGGCGATACCAATGGCGGTGAAGGCCGCGCCGACCCACATGAGCGTCAATGAGGGCACGAACAGCGAATAACGATTCGAGAAGATGTCCGCTCCGGACCGGTCACGATGGGCAGAGCGTGTCACCACGATGAAGATGATGATCGCCAAGACGACGACTCGCGCCTGGTAGGCTCGCGCGGATCGTCCGCCCCGTACATCGCGCTTGACGAAGAACGACAGGCCGAGCCAGACGAGCAGAAACACGGCCCAGCTCACGAGCATCACGCGGTCGGCGGCAATCATCCGGTCGAGCGGCCTCGAGGTTTTGTTGCGACCACGAGCAGATGTGCGCTGCAGCCGATCATCGACGGCTCGGATTCACAGCTCCGCGCAACGTGCAGGAGGTCATCGCGTCCGCGCTCGTCGTTCCATCGCGCCATGAAATCTGGGAAAATCCAGCCCGGGCCTTCGATGCCGTACACGGCCTCCACCGTTAGGCCAGCAGCGCCGACCTCGTCGCGCAACTCCTCCGGCCGGTGGAAGTATGCGGTGGTGAAATACTCGAAGTGGTCCGTTGGATTGCGATGCTGTCCATCGACGAGGTCGCGCTCGACGATGCGCGCGAACACGGGATCGCCGAGCGCGTTGCGGCTTAGGCCGTCCAGAGCGGATGCCCAACGTGAGATGGCCGCGGCGATCAGCACGCCGCCCGCGCGCAGCACGCGACGGGCCTCGGCGAGCGCGACGAGTCGCGGCGCGGCATCGATCAGAGAGACGTCGTAGCCTTGCTCGGCGAGCCAGAAGGCATAGGCTCCCGCCGCGCCGCCGACGTCGAGAACGCGCGCCGGTGGCGCCGGCGCATGCCGCTTGACCAGCTCTCGTGTTCGAGCTTCCTCGAGCCGGAAGGCGCCGACCTCGAGGCGGGATTCCTCGGGTACGCGCTCGTAGTAGGCGCCGACCAACGGATCGAGAGGTGGAGGCTCGTCGTGCATCGCGCGCGATGTCGTCGCGGGGTGCCGTGCGTTAGGCCTAGCTGTTCGGCGGTAGCTGCGCCGTGCGTTGCCGGATCGCGGTCAAGAGCAGGTCGTCGAACTCGGCCGGCTGGTCGAACATCACAAAGTGCCGCGACGGCGCGACCATGCTCAGCGATCCGTGCGGCGCGTGCGACAGCCACGTCGTGTACGCCTCCGCTTTCGCCGCGCGGCTCGCAAAGCCTTGATACGGATCGATGGTCGAATCGAACGGCACGATCTCGAGCAAGGGCGCAGTGATGGCCGGCAGCTGGCCCGTGAGATCGAGCGACAGCGCCGCGCGCAGCCACGCCGCGATGGCGGCCGGATCGCTGCGCGACGCGTACTTTGCAACCGAGTCGACGTCAGCCGGGCTCGTGATCACGTAGCGTAGCATCCGCGCGCGGAGCACGGTCGCGAGCGTCGAGGACGTCGCGCTGTCGTACGGAGCCGCGCTCGCCTCCACGCGCGTGGCGCGTTCGGCGGCTGTGGGAGCAACCGGGTAGCCCCCTTCGACCGCGATGATCGCGCCCGGTTGATCTGCGTGCGTCGCGCCAAACAGCACGGCGACCGTCCCGCCGAGGCTGTGACCGACGACAATCGGGTGCGCGAGCGGCGCTCGCGGATCAACCGCGACAGGTCGTCCGCGGCACGCTGCATCAGGTCAGGCGGCGTCGTGTCGCCGGCGGCGGCAAACGAGCGTCCGTCGAACCCGGGCAGCGTGACCGCGTAGACGTCGTAGCGGCTGGCCAGCGAGTCGATCTCGCGGTTCCACTGCCACGAACCGCAAAAGAGCGCCGGAATGAAGACGACAGCCTGACGTCCCTTCGTCCCGAAGCGTTCGACGTGCATCATGCCGACATCGAAAGCCTCGGCCACGGGAGTAGCGCGGCGCGGCACCGACGTACGTGCCACGAACGGAAGCGCAGCACACAGGACCGCGGCGGAGAGCGCGGATGCCAGAGGCGACGTACGACGTACAGCGTAGTATGCAATCGATGCGATGGCGTCGAGCCGATCCCGCATGACACACTCTCCTCGAGGCGGTCGGCGGACACCTGTACCACGGTTGGGAGTGGGACGACGACGACCGATGTCGGACGGGCAGGTGCACGCTCCTTCACAATCGAGTCCTGCGCGGCGGCACGCAACTGGTTGGAACTGTCGATTAGCGGGTCAGTTTGAGGAAGCTGCACGGATCAACGGATCGCCCGGCTTCCGTGTCCGCGGGCTTCTAACGTCGATCGCTCAAAAGAACCAAGAAAACTCTTGCCTTGTCCGTTCGTGTCCCGGATTTGTCCGCTACCAACTCGTTGAAGTTCTCACGCCCTCCGGAGTCGGACCAGCCCACTGATCGTTTGCGCCTTATCCGCCTCCCCACTCGGGGAAGTGCGACGAATTTGATAGCGGACAAAACCAGGACACAGGCGGACACGGCGGACCATTTTTTGTGCACAGCGCGTTTTGGCGAGCGCGTGCGAGTGGCCGACCGTCGTGCAGAAGCGTCCGAAATGCGCCGTACTCGACGACCAAGCGCAGCAACCGCCCAAATCCCGCCGAGCCAAACCGGACCACATGCTGGCGTCAGCGAGGTGAGGGGCGTCAATTCACTTTCAACTGGATTGACCGCGCGGTGCCGTTCGAGCATGCTCAGCGCATGACACGACCGACTCCATGGTTCGATCGCCGCTTCGAGCTCGATGCTCGCATCGATCAGCTTCCGAACGTCTGCAGCCGGCTGCGCGGCACTCCGGCGCGCCTCGATGAACTGCTGCACGAGGAGCATGGGCTGCTGACTCGCAGACCGGATCCGTCGCATTGGTCTCCGCAGGAGCACGCGGGCCACGTGCTCGACCTCGAGCCACTGTGGCGCGCTAGGGTCCAGGACTTCGCGCTCGGCCGGCCCGGGCTCACCGCGGCGGATCTGACTAACCGCGCAACGTTCGACGCGCGGCACAACGACCGCGAAACCTCACGGATTGTTGCCGGTTTTCGATCTGCACGCGAGCAACTGTTGGGCGACGTTGCGGCGCTCGCTCCCGCCGCGTTCGAGCGATCACTCGTACATCCGCGCCTCGGCCGACCGATGCGCCTCGTGGACCATCTCACCTTCATCGCCGAGCACGACGACCATCACCTGGCGACTATTTGGTATCTGCTGCAAACGACGTGAAGCGCCAATCACGCGACTGCCTCACCCTCGGTGTGACACGTCTCGTACGCGGCGCGCAATCGCTCCACGCAGTGCTCAGCCAGCTCGACCGACGAGAAGCTCCCGGCGCCGGCGGATTTGGGCTGCCATCCCCATGTCGCCTCGTCCGTGCCCGCTGCCACGAACACTTCTTCCCACAGCGCTGTCACAGCGATCGGAGCATGCTGCGTCGTCATGCGTTCGGGGAGATGCTCCCCGCGTGGCGCCACGGCCCCGCGCCAGACGATGACGAGCAAGTCGCCGTCGGCCACCGAGTCCATGGAGCGGCACAGCCACGCGATGGTCAGCGCAACGGGACCCAATTGGACGATGTAGCGACCGGGCGAGAGGCGCTCCTTCGACTTCTGCACGACACCGGCATTGCTGAGTGCCGTCACACTGCGCACGACGCTATCGGCAAGCTGGTTGAGCTGGCGCGTGCAAATCGAAAGTGCGCGATGCGAGGCGAGAAATGCCGGACGTTCTGTCCAAGCGGGACTCCCGGGCAATGAATCCGAGTCCAGGGTGTCGATCATCGAACCTCCATACAAGGATCGAGCGCTGACCGGCACGACATGCGTCTGCCGGCCAACGCTCGACTCACCGGAGGCGCTCCGCGAACGGCGCGCTCCCGGCGAACGTGGAATCCACGCGTTGGTTAGCGCGCGACTCGTGTCACATTCTGCGCTGCCGGGCCCTTCTGGCCCTGTACGATGTCGAACTCCACCGTCTCGCCCTCTGAGAGCGACTTGAATCCTTCGCCCTGGATGGCCGAGTGGTGGACGAAGCAATCCTTCTGTCCGTCAGCGGGCGTGACGAAGCCGAAGCCCTTCGTGTCGTTGAACCACTTTACTACGCCGGTCGTGCGCATGATGTACTCCTCGAAATGTGTGCTGTGGTCGGGGCGCGGCCTTTCGACCAGGTGCTAGTACGGACCGACGACAACGGGCTCGTGACAATCCTCACGAAGGGCGCCGCCAACCGGCGGCCGCGACGGAAACAAGAAAGGGCCCGCATGCTGGCGGGCCCCGAATCCATCGCCTCTGGGTCGCGCGCTGGGCGCGCGACACTGTTAGGTAATTTAGCAGCGTAAACACGGCTTCACAATGGCCCTGGGCATCGCGCGCAATCAAGCAGGGCCGCCCCCTCGAGCGCGCGCCAGGTGTTGAGCGAAGCTGACAGCGCCGTCTGCCTAGCGTCCCGCAAGAGCCGAGCGACCGCCAGCAGGGGCAGGCCGCGTGCCTCTCCGGGCCAACGGCTGTCTTAGCGTTGATTCGGTCTCGTTCCGTTAACACAAATGCACCGCCATCGCCTTGAACGACGCCCACACCTTCGCGCCGCGCGTTAGGCCAAGCTCGTGCGCCGAGCGCGTCGTCAACGCCGCGATGAGCGCCGCGCCTCCCACATCGACGGTCACGCGCGTCAGCGCGCCGAGCGTTGCGATCTCCTCGATGGTCCCGGCGAATTGATTGCGCGCCGAGGAGGGATTCGGCTCGGTCGACAACACGACCTCCTCGGCACGAATCACCGCGTGGGCGGCGCCCTCCGGTGCGTCGCCGACCGCATAGAACGTGAGCGGGCCGGCGCGGAACTCGAGCGCGCGATTTCCCGTCGCCGGTGGTGAGTCGCGACCGAGCGAATCCGCCGGCGCTCCCTCGTCGCGCCCCGACACGCGAACCGTTCCCCCGAACACGTTCTCAGCGCCAAGAAACTCGGCGATGTACGCCGAGGCGGGTCGCCGAAACACTTCGTCCGGCGGACCCGCCTGTAGCACCCGCCCCTGATCGAGCAGGATCGCCGTGTCGCCCAACAAGCCGGCTTCGGTGAAATCATGCGTCACCTGGAGAACGGTGATGCCGAACTCCCGATGAACCGCGCGTACGATCCGGCGTGTCGCGGTCCGCGACCGCGGGTCCAACGCGCTGTACGGCTCGTCGAGCAACAGTACCGACGGCCGGATCGCGAGCGCGCGCGCCAGCGCGACCAGCTGACGCTCGCCACCGCTCAGCGCTCGCACGGGACGGTCGTACACCGCCGTGGCTCCCACCCGCTCGGCGATCTCACGAGCGAACGCGGGATCGGCGGCGCCGTAGGTCACGTTGTCGGCCACGCTCAGGTGCGGAAAGAGATACCCATGCTGGTACACGATGCCTAACCGCCGCCGCTCCGGCCGCTCGCCGGTC
>JAICLH010000033.1 GCA_025927495.1 Gemmatimonadaceae bacterium
CTCCACCCAGGGACAACTGATGTCCTTCCACCCCTCAGGCGGCGTCGCCGCCGCTTCCCTCAGCGCAGCGCTTCCCCAAGCGAGCGCCAGCGAGCGCTTCCCCATTCCCTGACTGCTATCCCAACCTCAGACGCGGTCGGCTAGATTCGAAACAAGTATGCGCCCGCTTTGGTCGGTGCGGCGCACCTACTCATACCAACATGGGAACCGCACAATGCGAGTGAGAGACTACGCGGCAATCGCCGCGCTTGCCGCCGCCACCGCCTGCGGCTCCTCGACCACGCAACCGCACAACGGCGACGCGCCGTGTCCCGGTGGATCGCACAAGACCGATGCATCGCTCGCCGTTGGCGGCGTACTCGCAGTGACGACACCGGCAGCACTCGACTGTGTGTCGTTAGCCACAACGGACGGCGGGACCGGAACGTTCCTGGTCGTCGCGGGCAACGCCGACACGCAGCCCGATGTCGTGGGCACGTACAATCTGGCGGTGGCGACGCCGACGTCGGCGGACATCGTGGCGGGCGACCGGCTGCGGTCGACGGCGATTGCGTCGCCCGCGTTGCAGAGCGCATACAGCTCGATCGCCGAAGGGCGGGTACGCGCAATGGAGCGGCGCGTCCTGTTGGACAATCCAGCCGCGATGCGCGAGGCGTCATCGTTCATGCGGCGTGCGGCGGGCCGCGTGCGCGCCGAGGCCGTTCCGGCCGTCGGCGATACGGTGTCGTTCAACGTGCCTAACGCAAACGCGACGAACGCGTGCCAGACCTTCACGGCACAGCGCGCGGTGGTGAAGACGGTGGGCACGCACGGCATCATCGTGCAGGACGTGACGGCGCCATCGGGCGGATTCACGGCGGCAGCGTTCGATTCGATCGCGGCCGAATTCGATCAGATCATTTACCCGGCGGACACGGTGCACTTCGGCCAGCCGTCGGACATCGACGGGAACGGACACGTCTTCTTGCTGTTCACGCCGCAGGTGAACGCGGCGACGAAGCGCGGGTCCAACAGCATTCTGGAGGGCTTCTTTTTCGCCGGCGACCTGTTCGCGACCACGAGCTGCGCCGAGAGCAACAAAGCCGAGCTGTTCTATCTGCTTACGCCGGATCCGACGGGCAAATTCAGCGATGACCGGTCGACCGCGTCGGTGCGCCAGGACATTCGTGGCACGATCGCGCACGAGTTCCAGCACATGATCAACGCCGGCGTGCGGCTGAGCACGAACGCGCCGGATGAGGCCACGTGGTTGAACGAGGGGTTGTCGCACTTCGCGGAGGAGCTCGTTGGGCGCGCCGAGGACAATTTCACGGATACGCAGAAGCTCACGATCACCGACGTGGCGGACTTCCCGAGCCTCAACAACTTCGACGCGTTCTTCGGGCAGAACATGGCGCGCTTGCGCGAGTGGATGCTGAAACCCGGTGCGTTAGGCGCGACGAGCGGCCACGCGGACACGTCGCTCGCGGTGCGCGGCGCGGCGTGGTCCCTGCTCCGGTATTCGGCGGACCACTACGCGAACGGGAACGTCGCGGCGTTCACGCGGGCGCTGGTGGCCGGGCCGGACACGGGCGTGGCGAATCTGGCGGCGCGTACGGGCACGTCGTTCGACTCGGTCGCGGCGGGATGGCTGCCGGCGCTGTACACGAGCGATGACAGCGTCTCGAACCTGCCGGACCGATACACCTACCTCGGCTGGAACATGCGCAGCATCGAGGCTGCGGTGAACCAGGGCGTGTTCCCGCTGGCGGCGTCCACCGTATCGGCAGGCAATACGGCACCGGGCTCGGTATCCTCGGCCGCCGCGAACTACTACATCGTCGGCGTTCCCGCGTCGGCCGGGGTGCTACTGGGCGAGCTCGCGACTAACGGAGGGCCCGTCACCTACCCAGGCGCACGATTCTATCTGGTCCGATTGCAATGACCGCGCGGCGGGCGAGGATGCGATGATCGGCGCCACCGGGTGATGCGGCGGCTGATCAACTATTTCATTCGCGGGTTGGTCGTCACGGCGCCGCTGGCGCTGACGCTGTACATCTGTTGGTACCTGTTCCATTGGGTGGACCGATGGCTGGGGCTCTCGATTCCCGGCGTCGGCTTCGTCATCACCGTGGTGCTCATCACGCTGATCGGCGTGTTGGCATCGAGCCTCGTGACGCGCGGCGCGGTGGCCGCGGTCGATCGCGCGCTGCAACGGCTGCCGTTCGTGCGGCTCGTGTACGGATCCTCGCGCGACTTTCTCAACGCGTTCGTCGGGGAGAAACGGCGCTTCGACAAACCCGTTCTAGTGTCGGTCGCGCCCGGCGACCAGACGCACATGCTGGGATTCGTGACGGCCGAATCGGTGGAGGTTCTCGGCCTGACGGGGTACGTGGCGGTGTATCTGCCGCAGTCGTACGGGTTCTCCGGCAATCTCGTGGTCGTCCCGTCGGCGCGCGTGCGGCCGTTGACCGCGGATAGCGCGGATGTGTTGGCGTTCATCGTATCGGGGGGCGTGTCGGGCGCGCTCAAGCGCTAGCGTGCGACGGACGCGGCCGTGCCGCCTTAGGGCCCGGGCGATTATATTGGAGGCTTATACATTAGTGCCGGCGCCGCGCCCCGGATTGGCTGGAGCGCGGCGCGCGCCGTTCACCCAACGAGCATCTGCATGAAAGACCACTTGGCCTCACGCGCGAGCACCACGGGCGGATTGCCCGTTGCGCCCTCGATGGGGCCCGCGCTCGACGCCGCGCACGTCCCGCACGAACGCGCGGAGAATCAGCGCCGCATCGTGCTCATCAGCGGGCTCGCCATCCTCGTGGCGTTCGGCGCCGGATTCGTGGCCGTCATCCTGATGCGGCTGATCGGGCTGATCACCAATCTGTCGTTCTACGGACGGTTCTCGACCGCGTTCTCGTCGCCGGCGGACAATCATCTCGGACTGTGGGTGGTGCTGGTGCCGGTGGTGGGCGGCGTGATCGTCGGCATCATGGCGCGCTATGGATCCGCGGCGATTCGTGGGCACGGTATTCCGGAAGCCATGGAGCAGGTGCTGTACAACGAAAGCCGGGTGCCGCCGCGGGTGACGATCCTCAAGCCGGTCTCGGCTGCCTTCGCGATCGGAACCGGCGGCCCGTTCGGCGCGGAGGGACCGATCATCGCGACGGGCGGTGCGTTAGGCTCGCTCGTCGGGCAGCTCCTGCGGACGACGGCCGACGAGCGGAAGGTGCTGTTGGCGGCCGGCGCCGCGGCAGGTATGGCGGCGACGTTCGGCAGTCCGGTGTCTGCGGTGCTGCTGGCGATCGAGCTGTTGTTGTTCGAGTATCGCGCGCGCTCGCTGGTGCCGGTGGCACTGGCCGCCTCGACCGCAACGGCGGTGCGTCTCGCATTCATCGGTTCGGGACCGATTTTCCCGATGTCCAACCTCGCGCAGCCTGGTGGCGCCGCATTGGCGACGTACATCGTGTTGGGTGCGATCGTCGGGTTGGCGTCCGTATACGTCACGCGCGCCGTGTACGCGATCGAAGATGGCTTCGATAAGCTGCCGATTCACTGGATGTGGTGGCCCGCGCTGGGTGGTGTCGCGGTCGGCGCGATCGGCTACTTCTTTCCGCACACGATGGGCGTTGGCTACGACAACATCGAGAACATCGTGGCCGGAAATTTCGTGGGCGTCACCCTGCTCGGCCTCGTGATCGCGAAGTTCGTGTCGTGGGCGATTGCGTTAGGCAGCGGGACGTCGGGCGGAACGCTGGCGCCGTTGTTCACGATCGGCGGCGGGTTGGGGTCGCTGTTGGGCGCGGCGGTGATCGCGCTCGCGCCGGCGTTGGGCGTGGACGTGCGCGTGGCGGCGCTGGTCGGCATGGCGGCTATCTTCGCCGGTGCGTCGCGCGCGATGCTGGCGTCGGTGGTGTTCGCCTTCGAGACGACCCGGCAACCGTTAGGCTTGTTGCCGTTGTTGGGCGGATGCAGCGCGGCCTACCTGGTGTCGCTGCTCATGATGCGCGGGACGATCATGACGGAGAAGCTGGCGCGCCGCGGCACCGATGTGGAAGCGGACTATGCGGTCGACTATCTGTCGCAGATTCTGGTCAAGGACGTCGCGTCGCCCGACGTGGTGGCACTGGATGCCGACAACGCCGTCGAGGAAGTGCGCGACTGGATGGCGTCGCGCGAGGAGGAGTCCCGGCATCAGGGCTTCCCGGTCGTCGACAAGGACGGCAACCTGTTAGGCGTCGTTGGGCGCGGCGATTTGTTGGATCTCGAGCTGCCGATCGACGCGACCGTGCGCGACGTGATCAAGCGGCCCCCGGTGGTGATCTTCACGGACAACACCGTGCGCCAGGCGGCGGACCACATGGTGCGGCAGGGCGTCGGCCGGCTGCCGGTGGTGACGCGCAAGGAGCCCACCCGCGTCGTCGGCATGGTGACGCGGAGCGATCTGCTGGCGGCGCACGCGACGCGCCTCGACTCGGCGAATCGCGCGAGCCGCACGATCCGTCTGGAGCTGAGCGCACTGCCGTGGCGCTTCCGCCGGTCTCCGGTGATCCTGGGCGACGAAACGGGTACGATCACGACGGTCGAGACTGCACGCCCGACGGTCCCTCCCGAGACGGACGACGAGGAGCCGCCCCGGAAGCGATGATCGTCGGGCGTTAGGCGGACGGGTCAGCTCTCGAGGCTGGCGTTCAGATCGATCGCGACGTTGCCCTTGAGCGCGCCGGACACCGGACAGCCCTCCTTCGTCGCGTCGGCGATCTTGCGGAACGTCGGGGCATCGATGTTCGCCACCTTGGCACGCACCGTGAGCACCATGGTCGTGATCTTGAATCCGTCGCCGACCTTGTCGATGGTGCACGCGGCCTTGGTTTCGATGCGCTGCGGCGGGGTGCCGTTTTTCTCCAAGCCGAGCGAGAGTGCCATGCTATAGCAGGCGGCCTCGGCGGCGGCGAGCAATTCTTCCGGATTGGTACCGGGCGTGGTGCCGAATCGCGTGCCGAACGAATAAGCGCCACCGATCTTGCCGCTCTGCCCGGAAAATGACCCTGTCCCAGACTGCAGGCCGCCTTCCCACACGGCCGTCGCCACACGTGTCGGCATTGTACGCTCCTGGCTATGTTGTCGATTTCTGGGCGGTACTCGAGTGCCCGAACCAAGATCTCCCGTTCGCAGCGCCGCGGCAACCGGCTCGCCGTGCGTCGCACCGCGTGGCCGGCGGACCCGGCCGTCGAGTATCTTTCGCGGAGGACACGCACCGAGCGGGAGCCGATGATCGACCAGCCGATGCCTAACGAACACGATGCGGCCGCGCTGCCGCCGAGCATCGAGCGCGTGCTCAAGTATTTCCGCTCGCTCGGGCGCGAGGAGAAGATGCAGGCGCTGGTGTCGTACGCGAAGAAGCTCGAGCCCCTGCCCTCCCGGTACACGGCGCTTGACCGGTCAAACTTCACCATCCCGGAATGTCAGACGCGCGTGGATATCTTTCCGGAAGTGCGCGATGGGCGTCTGCATTTCTTCGCCGACGTGAACGTGCGGCAGTCGCCGACCGTGGCCGCGTTCCTCTCGATTCTGTTCTCGGCGGTGAATGACCAGCCGCCATCGACGACCCTCGCCATTCCACCGGACATCGTGCCGACGATGATGCACGACATCGGTCTGGGCGCGCGCGAGGCGGGCCTCAACGCGATGGTGGACCGGCTCAAGCGCTACGCGCGCGCCGCGGCATGAGCGCGCCCACGTCGTCCCGTTAGGCGGCGAACACGTGCCGCAACGCCGCGTCATGCCGGCGATGCCCGCATCCGGCCCGGCCGGCTCGCCGGCGCCGAACACCGAAGAGGAGCTGGAGCGCCGTCTCGCCGAGCCGACGCCGGCCGTGCTCGATGCGCTGCGCCCGCTCGGCGGCGATCTCGTCGTCCTCGGCGCCGCCGGCAAGATGGGTCCGACGCTCGCGCGCATGGCGCGCCGCGCGTTCGACCTGTTAGGCAGACGCGATCGCGTGATCGCCGTCTCGCGCTTCTCGTCGCCCGAGACCGAGGGCGCGTTCCGCGTGGCGCACATCGAGACCGTCCGCTGCGATCTCGCGGACCACGTGGCCGTGGCGGCGCTGCCCCAGGCGCCACTGGTCGTCTTCATGGCCGGCCAGAAATTTGGCACCACCGATGCGCCGGGCACGACGTGGATGATGAATACCGTCGTCCCCGCGTACGTCGCCGAGCGCTACGCCGGCGCGCGCATCGTCGCATTCTCGACCGGGAACGTGTATCCGCTCACGCCGGTGACGGGTGGCGGCGCGAGCGAAGAACACGTGCCGGCACCCGTGGGCGAATACGCCGCCTCGTGCCTGGGCCGCGAGCGCGTGTTGGAGTACGCGTCGCGCCGCGATGGCACACCCATGGCCATCGTCCGACTCAACTACGCGGTGGAGCTGCGATACGGCGTGCTGGTGGACATCGTGGCCGCGGTGCTGCGGAACGAACCGGTGGACGCGCGCATGGGATACGTGAACGTGATCTGGCAGGGCGATGCGAACGCGCGCGCGTTGCAGTGTTTCGCGCACGCCGCATCGCCGCCGTTCGTGATCAACGTGACGGGGGGCGAGACACTGTCGGTGCGTGATCTGGCCAAGCAGGCCGGCCGCTTGTTAGGCCGCGCGCCGCGGATCGAGGGCGAGGAAGCCCCCGATGCGCTGCTCAGCGACGCGCGGCGGTCGATCGAGCTGTTTGGTCCACCGGCGGTGTCCGTTGGGCAGATGATGGCGTGGATCGCGGACTGGCTCCAACGCGGCGGGCGCGTGCTCGACAAGCCCACGCACTTTCAGGAGCGGCGAGGCGCGTTTTGAGCGCGGCGTCGTTCGACCTGCGCGCGCATCTCGCCGCGGGCCAGGCTATTCCGGCGCATCCCTTGGCGTTGGACGCGGCAGGCCGTCTGGACGAGCGGTACCAGCGCGCGCTCACGCGCTATTACGGCGCGGCGGGCGCCGGCGGGATCGCCGTCGCGGTACACACCACACAGTTCGCGATTCGGGAACACGGGCTGCTCGAGCCGGTGCTCGCGTTGGCGGCCGACACGCTGGATGAGATCGAGACCGGCGGCCGTGCGCGGATGGCGCGCATTGCCGGTGTGTGCGGCCCAACGAAGCAGGCGGTGTCGGAGGCGGCGCTGGCACGCGATCGCGGGTACCATGCGGCGCTCGTGAGCTACGGCAGCTGGGGCGACGCGAGCGACGACGCGCTGCTCGCCCACGCCCGTGCGGTGGGCGACGTGCTGCCCGTGTTCGGCTTCTATCTGCAGCCCGCCGTGGGCGGTCGTCCGTTAGGCTACGACTTCTGGCGGCGGTTCGCCGCGCTCGACCAGGTGGTGGCGATCAAGATCGCGCCGTTCGACCGGTATGCGACGCTCGACGTGGTGCGGGCCGTTGGCGACTCCGGGCGCCGCGATGTGGCGCTCTACACCGGGAACGACGACAGCATCATCGCCGATCTCCTGACGGTTTTTCCTAACGGACGGCGCATGGCGGGCGGACTGCTCGGCCAGTGGGCGGTGTGGACGCGCCGGTCGGTCGAGCTCGTGCAGGAGATCAAGACGCAGGACGCCGCGTTCCCCGCGCCGCAATGGCTGGCACGGGCCGCCGCGCTCACCGAGGCGAACGCCGCCATCTTCGATGCGGCCAACCGGTTCGCGGGGTGCATCGCGGGCATTCAAGAGGCGCTGCACCGACAGGGCCTGCTGCGCAGCACGCGGTGTCTCGACGCGCGTGATGTGCTGTCGCCCGGACAAGCGGACGCGATCACGCGGGTGTGCGCAGCACACCCCGAGCTGCGCGACGACGATTTCGTTCAGGCGCACCTGGACGACTGGGTGCGTTGAGCCCGGCGCGCCCTCGCGTACGCAGGTGCGCGCCGGTAGCTTGTCGCCGACCCTTCGACGTCGAACACTCCTCCCGGCGACTGCATGTCCGACACCGCATCCACCCCCGTCCGCTCGCGCCGCGCGTTCATCGAATACTTCGCGTCCATCGGGCTCGCATCGACGTTGCTGCCCGGCATTCTCTGGGCACAGGCGGCAGAGGGTGCCGAGATCACGAGCGAATCGGTGGCGAACGCCGCGGAGCTCGCGGGGCTCAAGTTCGACGACGACGAGCGCGCCATGATGGTGGCCGGACTCACGCAGCAGGAAAAGCAGCTGGTCACGCTCCACGGCGTCACGTTGACTAACGACGTCGTGCCGGCGGTGCACTTCAATCCCGTGCTGGCAGGCACGACCATCGCCAAGGGCGAGCGCCGGATCGTTCGGTCCACCGTGGCGCCGCGCACCGTCCCGTCATCGCACGCCGAGCTTTCGTTCCTTCCGGTGGCGGAGCTGTCGTCGCTGCTGCGGCGCCGCAAGGTGACGAGCGAGCAACTGACGCGAGTATCGCTCGATCGACTGCAGGAGTTCGATTCCAAGCTGCATTGCGTGATCACGCTGACGGCGGATCGCGCCCTCGAGCACGCGCGCGCGGCGGACGAGGAGCTCGGCCGCGGCCGGTGGCGCGGCCCGTTGCACGGCATTCCGTGGGGCGCGAAGGATCTCCTCGCGGTGAAGGGCTATCCGACCACGTGGGGGAGCGCGCCGTACAAGGACCAGATGCTGGACGACGATGCGACGGTGGTGCGGCGGTTGGACGCCGCCGGAGCCGTCCTGGTGGCCAAGCTCTCGTTAGGCGAGCTCGCCATGGGCGATGTGTGGTTCGGCGGCATGACGCGCAACCCGTGGAAGCCGGACCAGGGCTCGAGCGGCTCCTCGGCGGGGCCGGCCTGCGCGACGTCGGCGGGGCTCGTCGGATTCTCGATCGGCAGCGAAACGTTAGGCTCGATCTCGTCGCCGTCCACGCGGTGCGGTGCCACGGGCCTGCGCCCGACCTTCGGTCGCGTGCCGCGCACGGGCGCCATGGCGCTCTCGTGGACCATGGACAAGCTCGGTCCGATATGTCGCAGCGTGGAAGACTGCGCTCTCGTACTCGACGCGATTCGCGGGAGCGACGGCCGCGATCCAACGGCCGTCGACGCACCGTTTCCATACGACGCGCGCACCACGCCGGCCTCGCTGCGCATTGGATACATCAAGAGCGCGTTCGATGCGGACCACCCGACGAAACAGTTCGACGATGCGGCGCTCGGGGCCTTACGCGAGATCGGGGCGCGGCTCGTACCCATCGAGCTGCCCGACCAGCCGTGGAGCGCGATGACCATCGTGCTGCGCGCCGAAGGCGCGGCGGCCTTCGATGAGCTCACGCGCTCGGGTCGCGACAGGCAGATGGCCCAACAGGGCGCTGAGGCGTGGCCCAACACGTTTCGTGTCGCGCGGTTCATCCCGGCCGTCGAGTACGTCAACGCCAACCGCGCGCGCACGCTGGCGATGCGTGCCATGGAGCAGACCTTCCACGACGTGGACGTCGTCGTGACGCCGACGTTCGGCGCGCAGCTCGTGGCGACGAACCTGACGGGCCACCCGGCGGTGATCGTGCCTAACGGATTCCGCGACGATGGCACCCCGGTCTCGCTCACGTTCCTCGGCCGCCTGTTCGGGGAAGCGCCGATGCTCGCGCTGGCGCGCGCCTATCAAAACCACACCGGGTTCCACCTCAAGCATCCGGACTGGCTGATGACGGCCTAACGGTGTCAGGCGGGGCCGGGCCGGGCCCGCAGTTCGTCCAGCACGCGATCGAGCTTGGCCTCGATGCCGTTCATCCGTTGCGTGATCAGGTCGCGCCACCCCTCGTCGCTCGTCGGGTGCTTCATCACGAACGTCATGGTACCACCGACCTCGAGCCGCGCGCACTCCACCGTGCGCAAATCATCGATGCCTTGCTTGCGCGCGGCCGAGAGGAGCTCGGACCGCGTGATGAGCTCATGCCGCATCTGGCTCTCGAGCAGCTTGCCATCCCTGATCAACATCACTTCGCGTCCCTCCGCGAGGCGATCGAGCCGCGGATGCAGGAACAGGAACCGCACCACTCCGTAGTTGAGCACCAGCAGCACGATGGCGCCGAACAACCCGCCCACGAGGGAATTGTCGTTCCCGATGATCGCATTCTGCACCGTGTTCGACAGCACCAGCAGCACGACGAGATCGAACGGGTTCAGCTGTCCGAGCTCACGCTTGCCGGCGAGTCGCAGGCCGATGAGCAAGAACACGTAGACCACGACGGTGCGCACGGCTTTGTCGACCAGCGGTACGCCGGGCGTTAGGATGTCGGTCCAGGTGGGATGCATGGGAAGAATTGGTGGCAAGGAGGCGAGGCGCGGCGGGTCGAACTGGTGATGATAGTATGGCACGCGGGGCTCGCGTGACCAGAGGCGTGCAAACCCTTCGCGCACATCCCGTGTCGAATCACTGAACCCGAGATCTGACCCGTTCGGAGCGTGCCGATGAGTACGATGGCCGTGAATCTGTGGATGCTCGACACCGGACTTTCCCGTCGGCGCTCTGTCCCGGCAATGCGTGTCGTCGAGCGCGCCTCTGAGATACTGCGCGAAGGCTGGCTGAGCCGTCACGGCATCGAATCGGCGGAGGTCCATCCGGATGGGCGCGGTGTGATCGAGCTGCGCAAGTTCGTCGGCACGCCCGCCGCGCGCGCGAGCGCGATCGCCGCGATGACGCGGGTCGCGGGTGCGCAGCGTGTCGTGCTGGACCTGCGGCGTCACCGCGGCGGCGACGAATCGATGGCCGCCTTGCTCACGAGCTTGCTGTTCGATACCGAATCGCTGTACGCCGACGAAGTGCAGACATCCGATGAAGCGTTGCCCGCGACGCGACCCGAGGCTCGTTGCACGCGCCAGCCGGTAGAGGTCTGGATCAGCGGCGCCACCAGCACGCTCGGGCTCGCGTTCGCGACGAACCTTGGTCGCCTGGGACGCGCGACCGTGCATCGCTGGAACGACGTGCGCGCCTGAGCCTTGCCGGCCCGTCGCGATTGCCAGCGCGGGCCGCGCGGAAACATCATTCGGGTCGACTCCGACTCGAGGATCACGGGCATGCACGTCGACGCGGAAGCGCCGCGCGAATGGCCCCATCGGTGGGTGCCCGGCGCCGCGGGCGCGTCGTCGCCCACCGTGGTGTTGTTGCACGGCACGGGCGGCGACGAGTCCGACCTCATTCCGTTAGGCGCCGAGCTCGCGCCCGGGGCGTCGCTGTTGAGCCCGCGCGGCCCGGTGAGCGAGCGCGGCATGCCGAGATTCTTCCGGCGACACGCCGAAGGCGTGTTCGACGAAGCCGACATTCGCGCGCGCGTGCCCGTGCTGGCGGCGTTCATCCGCTCCGCCGCCGGCGCGTACGGGTTCAGCCTCGAGTCGCTGTTTGCGTTAGGCTACTCCAACGGGGCGAACATGGCCGCGAGCCTGCTGCTGCTCGAGCCCGGGCTCCTGCGCGGCGCGGCCCTGCTCCGCGCCGTGATGCCGCTCGAGCCGGCCACCCTTCCCGCGCTCGCCGGAACGTCGATCTTCATTTCGAACGGACAGACGGATCCGTTCTCGCCGGCGCAGCGGGCTCAGCGCCTGGCAGACGCGCTGGCTGGCGCCGGCGCCGATGTGACGCTGCGTTGGCAGCGAGCGGGACACGAGCTGGTGCCCGGCGACCTCGAGGATACGCGCCGCTGGCTCAGCCAGCATTTGGCACGGGTCAGCGCGTAACCTGCAGTCAGAGGCTTCACGTCACTTCCACGAAGTGTCGTCCATGCCGTCGTATCAACGCGTCGTTTACACCGCGCTACGCGTCATCGTCCTCGATGTATTCCAGGTAGTTCCCCTCGTGCCACACCTCCACGTGGTCCGTCATTCGTTGTTCGTGTCGTGCTTTCCTACCCGTGGTCCGTCCGTCGTTGTTCGTCATCCGGCGACGGCCATGGCGTTCGCATCGTCTGCGCTCGGATAAGCGCTGATCACGAACAACGCGCGACGGACGACGGGTAGGAAAGCACGAAACGAACAACGAATGACGGATTCGTATCCCGGACGCCGCATCACGGCGAAATGGCCGTGATCCTACGCTTCACTTTCTTGTTCTTCGCGGCGTTGGCGGCGGCAAGCACAGCCGTGACGTACTGTTTTTCGGCGCCAGGGCAGAGCGCGGTGCCGAAGCGCTCCACCTCGTCTAGCGCATCGACGCTCAGAGCTCGCCGCTGTCGATCAGCCGACGCGCGAGTGCGTCCAACATCTGCGGCGTGTCGTAAACGCCGCTGCGCAGCCGGCGCTTGATCTCGTCGAGCTGGCGGGGCGAGACCGCACGGGCGGCCGACCCATGAGTGCGGCTGGGGGCAAAGGAGCCGTCGCGACCACGATCGTCGCTCTCGTCGCCGGCATGGTTCCAACGCGGTGTGGTCATCATGCCATGATGATCGGTCAGCCGCGGCGGAACTTTAGCGGCCTCTAGCGGGCCCGAACTCGCTGCCGGTGGAGGGTGCCAATGCCGCCCGGCAGGCGTGTCTCGGAAATTGTTGCCGGACGCGGATTCGATGCGTCATCCACACGCATGGCTACCATCTTGTGTGTCGATGACGACGAGTCGATCTCGATTCTCCTGGCGGAGACGCTCAAGCAAGCCGGACACGAGCCGCTGAACGCGGCCAACGTTCCGGATGCGTTGGCAATGCTCGCTCGAGGGAACGTCGATCTCATCATCTCGGATTATCGCATGCCCGGCAATACCGGGCTCGATCTGCTCGCGCATCTCGAGCGCGAAGGCATCGACACACCGGTGATCATGATGACGGGATACGCGAGCATCGAGCACGCGGTCGCGTCGATCAAAGCGGGCGCAGTGGACTATATCACGAAGCCCGTGCGTGCCGCGCAGCTCGCGCTCGCTGTGGAGCAAGCGTTGGAGCTCGTTCGGTTACGCCGCGAGAACGCAGCGCTCAAGCGCGAGATCATGGAAACGCGCAGCGAGCGGCAGATCATCGGGGAAAGTCAGGCGATTCGTCGCGCGCTGCAGGCGGCCGCATCTGCAGCGCCCACACGCGCGACGGTGCTGTTGCAGGGCGAGTCGGGGACCGGCAAGGAGCTGTTCGCACGCGCGATTCACGAGTTGAGCGACCGTCGCGACAAGCCGTTCATCAAGCTGAATTGTGCGGCACTGCCCGAGGGACTGGTGGAGAGCGCACTATTCGGGCACGAACGCGGCGCGTTCACCGGTGCCCTCAAGCGTGTGGAGGGTGCGTTCGAGCGCGCGCATGGCGGCACGCTGCTGCTCGATGAAATCTCGGAGATGCGTCTCGATCTCCAGGCGAAGCTGCTGCGCGTGCTGCAGGAGCAGGAATTCGAGCGCGTGGGTGGGACGTCTCCGATTCGCGTCGATGTGCGGGTGATCGCGACGACGAATCGCGACCTCGCGGCGGAAGCAACCGCGGGCCGGTTCCGGCAGGATCTGTTTTTCCGTCTCAGCGTCATTCCCGTACGCATTCCGGCGCTTCGCGAGCGACTCGATGACATCCCGATGTTGGCGCTTCGCTTCGCGCTCCGCGCAGCGGCCGATGCAGGCAAGGATGTCGCTGGCATTTCGCCCGACGCGTTGGCCCTGTTGCAGCAGCACGAGTGGCCAGGCAATGTGCGTGAGCTCCAGCACGTGATCGAGCGCGCGGTGATCATGAGCTCGGACCCGGTGCTGCAGGCGCGTTCGCTGGACGCGGAGACGTTCCGGAACGGGCGGTCCGACGGGGTACAGCGGGCCACGGTAACCGCCACGAACGGCGCGGTCAACGGATCAGGCGCTCTCAATGGTGGTGTGGTGCTGACGTCCCTGAGCCTGGACCACGCCGAAGAAGTGCTGATCGCCAAGGCCCTCGAAGTGACGGGCCGGAACCGCACGCGCGCGGCTGCGCTCCTCGGGATATCCGTGCGCACCCTGCGCTACAAGCTGAACGGCCCGCCGGCATCGCCAGCGGCCTCGGAAGCGGCCGACGACTGAGTGGTTTGGGGCGCGGCAAGCGTTGCCCGCCCCAGTCCGGCAATTCCTTCCGCGGGGCACTCTTGCCCCGGCCTTTTCGGGCTGAACGAAGCTGCCCAACGCACCACCGCGGCGTCTCCGCCAGGCCGCCTAACAATCGTCATTGCAATGTGTTAGGCGCGTGCGTCCCGTCGTTCGGCGCACATGAATTCTCTCCAATTCCGCGTGGAACGTCGGTTGCTTTTGTAGAGGCCGCCGGACGGATGAACCCGTTGTCCGGCGCGACTCCTTCAAAAGAGGCACGATGTCGGACGCGGACTTGTGGCAGCGGTTGGCGGCGGGCGACGAGCACTGTCGTGAACGGCTCATGGCGGCCCATCTCAGTCTCGTGTACCACGTCGCGCGCGGTGTCCACCGCCGGTTGGGAGGCGCCGCGGAGCTGGACGAGCTGGTGAGCGCGGGCACGCTGGGCCTGGCCGAAGCGATCGACCGCTTCGACGCGAGCCGCGGGTTGGCGTTCAGCACCTACGCGGTGCCGCGCATTCACGGCGCGATCGTGGATGAGTTGCGCCGGCTGGACCACGTACCGTCGTCGATCCGCCGCCGAGTCCGCGCGTTAGGCGCCACGCAGGCCGGCCTGGCGCACGACCTGGGCCGCGCACCGATGCCGAAGGAGACCGCGGTCCGCATGGGCGTGGACGTGGAGACGGTGACGCGCTGGCAGTCGGATGCGGCGAGCACGACGATGCTGCGGCTGGACGATCCGATGCCGGGCAGCGGCGAGGACGGCGAGGTGCGCACGTGGGGGGACTCGATCGCGGCGAGTGACGGCGTCGAGGTGGAGGCGCGTCTCACGCGGGAGCAGGAGATCGAGCGGCTGCGCGCGGCGTTGGTCGAGCTGCCGGATGTCGAGCGCCGGGTGTTGACGCTCTATTTCCTCGAGGAGCTCAAGCTGCAGGACATTGCGCGAGTGCTCGCGGTGACGGAGTCGCGGGTGTCGCAGATCAAGCAGAAGGCGATGAGCCGGCTGCGCACGGCGCTGGCGCCGATGCGGTCAGTCGCCTAACGCCTAACCGGAGGCGCGGTCGCAGCGGCGTGCGGCGGCCAGCGTCGGCATCAGGAGCTCGTAGCGCGCGCCGGTCGGCGTTTCGGTGATCGCGACCGCCGTCGCGCCCGCGTTCGTCTCGCCGGGCAGCGACCTGGCGCCGATGGCGTCGCCGACGGCGGCTCCGATCACCACCCACCGCGCATCGCCCAGCACATCCACCTGCACGCGCGGCGGGTGCACGCGTCGCGCGGCGCGCATCGCCGCCACGACGAGCGCGGGCACGATGCGGCCCACCTGTCCCGCGTCCACAAAGGCGGGCTGCACGCCGGCAGTCACGCGCACATCGCAGGGCGTACCGACGACATCCGGGTGACGGCCCGCCAGCTCGACGAGCGGTGCGAGCACGTCGGCGATGTTGAGCGGTTCGGCGGGCGACGGCGGCGCGGGCGACAGCAGGCGATACTGCTGCAGCAGCGCGTCGAGGCGACCACCCTCCGACGCCAGGACGCTGCGCGTGGTCGCGACGGCGCTCGCGTCTCCAGCGAGATCGGCGAGGGTCGTGATGGCCATCACCCGGTTGCTCAGCGCGTGCGTGAGGCCACGCAGGAGCCCATCGCGCACGGCGTTCCACGCGATGTCTAACGGGAGTACTTCGCCGGGCTGGCCGGTGGGGATCTGCGTGGGATTACTCGGCGCGGGTGGCAGACGGAGACGACGGCGACAGGTGAGGTCGAAGATAGCGCCGGTGCGGCGCCGCGCGAGGGTTCCAGGCCTCCGCCTTACGGAAGAGCTGTTCGGCGCCGGCGCATCGCGGCGTAGACGACCGGCCCGACCAGCGCCGCGGCGACGGCGCCCGCCACGGCGGGCCGACCGTACTCGCCGTCGCGCATTTCCAGTGCGACGACGCCGAGCAGGATCACCATCGGGAGCGCGGAGAGCACGATCACACCGGCGCGGCCGAGCGGGATCCGGAATGCGCCGCGGAGCTCGGGCTCGGTGCGGCGCAGCTGGATGAGCGCGCCGAACTCGAGGAACAGCGCCATGGCGTAGAGCAGCACGTCGGCGACGACGAGTCCCTGGATGGACAGCAGCACGAATATCGAGTAGCAGACGGCGGAGACGAGGACGGCGTTGCGCGGGGTTCCGCGGCTGTCGGTGCGACCGAGCCAGGCCGGCAGGTAGCCGTCGACCGCCATGGCGAGCGGGATACGCGAGTACGAGAGCAGGAGCGCATTGAAGAGCGCGAGCGCGCTCACCATGCCGGCGACGCCGATCCAGACGGCGATCGCCGATCCGCCTAACGAGCCAGCCGCGGCCCGTGCGATCTCGGGCCACGCGCCGTCGCGCCAGCGGGTCCAGTCGGTCGCGGCCAGGGCGGCGCACAGCGCCGTGAGGTAGCCGAGCGTGACTAACGGGAGAGCGATGGCGAGGGCGCGCGGGTAGCTGCGGGAGGCGTCGACGACCTCGCCCTGGACCGTCGACGCATTGTCCCAGCCGATGTAGTTCCACAGGGCAATGGACAGGCCGATGCCCAACGCGCCGGCGGGCGTGCGGCCCGGCTTGAGCACGGGGTGCCACGGCACGCGCGTGACGTGCGGCAGGGCGGCGAACGACATCGCCAGAAAGGCGAGAATGATGAATCCGCCGGCCAGCACGGACACACGCCCAACGGGCAGCGCGCCGCGCAGATTGATCGCCGCCGCGGTCCAGATCACGACCAGCGCCACGAGCCACTTGGCGTCCGCGCCTAACGAGGGGACGAAGTAGTCCAGGTACTGCGTGAACAGGACTGGATAGATGGCCATGTCGACCAACGAATACATCCACGTCCACCACCCGTTTTGCACGGCCCAGAACGAGCCGAAGGCGCGCCGCACCCAGCGATAGTAGCCGCCTTCCTCCGGCAGCATGCTGGCCAGCTCGCCGATGATCAGCGCCTCCGGCACAGACCAGAGCAACGGGACCAGCAGCATGATCAGCAGCGCCAGCCCCGGTCCAACCTCAGCCACCAGACCCTCTGTCGTGAACGGGCCGCCCGAGGTGGTGAAATAGAGGACGAAGACCAGCGAGAGGACGGTGAGCGAGCGTTTGAGCACCGGAGCGGTCACCTGTGAGACGGAAGCAACAGGCCGCGGCTTGTCGCGGCGACTAAACCGCGCGTATCATCGAAGGGAGGCGTGGCATGATAGCTGCCGAAACCGGGGCACGCGATGACTTGGCGCGCGACCGCCGCCGGCTTGGACGCTATAGCCACATCGCACGCGGCACTGTTTTCCGTCCCCGCCTTCGCGATTCATCGTCCCCGGATATGTCCGACCTCGTGATAGCCAGAGACGTTCCAGCGGCGCAGCGGCGTTCGCTGCTGCGCGATCTCCGCGAGATCGCGGTCGACGAGTTGTGGAAGTATCGCGAGCTGCTCTACGAGCTCACGCTGCGAGACGTGCGCATCCGGTACAAGCAGGCGGTGATGGGATTCGCGTGGGCGATCCTCATGCCGGCGTTGATCGTTGCGGCAGGCACGCTCGTCCGGTTCGCGATGGCGTACATGAGCGGCGGCCATGTGGCGCGCGACGTGATCGCGGGGATGGCGGTGAAGGCCTTACCGTGGGCATTCTTCGTGGGCGCCATTGGATTCGCAACGAGCAGCCTGACCGGGAATCTGCCGCTGGTCTCGAAGATCTATTTCCCTCGCGAGGTGCTGCCGTTGTCGGCGACGTTCGCGCAGTCGTTCGACTCGACGATCGGAGCGATCACGATCGGCATCGCGCTGCCGCTCCTCGGGATTCACTACGGGCTCGCGGCGCTGTGGGCGCCGGTGCTGGCGATTCTCGTCTTCTGCGTGACGGCCGGCGCGGCACTGTTCCTCGGGTGTGCGAATCTGTTCTTTCGCGACGTCAAATACATCGTGCAGGTGCTGCTCACGTTCGGGATCTTCTTCACGCCGGTGTTCTTCGAGCCGCGCATGTTCGGTCCGTTAGGCGCACGCCTGATGATGCTGAACCCGCTCGCGCCCCTGCTCGAGGGTCTGCGGTTGAGCGTCGTGGAGGGACACAACCTGCTCGTGCCGCTCGTCATCGTGGGCAACAAGGGCGCGGTTGTGGCCTGGAGTCCGTGGTATCTCGCGTACGGCGCGACGTGGGCCGTGCTGGGACTCCTCGTGAGCGTGTTGGTGTTCCACCGCACCGAGGGCAAGTTCGCGGAATATGTCTGAGCGGAACGGCGGCCCGCGCATCGCGTTCGAGCAGGTGTGGAAGAAGTTCGCGCGTGGCGAGCTGCACGACAGCCTGCGCGATCTGGTGCCGGCGACGGTGCGCCGTCTGGCGGGACGCGGGCCGGCGCGCGACGAGCTGTCGGGTGAAGAATTCTGGGCGGTGAGGGACGTGTCGTTCGAGGTCCGCCCGGGCGAGGCGCTCGGCATCCTCGGGCCTAACGGAGCCGGCAAATCGACCATCCTCAAGCTGCTGACGCGCATCCTGGTGCCCACGCGCGGACACTGTTCGATCACCGGGCGCGCGGGCGCGCTGATCGAAGTGGCGGCGGGATTCCACCCCGATCTCACCGGACGCGAGAACGTATTTTTGCAGGGCGCCATCCTCGGCATGAAGCGGCGCGAGATCAGGAGCCGCTTCGATGAGATCGTGGCGTTCGCCGAAATCGAGTCGTTCATCGACACGCCCGTGAAGCGGTACTCGAACGGCATGAACGCGCGACTCGGCTTCGCGATCGCGGCGTACATCAGCCCCGACGTGCTGGTCATCGACGAGGTGCTGTCGGTGGGCGATCTGCGGTTTCAGGAGAAGGCGTTCGACCGGATTCAGGAGATGTGCACGAGCGGGATTCCAGTCGTGCTCGTGTCGCACCAGCTCGAGCGAATCGCGTCCCTGTGCACGCACGCGTTGCTGTTGGAGCGGGGGCGTGTGGCCAAGCGCGGCACGCCCACCGAGTGCATCGAAGCGTATCTCGAGAGCGCGCGGAACAGCGATCCGGCGGCGGCGCACATGTCGGGGCTGACGTTCGACGCGCTGTCGCTCGAGTCCTCGCTGCCGGTACGGTCCGGCGAGCGTGCGCACTTCCGGTTAAGCGGCACGGTCGCCGCGGGAGACGATGCGGCGTCGCGCGACTTCACGCTGCGCGTGCGGGCGTTGTCGACTGGTCGTCTGATATTCAGTGCATCGGCACGCGAGTGCGGGGCGTCGCTCCCCGAGGGCGGGACGTTCGAGGTGGATGTGGAGCTGCAGTTCAACGTGGCGCCGGGCGTCTACGGGCTCGAGCTCGCGGTGTGGGACGCCGAGACGCGCCGCGACGTGGTGTCGGGGCCAGGCGTGACGGTGCGCGTCGAGGACGGCGCGCTCACGTTCTCCGGCACGTCGCATCTGTTACCGCGGGCGCGCGTCCTGCCCACCGCAAAGGCAGCCGGCGCCTCGCGTTAGACATCTCCCCTCTCACCGACCGTGACTCCGCACCCGCGCGTCCGGACAGCAACCTCGACCGATGCCGATCGCCGTGTCCGCACGCTGGTGCACGCGTTGGGCGAGCGGCTTGACCGGACTATCCGGCCCTTGCTCGCCGGTGTCACGCGCGCCGCGCTGCTCGACGTGCCGACGCACCAGAACGTGGGCGACAGCGCGATCCATCTGGGGACGCTCGCGCTGCTCCGGCGCGCGGGCGTGCGCGTGTGCTACGCGTGCAGCATCGCGACGTACTCGCGCGACACACTGGCGCGTCGGCTGGGCGACGGAGTGATTTTGCTGTCGGGCGGCGGCAGCCTGGGCGACCTGTGGCCGTTGCACCAGCAGCTGCGCGAGCAGGTACTGGCCGACTTCCCGGATGTGCCGGTGATCCAGCTGCCGCAGTCCCTGCATTTCCGCGAGGCGGCGGCGCTGGCGCGCGCACGGGCGGCGTTCGGTGCGCACCGGCGTCTCACGCTTCTTCTTCGCGACAACCGGAGCCTTGCCGCGGCGCGGAACACATTCGACGCTCCGACCGATGTCTGTCCCGACCTCGCATTTGCGTTAGGCCCGCTGTCGAGGCCGGTCGCGCCGCGGGCCCGGGTGGTGTGGCTGGCGCGGCGCGACCGCGAGGCCGCGCCGCACGCGCATGCCGGCAGCCACCCAACCGTCGATTGGGCGGCCCGCCGGGGCTCTCCGCTGTCGCGCGTCGAGCGCCTCGGATACCGGGTCACGTCGGCGCATCCGCGCATCGAGCCGTACGCGAACGGTCCGTTGATGCGGTTAGGCGTACTGGCGTGCCGCGAGCGCGTGCGCAGCGGCTGTGCCATGCTCGCCGCCGGCGATACCGTGATCACCGATCGCCTGCATGGTCACATTCTGAGCCTGTTGCTGGGCATCCCGCATGCGGTGCTCGACAACAGCTACGGCAAGGTGCGCTGGTTCTACGAGACGTGGACGCATGAGGCGCCGATCGCGCGGTGGGCGGAGACGCCGGCGGACGCCGTGCGGACGGTCGCGCAATGGGCGTCGTGACCACGGCCGACGCGTTAGACGTCAGCGTCATCGTGTGCACGCGGAATCGCCGCGACGCGCTGGCGCGTCTACTCGAGGCACTCGAGCAGCTCGTCGTGCCGGCCGGCCTGCGGTGGGAGCTGATCGTCGTCGACAACGCGTCGACGGACGACACCGCGTCGATGCTGGCCTCTCGTCGGACGCCGTTGCCGATGCGCGTCGTACGCGAAGCCATTCCCGGGCTGTCGCGCGCGCGCAATACGGGCATCGCGGCCGCGCGCGGCGATCTCCTGCTGTTCACCGACGACGATTGCCTCCCCGACGCGCGCTGGCTGACGAGCATCCATGAGGAATTCACCCGCGTCCCATCGCTCGGCGTACTAGGCGGACGGGTGGAGTTGTTCGACCCCCGCGACCGGCCGACCACGACGCGCACGTCGCGCGAGCGAAGCGAGATCTCGGCGGCGGTCCAGGTGGACCGGATCATCGGCTGCAACCTGTCGTGCCGGCAGTCTGTCGTAGGAACGATCGGACCGTTCGATATTGGGTTGGGCGGCGGCACGGGGGCGGGTGCCGGCGAGGACGTGGATTTCGTGTACCGCAGTCTGCGCGCCGGGTTGCAGGTGGAGTACTCGCCGGACGCGCTGGTCTATCACAACCACGGCCGGAGGACCGAGGCGCAGATGCGTGCGCTTACCCGCGCCTACACCGTCGCGCGCGGCGCCATATTCTGCAAGTATCTGATGGCGGGCGATCGCGGTATGCTGCCGCGTATCCGGCAGGACGTCATCTATCACGCACGCTCCTTCGCGGTGGACGTGCGCGCGGGGCGGTTCCCGTCTCGCGTCCTGCGGCACTACTACCACCTGGCGGCCGGCGCGACGTACTGGATCCGTCACCGCCTAACGCACGGGCGCCGAGCGGGCAGCGCCGGCGTCTAGTGAGCTGCGTCAGAGATTCTGATAGCGGTTATGGGGAATGGGGAAGCGCTCGCAGTCGCTCGCTTGGGAAAGCGCTGCGCTGGGGGAAGCGGCGGCGACGCCGCCTGAGGGACGGAACAACATCAATGGTCTGCACGACGTGAGTGCCATGCGCGCGAGCCTCGGCGATTCGAGACGCTCCACCCAGGGACAACTGATGTCCTTCCACCCC
>JAICLH010000095.1 GCA_025927495.1 Gemmatimonadaceae bacterium
CGGATCGCGCATCGCCGCGGTCCCGATCCCAACGAGCGACGCGCCGGCAATGAGATACTGCAGGGCGTCCGTCGCCGACGACACGCCGCCCACCCCGAACAGCGGAACGCGAACGGCTCGACGCACCTTCCACGTGGCGAGCACGCCCACCGGTAACAGCGGCGGGCCGCTCACGCCGCCGGAGCCAAAGCCTAACGCAGGCCGTCTCTGCTCCACATCGATGACCAGACCGGGCATCGTGTTCACGAGCGTGATCCCGTCGGCGCCCGCATCCACGGCGACGCACGCGCTCGCAGCGATATCCGGCGTCGCGGGACTCAGCTTCACAAAGAGCGGCCGCCGCGTCGCCGCGCGCGCGCCGCGCACCACCGCCGCCAGCGTCGCCGGATCGGCGCCGAATTCCATTCCACCGGCCCGCACGTTGGGACAGCTGACGTTGAGCTCGAAGATGTCCACGCCTGCCTGGTCGGTGAGCGCGGACACGACCGTCGCGTAATCCTCGACCGTGTCGCCTACCACGTTGACCAGCACGCGCGCCCGACCGGCGTGCTCGGCGAGCCACGGCAGCTCGACGCGCTTCACTTCATCGAGCCCCGGGTTGGCCAGACCCACCGCATTGATCATGACACCGTCCAGAGCCTCGGCGACGCGAGGGGCCGGCGCGCCGGCGCGCGGCTTCGGGCTCACCGCCTTGGTGCCGATGCCGCCTAACGCACCGAGGGCGATCACGCCGCTGAGCTCGCGCCCGTACGCCGCCGTACCTGGTGCGAGAACGATCGGGTTCTGAAAGGTGACGCCCGCCACGCTCACGGCGAGCGCGTCCGCCCGAGAGGTCTGACCGGCGCTCACGTCCGCGCCATCCCGCTCATGGCGTCGCCACGCCCAACCGGCGCTGGTAGTGATCCAGGTACTCGACCGTCGCATCGGCGATCGACGATGCAATCTGACGTTGTCGCGCGGCGCTGGTGATGAACCGCGCATCCGCCGGGTTTGTCCCGAACCCGATCTCAACCAGAACCGCGGGCATGTACGCCGTCACCAGCACGCGGAACCCGGCCTGCTTCACGCCGCGGCTCGGCCCCGGTTCGATCGCCCCCAGGTGCTGCTGGATGAGATCCGCCAACTCGCTCGACTCGCGCAGATGCTCGTTCTGCGCCATGTCGTTCATGATGTAGCTCAGGGGATCGCCCTTTTTCGCCGACACATCCGTCTCGAATCGCACCGATGCGTTTTCCATCTCCTCCACGCGCTTCGCGTCTTCCGTCTTCGCCTCGGCGAGGAAGTACGTCTCGAACCCACGCGCGGTGCCGGGATCCCTCCACGCCGGGTTGGCCGCGTTGACGTGTATGGACACGAAGAGGTCGCCGTGATGCTGGTTGGCGATACGGCCGCGATCGGAGAGTGCGATGAGGGTATCCGTCGTGCGCGTCATCACGACGCGAAGCCCGCGATCGCGCAGCGCGGCCGCCAGCTTTTTCGCCACCTGCAAAGTGATGTCCTTCTCGTAGACCTTCCATCGGGTACCAATGGGTCCCGACATGCCGTTGTCCGGCCCACCGTGTCCCGCGTCCACCACCACGGTGCGATGCGCGGCGCTCGACGGAACGCGAACCGGCGCATCGCTGCCGCGCATTGCCGGCGCCACCGCGGCTTGAAACGCCAGCAGCATCACGCCGATCATCGGACGCGCGCCGCCCGCGCCATCTCGCGCTCGTCTTCGCGCCGTCGCGCATCGTCTCGCTTGTCGTGCAGCTTCTTCCCCTTACCGAGGGCGAGCGTGACCTTCGCCTTGCCGCGGCTGAAGTGGACGTCGAGCGGCACCAGCGTGAGGCCCTGGCGCTCGACGGCACCGATCAGCTTTCGAATCTCGCGCCGGTGCAGCAGCAGCTTGCGCGAGCGGCGCGGCTCGTGGTTGAACTGATTGCCCTGCTCGTAGGGCGCGATGTGTGCGTTGAGGAGAAACACTTCGCCGTGATCCACGATCGCGTACGCATCCGTGATGTTCGCCTGGCCCGCGCGCAGCGATTTGATCTCCGTACCCGTAAGCACGATGCCTGCCTCCCACGTCTCCAGGAGATGATAATCGTGCCGGGCGCGCTTGTTCCGCGCGACGGGCGTCTGCGCTGCCGAGTCGTCTGCTGTGGCCAAGGGCGAGGAATGGCGGCGTTCACGACCGCGGGAGCGCGGCGCAGAACTGCCAGGTAATGGACGATCGTGCCAGAGGCAAGTTAGACCCGTCGAAAGACGCAGGCAACACGGTCGGCCGGTCCCCGTGATATCATCGGGCCCATGATCATTGGAGAGATCGTCGCGGTCGCGCTGCGCGCGCTGGCCGCAAACAAACTTCGCTCGCTGCTCACGATGCTCGGCATCGTCATCGGTGTCGCAGCGGTGATCGCCATGTTGGCCCTGGGCACCGGCGCCCGTCGCGCGATCGAGGCCCGCATCGCTTCGCTTGGCACCACCCGCCTTACGGTGAATCCGACCCGCGTGATGCGCGGCGGGGTCGAAACGAGCGACATCCATCGGATCACGATGGACGACGTCCAGTTTCTCAAGGACCGCGCCCGTCTCATCACCGCGATCCAGCCGCAGCAGGACCGCGATCTCCAGGTCGAGTATCACGGCGCGAACACCTACGTCCAGATCACCGGCGCGACGCCCAATTTTCTCCAGGTGCAGAACTACAGCGTTGCCGCTGGCCGGATGTTCACCGACGACGATGGTCATGGCCGCCGTCGCGTGGCGGTGATCGGCACGACCGTGCTGCACGACCTCGGCTTTTCTGGCGCGGGCGACGCGCTTGGCAAAGAGATTCGCATTCGAGGCGTCGGCTTCACCGTGATCGGTGTGTTGGCGTCTAAAGGCGAAGCGGCTGGCGGTTTTTTCGACCCTGACGATCAGGTGGTGATTCCATTCAACACGGGCCGGTTCATCGTCTTCGACACGCCGTATCTGAACGACATTCACGTGCTCGCGCCCAGTGAGGCCGCGATCCCGCAGACGATGATGGAGTTGCAGCGGATCATGCGCCGGGCACACCGACTGCCTGCCGGCGCACCCGACGATTTTCGTATCCGCAGTCAGATGGATTTCTTGAGCGCGCTCAACGACACCACGAAGATCTTCAGCCTGTTGCTCGCCGCGATCGCGAGCGTGAGCCTGCTCGTGGGCGGTGTCGGCATCATGAACATCATGCTCGTGTCTGTCACGGAGCGCACGCGCGAGATCGGCATTCGGAAGGCGCTCGGCGCCACGCAGCGTCAGATCTTGCTGCAGTTCTTGATCGAAGCCGTGACGCTGTGCGCACTTGGCGGCGTGATCGGCGTGGCCGTTGGGGTTGGCGGCGCGACGGCGCTCAAGACGCTCATGGCGTGGAACGAGCAGGTGCTGCCGGCCACCGTCGGCGTCGCGTTCGTTTTTGCCGCGCTGGTGGGGATCATTTTCGGCGTGTGGCCGGCGCGCCGCGCATCGCGCCTCGATCCGATCATCGCGCTGCGCTATGAGTGATCGGCCGCCGCACCCAACTCGGGGTCACGGTTTTCGCACCATTGGGTGACGCCGTCGAGCTGCGCCAGGTACACGGCGAACGGCACGATCTGGGCGTCGCTGAAATCGCCGCGCAGATACCAGTAGGCGCAGCGCGCAGCGAGCCATGACCGGCGAATCAGGCGCGGCCGCCGGAGCCCCGCCACGTAGGCGCCGGTCTCGCGCAGCAGGCGCCGGTAGTAGGGCGCGTCGGCAGGCGTTCCGTTAGGCGAGCGGACGGGCCGGAGCCCGGTCTCCGTGTCGAACCGCAGATACGCGTGCGCGGGAAAGGCGCGGCGGATGGCATCGGGATGGAAGCGCTTGTCGATGAACATCTCGGCGGGCAGCGACGCCAGGAGATCGTAGACCGCCGGATCCAGGTACGGCGTGATGACGCATCCGGCGGCGTTCCAGATCCCGAACGGCACGAGCGCGATCTCCCGCCGCGTGCGATTCCAGAACACGAACGACCCGATCGGATTGGGCGCGTCGAGGTGGTGGCGCAGCTCTTCCGTTAGGCGGGCAACCGCCAGCTCGCGTGTCCACCGCGCCGCCATGGCGGGCGGCGCCATGCGCACCGCGCCGTCATCCAACATCGTCTGCGCCAGCTGCTCGACGTTGCCGGCGCGCGCCAGCGCGAGCTGCGACGCCTCCAACCGGTGTCCGTTCGACAGCACGTCGCCGCCGATACCGTCCCACACAGCCATGTCGTGCCCGGAGAGCCGGTCGGCCAACGCCATGAACCACGCGTGCTCGTCGGCGCAGAAATGCGTGAGCAGGTTCTTGCGTAGCTCGGCCGAGGCGCGCGACGGCGTCTCCTCGACCACTTCGTGCGTGACGCCCACCGCGCGTGCGATCTCGGTGGCCACCACCACATCGCGCGTGCCGCGCGGCGGGTAGTTGCGCAGCGTTAGGCAGCGCTCCGGCGGGTGGCCCGTCGCGCACAGCTCGAACAGGATGTGGCGCGAGTCGCGGCCGCCGCTGAGCGGCACGACGTTGCGGCGGCCGCCGGGGCCTGAGCGCCGCACGGCGTCGCCAAACACGTCGATGAAGGCGTCGATGGCCGCGGCGCGCGGCATGGTGCTCATGCCAACGCGCGGATAGGTCGCCTCGATCGAGAGCACGCCGTCGCGCCATTCGAGCCGTCCGCCCGGCGGCAGCACGCGCACATCGCGGAACGGCGTATCCTCGCCGACAAAGAACCCGATGCGGAGAAACACCGCCATCGCGCGATCGTCGATCGGCAGCGACCCGCCGATCGACATGAGCCGGACTAACGATGGCGACAACGCCACGCCATCCGCGAGACGGCGGACGAACAGCGGACGAAACCCGTAGCGCCCCGTGTGCGCGCGCAGCCGCTCGCCATCCCAGTGCCAACCGGCAGCGCCCACGCCGTTGGGCTGTTCCGGCGCCGACCACTCGGCGTCGCCGCGCGCCACGGTGCCCGACGGTCTCGATTCGACGATGAGACACGGCAAGCGCAGCACGTGGGTCGCGTCTAACGCAGCCTCGTCGACGGCGCGGAGATGGAGCACGTTCGTCCGGAGCGTCGTCACGCCCGCAGACGCGCTGCGCGGCGTGCGCGCGGCGCGCGGCTGCTCTGCGCCGCGGTGCTTCCTGTTCGCTGCCGTGGTCGGACTGTTTGACTTTGTCAAAGCGGCTCAATTAGGTTACGCGTCCACGCCGAAGTGGTGGAACTGGTAGACGCGCTGCGTTCAGGGCGCAGTGGGCGTAAGCCCGTGGGGGTTCGAGTCCCCCCTTCGGCATATCCCGCAAGCGGGCGACTCTGGTCGCCCGCTTTGCCTTACCGGGGCACGTTGCGGACGGCAGACGGAGCGACGTCTTCGGGAAGGTCTACGGATCCGAAGCGCTCGCGGAGCGCTGTGTTTCCGTCCGCCAAGTAGCGCGACAGAATTTCCGACGCGTGCGCCACATCCTCCGCACTCACTGCTTCCCGCCGCCCCGCGAACTCCAGAAGGGTGCGGCCCAAGTGCCAACCGCTCCCCTCTCCCTGACGATTTGATAGCGCTTCGCTATACGCCCGCAGGCGTTCGTTGAGCTGACGCTCGGCGACTCTGAGTTTGCCCGGCGCGACGGCCCTGTCGCGCGCCAACGCGCCAGCCAATGCCCGGGCTACGACCGACGCCGTGCGGTCGTCCAACGCGTCGCGCTGGGCCGTCAACAACCCGAGGGCGCGCCGCGCGTACCGCAATTCCCACCGCGCGTGGTCCGCGTCACCGGAAGTTCCGTGCTCGGAGAGCCAGGCGACGTCGTCTGCCGCCGGCTCGAGAGTTAGCGTCGCCACATACGCGTCCGCCTTCACTCGCAGATCGCGGCTCCGTCGCCACTCGCGCCACATCGCTAGTCGATCACTTTTCGTCGCGCGCGATTGTGCGCCGCGGTTAGCCCTGGAGGACGGGCAGGCCCACTCTCTCGCGAACAGCGGGCTCCTCGTACAGCAGGTCCGAGAGATGGACGCCTTCGAGGACCGCGTCGATCTTCTGTTGGAGCAGGACCCACACAGGGCGGATGCTGCAGGCGTGGGAGGCGGCGCAGCGTTCGTCATCCACCGGATGCGACACGCAGTGGAGATCGAACGTGGTGAGCTCGGACGCCGCGATCACGTCGCGGACCGAGATCTGGTCGGCCGGCCGCGAGAGCGAGTACCCGCCATGCGCGCCGCGTGTGCTCTTGACGATGTCGGCTCGGCGCAACCGCAACAGAATCTGCTCGACGTAGTCGACCGGCAGCCGTTCGCGGGTGGCGATGTCACGACCGGTGATGGGACCTTCGCGCGCCCGTTGCGCCAGGTGCAGCGAACAGATCAGACCATACTCCGCCCACGTCGTGATCCGCATGATTTCAGGATAGGCTTGAATCGACCGCGCGGCAAGTACGCGTTGCCTCGGCCAGGGTTACTTGCCCGGGACGCCGATGTCGGTCATGCGCCTCAGGTCGAGCACCGTATCGATCTCCTGTTCGGGCAAGACGCCCTCCCGCCTTACGAGATCGCGAATGAGGGTGTTTTCCTTCACCGAGCGCTTGCTCAGCTCCGCCGCGCGCGCGTAGCCGATCTGCGGCGCGAGCGCGGTCGCCAGGGCCGCCGAGCGTTCCACCCAGTAGGCGCACTGCTCTTTGTTGGCGACGATGCCCGCCACGCAGCGGTCCGCCAGCACGGTCGTTGCGTTAGTCAAGATGAGCATCGAGAAGAACACGTTGTGCGCGATCACGGGCATCATCACGTTGAGCTCGAGCTGGCCGTGTTCCGCCGCGGCACTCACGCACGCGTCGTTGCCGATCACCTGGAAACACACCTGATTCACCATCTCGGCGATCGACGGATTCACCTTCCCGGGCATGATCGATGAACCCGGCTGCACGGCCGGCATCACGATCTCGTCGAAGCCGGTGCGCGGTCCGGATGCGAGCAGGCGCAGATCGCTCGCGATCTTGCTCAGGTCCACGGCCAGAGTGCGCAGCTGCGCGCTGAAGCCGGCCACGTCTCCCATGCTCTGCATGAGCTGCACGCGATCCTCGCCCTCGCGAAGATCGAGGCCGGTCACCTTGCGCAGATGCCGGATCATGAGCGCCGGATATTGCGGTTCGACGTTCACCCCCGTGCCCACCGCGCTGCCGCCGATGCCCAGGTCGCGCAGGAAATCCGCCACGTCGTTCAGGCGACGCGTGTTCCGCTCGATCGTCAGGCCGTAGGCGCGGAACTCCTGGCCTAACCGGATCGGCATCGCGTCCTGCAAGTGGGTGCGGCCGCTCTTGATCACGTCATCCAGCTCCCGGCCCTTCTCGAGCAGCCGGTCCCGGAGCCCGGCCAGCGCCGGCACCAGATCGCGCAGCATCGCGAGCGCGCCGAGGCGGATCGCGGTCGGGATCACGTCATTGGTGGACTGCGCCATGTTGACGTGATCGTTCGGATGCACCGGCGTGTACGCGCCGCGACGCCCGCCCAGCAGTTCGTTCGCGCGATTGGCGAGCACTTCGTTGACGTTCATGTTGTGCGACGTGCCGGCGCCGGCCTGATACACGTCCACGACGAACTGGTCGCGGTGCTGCCCGCCCAACACCTCATCCGAGGCCGCGACGATCGCGTCGGCCAGGCGGGCGTCGAGGCGGCCGGTCTCCTTGTGCGTGAGCGCGGCCGAACGCTTGATCCACACGACGGCGTCCACGAACATGGCCAGCGGACGCAGCCCGCTGATCGGGAAGTTCTGCATGGCGCGCACGGTCTGGACGCCGTACAGCGCACTCTCGGGAACGGGCAGCTCGCCGAGCGGGTCCTTCTCGGCGCGTGTGGCGTGAGTCATGGAGTGTGGCACTGGGGAAAAGGAAAGCGACGAGCGCGCCGGCGTTCCGTGCCTAACGGAACGGATCCGCCAGCGAGCGTCGATCGGCTACGGTGCGTCCGCCGCGTATTCGTTGTGCTGCGAGATGATGATCAGACCGGCCGCGCCGTTGTTCTGGATCGTCGTCTGCCACCGGTACGAGCGCATGTTGCGCGGTCCGGGCAGCGCCTTGAGCCACAAGCGCGCGACGGCCTGCGGAACGTTCGCCACGCCGTCGTCGAGGTTCGAGCAGTACATCTCGACGTGGAGAGGGTTGCCACCCGACGTCGCGGCGGTGTCGAACGCGACGACGAAGACCATCGCGGATCCGGGGCCGGCGGCCGGCGACCACGTGATGGTCATCGAATCCGGATTGGGCGTGCGGTTGATGGGTCCAACGGTGTACGGCGCCGCCGTCGCGGCCGACGCTGCAACCGGCGGATAACTCCCGTTGCCGGTCGATCCCGGAACCGTCACGGACACCGGACTTCCAGGCGTGAACGGGATGGACGGTACGGTTTTGAGCGCGTACGCACCCGTCGAGAGTTGCGTCGTCGGGTCGAGCACCGGAAACAGACTCGCGGCGACATCGCCGGTCTGTACGATGACCGAGTCGCCCGCATTGAGCGGCGAAAAGATCTGGTACGGGAACGCGCCGGTGTCCGCCAAATACGGAATCACCACACAGGAGTCCACGATGATGTGGCTGTCAGGGACGCTCACGCCCTGACCGTTGAAGAAGTGCGCGACCGGGGACAACACCGTGTTGCTGTCCGCGTCCACCGTATCGGTCATCACGACGACGCCGAGCGGCCTCGACGTCGGGAGATCGCTGGACAGCGAACAGGCGCCGAGCGCGGCAACGCCGGCAAGAATGAGCAGACGAGGTAGTTGCATGAAAACGTCCTCCGAGGCCTTCAGCGGGATATAGGCGGGGCGGCTTGCTTGCTTGAATGGTTACTCACGGCTAACCGATGACGCCAGACCGGCTCGCCATGAGAGCACCACAGCCACCACGGCGAGAATCATAGCTACGCCCAATAGACCAACCGACAGCGCGTGCAGTCTGCCAAATGTCAGGCGCGCGGGGTCGCTCGGGGCGAGCGACTCGATCGGCGCGGCGAGCTGCGTCTGCAGCCGTTCGATGCGGTGAACGGCAACGAACTGCGCCACCGCGCAGCAGAGTGCGACACCCGCTGCGCACAGACCGCGGACGCGTCGTGCCGACATCGGCGCGCCCAACGCGCCAAGCCAGAGCGACACCAGCCCCACGACCATTCCTGTGTAGAAGATCGGGGGCAGCGTGGCCCGCACGAGCGCGCCGGCCATCGACACGTCGGGCAGCACGCGGAAAGCGGCAGGCGCCACGACGGCCGAAAAGAACAATGCGGCACCGAGCCACGCGCTCAGCACGAGCGCCGCGAGGATGGGCGCTACGCTCGTGCGGGTCACCCTCCTCCCACGATGCGCGCGGTTCCGTTGAGGAACGGATTGGACACCTTCTCGCGCCCGACGGTGGTGACCGGTCCGTGGCCGGGATAGACTGCCGTGGCGTCACCCAGCGCGCTGATGCGTTCGAGCGACCGCGCCAGCTCGACGCCATTGCCTAACGGAAGGTCCGTGCGCCCAATGGATCCGGCGAACAAGCAGTCGCCGACGAAGGCCATCCCGTGTCCGTGGATCACGACGTGTCCAGGTGCATGACCCGGCGTCTCGATTACGTGGAAGTCGTGCGTGCCGACGCGCAGCCGATCGCCCTCGCGTATCTCGACATCCGGCGGAGGCGGCTGTTCGACCTCGATGCCGAAGGCACGACCCTGTTCCGCGGCGGCATCGTACAATGGCCGGCCATCGGGATGCGCATAGACCGGGACGTCCATCTCGCGCTTGACGCCCGCGATTCCGCCGACGTGATCGGCGTGCGCGTGCGTGACCCAGATCGCGCGCAGCGTCGCGCCCGACCGACGGACTGCGCGCAGGAGCCGATCGGCCTCGTCACCCGGATCGATCAGCACGCACTCGCGCGCACCGGTGCACACCAGGAGAAACGTATTCTCTTGAAATGGCCCGACGGTGATCGTCTCGACGCGCACGGTTACGCGGCTCCGAGCTCGCGATCCTGTGCGTTGGGCGGGGCGTCGCGCAGCGCGGCCAGATATTTCTCCGCCGCGATCGCCGCCGTCGTCGCGTCGCCCGCCGCCGTCGTGACCTGCCGCGTGAGCTGCGATCGCAGGTCCCCTGCCACGAACAATCCGGGAATGGAGCTCTGCATGTTGGTGTCGGTGACGACGTATCCGGACGCATCGTGCGCGAAGTGCTCGGCAATGATCCCCGTGTTAGGCCGGAAACCGACGAACACGAAGATGCCGGTCACCGGCAGATTGCGCGTATCATTGGTCAGCACGTTCCGCAGCACGAGGTTGTCCACCAGGCCGTGTGTATCACCCTCGATGATCTCGACCACGGTGTCCCAGATGATTTCGATCTTGGGGTTCTCGAACACGCGCTGCTGGATGATCTTCGACGCGCGGAGCTCGTGCCGCCGGTGGATGAGGTACACCTTCTCGGCGTAGCGCGTGAGAAAATCGCTCTCCTCGGCCGCCGCATCACCGCCGCCCACGACGGCGATCGTGTGGCCCTTGAAGAACGCGCCGTCGCAGATCGCGCAGTACGACACGCCCTTCCCCGCATACTCGGCTTCGCCCGGGACACCGAGCTTCACCGGTGTGCCGCCGGCCGTGACGATCACCGCCGGCGATTGATAGACGTCGCCCCCATCGGTGGTCGTTTCGAACGTACCGTCCGGCATCCGCCGCACGCTCTCCACGCTCACGCCTAACCGAAGCTCGGCGCCGAATTTTCGGGTGTGCTCTTCGAGCTTCTGCGCCAACTCCCAGCCTTCGATGCGATCGAAGCCCGGATAGTCCTCGATGAGCTCCGTGTTGAGGAGCTCGCCGCCGGCGGCGCCCCGTTCCAAGACCGCGGTGCGCAGCATGGCGCGTCCGGCATAGAGTCCGGCTGTCAGTCCCGCCGGCCCGGCGCCAACGATCACCACGTCGTAGTCGTGTCTCTGGCCCACCGCGATTGCTCCTTCCATTCTCGTTGACGGGACCGGCTTCGGTTCCCGCGTCATCCGCAAGTCGCCGTCAGCGGCGACCAGGTTTCTGCAACGCTGAAAGATAAAGCACCGGGAAGGCCGTCGCCGTTCCTAGCGTATGTGGCGGCCGCCGTCGACCACGAGCAGATCGCCTGTCACGTAGTCGGCATCGATCAGATACAACATTGCCTGCGCGACATCGTTGGGAGAGCCGAGTCGGTGGAGCGGCGTGGTGCGCTCGAGGTGCGCGGCGTCGTCGGCGCTCCAACTCGCTGGAAGGAGGACGGCACCGGGCGCGATCGCGTTCACCCGCACGCGCGGCGCGAGGATGCGCGCGAGCACGCGCGTCATGTGAATGACGCCAGCCTTGGAGATGCCGTGCGCCGCGTATGCGGGCCACGCTTCGATGCCCGCGAGATCGGCGAGGTTTACGATCACGCCGCCGCGCTCGCCCATCGCACGCGCCGCCGCGCGCGCACAGAAAAACGGCGCGCGCAGGTTGAGCGCGAACGTGTCGTCCCATGCATCGGGCGTGATGTCCTCGAGCGGACCGCGGACCATCACGGCGGCCGAGTTCACGAGGATGTCGAGCGTACCGAAGTGACCCACGACATCGGCGACGAGTCGATCGGGCGCATCCGCCTTACGCAAATCGGACTGGAACGCGGCGGCGTCTATACCGCGAGCCGAGAGTTGGTCGATCAGCATCGTGGCGTCTGCCGGCGACTCGTGGTGGTGGATCGCGAGACGAGCGCCGCGATCGGCGAGTGCGAGTGCCAAGGCGCGGCCCACTCGGCGCGCGCCGCCAGTGACGAGGGCGACGCGTCCCTTGGGATCCACTCAGCGCTCCAGCGCGGCGAGCACGTCGCCCGGGGCGGGCGCGCCGCGGGCCGCGAACGCGATGCGTCCGTCCCGGCCGATGGCGTACACGGTGCGCTGGATGAGTCGTCCGTCCGGCTTGAGCGCGCCGTAGGCCGCGGCGATCGCGCGTTGCGGGTCGCTCAACAACGGGAAGTTGAAGCGCATCTTCGCGGCGTAGCGCGCGTGCGCATCCACGCTCGCGGGATTGACGCCTAACGGCTGGACACCGGCCTTCTCGAACTTGCTCAACTCGTCGCGCACGGCGGAGAGTTGTTTGTTTCAGCCGGGGGTGTTGTTTCCGGGATAGAACACGAGCACCACCGCCTGCTTGGCCGTGAGGCGCGCCAGCGTGTAGGTCTTGCCATCGCTGGCGGGTGCCTCGAACGGCGGGGCCGTGTCGCCGACGGCGAGGAGCGTGGTGCTCATGCGACGTTGGCCGCGGCGGCGCGCAGGCGCGCGTCCTGTCGCGCGAGCCATGCCTCGGGCACGCGCATGCAGCCGATCACGCGTGGGCCGGCCTTGGCGCCATGCCAATCGGAGCCGCCGCTCGGCAGCAGATCGAGATGGTCGGCGAGCGCGCTCAACCGGGCGACGTCTTCTGTGGAGTGGCCGGGGTGCAGCACTTCGACGCCGTCCAGCCCTTCGGCGCGCAGCGCCTCGAGGCGGGCGCGCGTTCCGGCGGGGCCCGGGTGCGCGAGCACGGCCAGTCCGCCCGCATCGTGGACGAGCGCGATGGCTTCGCCTAACGTCAAGCGATACTTGGGCACGAACGCCGGGCGGCCGTTGCCGAGCAGGCGCTCGAACGCGTCGCGCACATCTTTGGCCCAACCGCCGGCGACGAGCGCGCGCGCCACGTGCGGCCGTCCGATCGCGGCGTCGCCGGCTTCCGCGAGCACCGCGTCGAGTGTGAGCGGAATGCCTAACGCCTGGAGACGCTCCGCCATCCGGGCCGCCCGCGCGCGACGCGATTCGCGGAACACCGCGAGGTGTCGCTCGATCGCATCGAGGCGCGACAGGTGCAGGCCGAGCAGGTGCGCCTCGTTGCCCGCGTCCGTCGCGCTCAGCTCGACGCCGGCGACGACGCGCACGCCTGACCGGGCGCCGGCCTCGCGCGCCGCGGCGATGCCCGCGACCGTGTCGTGATCGGTGAGTGCAATGGCCGCCAGATGCGCGGCCGCCGCGGCGCTCACCACGCCTTCGGGCGCCAGCAGCCCATCCGAGGCGCTCGAATGCATGTGCAGGTCGACGCACCGGACGCTCGGTGCGATGCCCGGTGTAGCGTTAGGCGTATTACTCACCGCCGGTATCCTGCCTCCGGCGATGTCGCGCTCTCCTGCGAATACGCGAACAAGCGCGCCAGATCGGCGTCCGAGAGCTCGGCTAACGATTGATCCCGAGCGCGCGCGCCCTGGGGCGAGTAGCGCACCGTCCGC
>JAICLH010000010.1 GCA_025927495.1 Gemmatimonadaceae bacterium
CGCGCAGACTCGCGCTGGGCGCTCACGTCGCGCAGACCATTGATGTTGTTCCACTCCCCCAGGCGGCGTCGCCGCCGCTTCCCCCAGCGCAGCGCTTCCCCAAGCGAGCGTCAGCAAGTGCTTCCCTCTTCCCCGCTGTCTCCTCACAGAAACCCCAGACTAGCGGTCGAGCGGAACGATGGTCACCTCGGCGCGACCGTTTACGATGGTGAGTCGCCCCACGCTCGGCATGAGATCGAAGCGCCGCGGGCCCGCGGCACCGGGATTCACCACCAGACGACCATCCAGCCACGTGACGAGAGCGCGGTGCGTGTGCCCGTACACCAGGACGTCGCCCGCATAGAGTGCCGCGAGCGGCTCTGGCCGCGGCTGGCCCAGCTCGTGGCCATGGCTCACGTGGATCCGCACACCGGCTACGTCGCGCACGAGCTCCGGCGCCAAACGCGGGTCGTCGGGTTCGTCGGTGTTGCCGCACACCGCCTCCACCGGCGCGATGAGCGCGAGCTCGTCGAGCACGTCGTCGCCGCCGACGTCGCCCGCGTGGAGGATGAGCGACACGCCGGCCAGCGCGTCGTGCACGCCCGCTCGCACGAGGCCGTGCGTGTCCGAGATGAGGCCGATGACGACCGGCTTGTCGTTAGGCATCCACGCCGCGCCGCGGCGCCGCATCGCCCCACCGTGCGCTCAACCGGTGGTCCACGCCCAAGTGGTCCAGCACGCGCGCGACGATGAAATCGATCAGGTCGTCGATCCGCGTCGGGCCGTGATAGAATCCCGGCGCCGCGGGCAGCACGATCGCGCCGGCGCGGGACACGCGCAGCATGTTCTCCAGATGGATCACGCTCAGCGGCGTCTCGCGCGGGACGAGGAGCAGCGGGCGCCGCTCCTTGAGCGTCACGTCGGCGGCGCGCTCGATGAGCGACCGCGAAGTGCCGTGCGCAATGGCGGCGAGCGTCCCCATCGAGCACGGGCATACCACCATGCCGCTGCTGCGCGCCGAGCCCGATGCCGGCGCCGCGCCGCGGTCTGCGTCGTCGTACACGGTCACCGCGGCATCCCAGCGCACGCCGCCCACGCGACTCCGGAGCGCGGTGATGTCCGCGATACCCGCTTCCATGCCCAACAATCGCCATCCGTGCGACGAGACGATGAGCGACACCGGCCGTTTGGCCAGCGCGAGTTGCTCGACCAACCGCACGGCGTAGGGCGCCCCGGATGCCCCCGTGATCGCGATGACGACCGGCGGGATGCGACCCGTGGTCACCGCAGCACCCGCTCGACGAGCGCGAAGGTGAAGAACGTGACGCTGATGATGCCGTTCATCGTGAAGAACGCCGCGTCGATGCGGGACAGGTCGCCGGGCTTCACCAACGCATGCTCGTAGACGAGCAGCGCCGCGACCACGACCGCGCCGATGATGTACAGAATGCCACCGCCTAACGCGACCCCGGCGACCACCAGAAAGGCCACCGTCATCGAGTGCAGGACGCGGGCAACGCGGATCGCGCCGCGCTCGCCCAGCGACGCCGGCAGCGAATGCAAGCCGTGCTGCCGGTCGAAGCCGATGTCCTGCAGCGCGTAGAAAATGTCGAAGCCGCCGACCCATCCCATCACCGCGAGGGCGAGCAGGAGCAGCGCCCACCACGGCCGGCTCCACGCGCCCGTCACCGCGAGATAGCCGCCGACGGGCGCGATGCCGGTGCCGAGGCCGAGGGCCAGATGCGCAAAATGGGTGAAGCGCTTGGTGTAGCTGTAGAAAAATACCCAGCCTAACGCAACCGGAGAGAGCCACGCGCAGAGCGGGTTGAGCCGCCACGCGGCGAACACGAACACCATGGCCGCCACGGCGACCGCCGCCACGGCCTCACGCACGCGGATCGCACCCGACGGAATCTCGCGACGCGCCGTTCGCGGATTCACCGCGTCCAGCCGGCGGTCCGCGATGCGATTGAATCCCATCGCCGCGAAGCGCGCCGCCGTGAACGCCACCGCCACCCAGGCCACGACGCGCCAGGTCACGGGCTCGTCGTAGCTCGCGAGCACCACGCCCACGAGCGCGAAGGGCAGCGCGAACAGCGTGTGCGGCAGCTTGACCAGATTGACGTAACGCGTCAGCCGCGACGCGCCGGCGAACGTCTGTCCCTCGCGCACAGGGGCGCTCCCGGCCATCACGCCGCGCACCGCGCGGCGTCGCGAATGCCTAACGGTGCGCTCACGAGCCGAGCGGGATGCCGAGCTCCGCCCAACGCGCGCGGATGCGCGCGTCGGTGGCCGCGTCCATCACCACGCGGCCCGGCCAGGGCCGCTCGAAGCCTTCTTCCGGCCATTTGCGCGTCGCATCCAGTCCCATCTTCGATCCGTACGTGAACGCACGGCTCGAGTGGTCGAGCACGTCGATCGGTCCCATCGTGAATCGCGCGTCGCGCTCGGGATCCAGATTGTTGAGCGCCACCCACCAGGCCTCCTGCGGATCCCGCACGTTCACGTCCTTGTCTACTACCACGATGAGCTTCGCCAGCGCCATGAGCCCCTGTCCCCACATCGCGTTCATCACCTTGTGCGCCTGGCCCGGGTACTGCTTGTCGATCGACACGAACACGAGGTTGTGAAAGATGCCTTCCGCCGGCATGTGGTAGTCCACGATCTCCGGAATCGTCAGCCTGAGGAGCGGCAGAAAGATGCGCTCCGTGGCGTGGCCGAGGTAGAAATCTTCCATGGGCGGACGCCCAACGATGGTCGTCGCGTACACCGGGTTCTCGCGCATCGTCACGGCCGTGACGTGCACGCAGGGATACAGATCGGCCAGCGAATAGAATCCCGTGTGATCGCCGAACGGACCCTCGGTGACTAACGGCTCGCGCGGATCGATGTAGCCCTCGATTACCATCTCCGCGTCCGCCGGTACCTCGAGATCGCACGTGACGGCCTTAGTGAGCGAGACCGGCTCGCGCCGCAAGAATCCGGCGAACAGGAACTCATCGACGGTCGGTGGCAGCGGCGCGGACGCGGCGTACACCGACGCCGGATCGGCGCCGATCGCGATGCACACCGGCATCGTCTCGCCGCGCTCGGCCATCATCCACCAGTGCGCCGCACCCACCTTGTGACGCTGCCAGTGCATCGCCAGCGTGCGCGAGCCCAGCAGTTGGACGCGATACATGCCCACGTTGCGGATGCCGCGCACCGGATCGCGCGAAATCACCATCGGCAGCGTGATGTAGGGTCCGCCGTCTTCCGGCCAGCACGTGATGATCGGCAGCCGCTGCAAATCGATTTCGTCGCCGCGCCGGACCACGGCCTGGCACGGCGCCGATCCACCACGCACGCGCGGCGGGAACTTGCCCACCTCGAGCAGGCGAGGCAGCAGCGCGAGCCTGCCCAGGATGCCCTCCGGCACCTTCAGCTCGAGCAGCTCCGTGATGCGCGCGCCGATCGCATCGAGGTCGTCCACGCCTAACGCCATCGCCATCCGGCGCATCGAGCCGAACAGGTTGATCGCGACCGGGTACGGCGACCGCGAGCCGTCGCGCAGGATGGGCTGCTCGAACAGCAGCGCGGCGCCGCCGCCGGGGCTTTTCATGACGCGGTCGGCGATCGCGCAGATCTCGAGGTGCACACTCACCGGCGCGCGCACACGCACCAGTTCGCCGGCGGCCTCGAGGGCCGAGAGAAACTCGCCTAACGAATCGAGACTCACGCGCGTGCCCCGCCGCCGGCCGGCCGCTCGCCCCAGTGCACCGCGGTCACGCCGAACGTGAGGCGCTCGTAGCGAACGTCGGAGAGCCCTGCCTGTTCCATGCACGCGGCGAGCGCCGGCGCCGGCGGAAAATGCGCCACGGATTCCGGGAGATATCGGTACGCCGTACGGTGACCGCTCACCATGCGGCCCACGAGCGGCAGGAGCCGTCGGAAATACACCTGGTACACGCCGCGGACGGCCGCCGACGGCGGCGCCGAACAATCGAGCACGACCAGGCGCGCACCAGGTTTGAGCACGCGGGACAGCTCGCGCAGGCCGGCATCGATGTCGGCGAAATTGCGCACGCCGAACGCGACCATCGCGCCGTCCACCGACGCGTCGCCTAACGGAAGCTGCAGCGCGTCGGCCACCACCGGGCGCACGGCCGCGGCTCTGACCTTCGCACCACCCGCCCGCAACATCGCTTCGGCGAAATCGGCCGCGATGACCGTCCCCGCGAACCCTGCGCGACGCGCCAACTCGATGCTCATGTCCAACGTGCCGGCACACGCATCCAGATACCGGCCGCGCGGACGGCGCTCCCAACCCAGGACGTCGATCGCCCGGCGGCGCCACCGTCCGTCGATGTTGAAGCTGAGGAGTCGGTTGAGCAGATCGTACGTCGGCGCGATCTCCGAGAACATCCGCCGCACGTATCGCCGCTTGACGACGCCGCTCGACTCGGCGCCCGTCTCTCCTTCGACATCCGCCGCACCGCGTCCCGCGCCCGCTGCCTCGAGCGCTTCGCGCCGTTCCGTGTCGACCGCAGACATTCAGGAAAACTTGGGTCGTCGCGAAAGCCTACGCAAGCGCGATGCTGGTTGCGTGAGCCTCGCCGCGCTAACTTGCGCGAGCATCGGCCGGTTGACCGTCTCGCTCTCGATCGAGTTGCCGTCTTCCTACGATCTCTCGACCCTCCCAGATGCCGATGTCGCAACCCTCGCCAAGGAAGGACGGGAGGCGGCGTTTCGGGAGTTGGTCCACCGATACGAGCGCCCCGTTTTCTCGCTCATCTTCCGCATGGTCCGCGATCGCGAGACCGCGGAGGATCTCGCACAGGACACGTTCGTCCGCGTCCTGAACCACATCGATCGCTACCGCCCGGAATTCAAGTTCTCGAGCTGGTTGTTCAAGATCGCGAACAACCTCACGATCGACCATCTCCGGAAACGCCAGCTCGACACGATCAGCATCGAGGGTTCGCCCCACGCGGCCACCTCGGCCGAAGCCGAGGCCACGTCTGTCGACGTGCGCTCGCACGATGAGTCGCCGCTCGAGGAGATCGAGTCGCGCGAGCTCGGATCCGCTATAGAACGGGCCATTGCGCAGCTCCGGCCCGAGTACCGCTCCTGCATCCTTTTGCGCCACGTCGAGGGCCGTTCGTACGAGGAAATAGCTGCCACCCTCGACCTGCCGCTGGGCACGGTCAAAACGTACATCCATCGCGCCCGGCACGAGCTGCGGGACGCCCTGGCGCACCTGCGTACCTGATATGAAACCCTCTGGCACACTGCAACGTACGACATGTTGGAGGTCCCGTGGATAGACACCTGCTCCCTGAAGAAATCGATCAACTGCTTGACGGCGACGTCGGCTTTGGCACGGCGCCGCTCAAGTTGCATCTGCGCGCGTGCGACACGTGCCGCGCAGACCTCGACGACGCGCGCGCCTTGGTGCGGCAGCTGGAGCATCTCCCGCACTACGAGCCGTCCGCCGTGTTCGCTGACCGCGTGCTGGGGCAGGTCCAGGTCTTCGTGCCCTGGCATGTCACGGCGCTCGACACCCTCCGCGGTTGGATGCCGCGCACTCGCACCGCGCGGGCCTTCGCGTGGACGGGATTCGGAAGCGCGGCGGTGGTGCTCACCACGGTGTCGCTCTGGCTGCTCACCCGTCTCGACGCGGTGATTTTCGCGATCGACATGGCGGTCGGCCGTGTGCGCGCCGGCGTCGGCAGCGGCCTCGCCGACGTGGTTGCGACGCTCTTCGGCAGCACCGCCGTCCACGCATTCCGAACGAGTGGGGCCGTCGGTCTCTGGATCGCGCTCACCGTGTTGCTGTTGCTCGCCGCCGTCACGGCCCGCGCAATGCGCGCCGCGGTGGCGGGTCCGCGCCGTCGTTAGACGCTCATGCCGACCCGTCGCCCGGTATACATGCGCGCCGCGATCCTCGCTTCCGCGCTCTCGGTTGCCGCATCCGTCAACGGCATCGCGGCCCAAGCCAAGCACACTCCGGCTCGCGCTGTAAACGTCGGCGATTCGATCACCGCCACAGTGGATTCGCTCGCACGCGACCCGAACGGCGTCGTCATCGAGCGGTCCTCGGTTCAATCTGGCGCGCACACGGTTGCAGCCGGAACGACGGTGAACGGCTCGATCGCATCGTGGCACGGTCCGCTCGACGTGCGCGGGACCGTCACCGGAAACGCCGTCGCACTGGGCGGCGATATCGTCGTCCACACGGGCGGCACGGTGCGCGGCGACGCGGTTGCGTTAGGCGGCCATGTCCAGCTCGACGGTGGCACCGTGCAGGGCGAGATGCGCTCACTCTCCGCGCTCACGGTCGGGCCCCTGGCCAGAACCGCTGCGCGCACGCCGGCGCAAGCCACCAAACGTTCGCTGTCGCTCGCGGTCGGCTGGTATCTCGTCCTCGCGGTCATCGGACTCTTCGCAGCGCTCTTCGCGCGCGGCAACCTCGAAACCATCGCCGAGCGCATCCGCGATGACTTTTCGCGGTCGTTCCTCTACGGCGTGGCCGGACAGATCGCGCTCTTGCCCGCCCTGGTCGTCGGCATCGTGGCGCTCTGCATCACGGTCATCGGCATCCTGCTCATTCCCTTCGCCATCGTCGGCTTCGTTCTGGGGGGCGCCGGCGCACTCGCACTTGGCTTCCTGGCCATGTCGTACGTGACGGGCGAGGCCGCGATGCGGTGGCGCGGCGCCGTGTCGCCGTACACTCCGCCGCCGGTTGTGCAGTTCCTGTTCATCGGCCTCTCGCTGTACTTCGTCCTCTGGATGATCGGTGGACTGATGTCCTGGGCGGGCTGGCTCGGCGCTCTGCTGCGTTTGGTTGCGGCGATGGTTACGTGGGTGGCGGTGACTGTCGGCTTCGGCGCGACGCTCGCATCCCGCGGAGGCACGCGCGCCCCAAGCGGCCATGTGCCGCCGCCGCAGGTTCCTCCGCCGGTGACTGACGCCAGCTGGCAGACGCCGACGCCGGTATCGGGCGTCGCCGCCGCGCGCCGGCCCACGCCGCCGCCACGGTCTATCCAACGCTGATGTCCAGACACGTCTCACGCCCATGGCTGGCGATCCTGGCAGCGGCCCTCGTCGCAGCGCCCGCGACGGCACAGGGACAGGTGTGGCGCACCGTGACCGCATCGCGCCAGCGTGCATCGGCTGACTCGCTGCAGGTCCGCGTGTATTTCGGCGCCGGCACGTTCAATCTGGCCGCCGCCGCGGAGCCCATGCTCTACAATGTCGACATGCGATATGACGCTGGTCGCGTGCGCCCCATGCACCGCTACGACGCGGCCACGGGCACGCTCACGATCCGCTCGGACAGCGCGATCGGCCACCCGTTTTCGCTCGACCTCAAGCGCGGCGCGCTCAACTTCAGCGGCCCGGGCGACGACCGCAACGGCACCGATCTCGCGGTCGGCCTCGCGCGCGGCATCCCGCTCGACCTCACCCTTGCGTTAGGCGCCTGCGACGCGCGGCTCGACCTGGCGAACCTGTCGGTGCGCCGCCTGCACCTCGAAAGCGGCGCCAGCCAGACGACGGTCACCTTCGGGACGCCCAATCCGATCGCCATGTCGTCGCTCGACCTCGACATCGGGGCGGCTGGTCTGACGGTCGATTCGCTCGGCAACGCCCATGCGTCGACGGTGAACGTGTCCGCCGGCGTGGGCGGCGCGGAGCTCGACCTCGGCGGCACGTGGGCCGGCACGATGAACCTGGTGGTGCGCGCCGCGTTAGGCGGGATCACGCTCCACATTCCGCAGGACGTCGGCGTCGAGGCCCGCGTCGCCAAGACGCTCGGCAGCCTCGACGCCCCGGACCTCACGGAGCGCGACGGGACGTATTACTCGTCCAACTGGAGCCGCGCGACGCGGAAAGTGGTGATCGACGCCACGGCGACGCTCGCCGGTCTCGAGATTACCCGCGACTGATCGCTCCGTTAGGCGCTGGGCGGCGCCGGACGCAGCACCACCGGCGCCCCGCGCGCCACCCCCAGCGTCACACGCGCGCTGCCATCGCGTACCGCGATCTCGAGCAAACCCGACGACCCGATCACGGCGACCACGTCGCCCGACGCACCCTCGCCGTAGGATCGCACGATCGGCACCACACGGTCGCCGAGCACGACCGACCCGCCGCGCGGCGCGACGAGGTTCGTGACGAGATTGCCGAACCGGTCCACCGTGATCACCTCGCCCGACATCGAGCCATCGACGAGCCGCTTGGCCTCGGGCGTCCGGCGCACGATCGGCGCGTCGTAAGTTCGACCCAATGCCTCGAGCGGCGATCCGCCCGCCAGGCGCGCGGCGGCCGGCGCGAAGACGTCTCGCCCATGAAACGTGGCCGACGCCTGCGCCGGAATGGCCAGCGCGACCACCCGCACGTCGGACCGCAACAAGGCCGGCGACAGCACGCCGTTGTCGGGGCCGACGAGAAAGCGGCCGTCGCTCTCGACCGCCAGCGCGGCACGCGAGGTGCCGACACCAGGGTCGACGACCACCATGTGGACGGTGCCTAACGGAAACCGCCGCCAATACCGCGTGATGGCGAGCCGCGCGCCATCGACATCCTGCGGTGCCACGTCGTGCGCGATGTCCACCAGCTGCGCCTGCGGATACATCGCGTAGATCACGCCCTTCATCTCGCCGACGTAGCCGTCGGCGGTGCCGAAGTCGGTGAGCAGCGTGATCAACCCCATGGTCACACGGACTTACGCTTCCACCGCCCCCAGCGCCAGAGCGCCATCATGGCCAGGGCGCGGCCCATCGCCGTGATCGAAATCGTCCACCAGATGCCGGCCGTGCCCCAGCGCGCCGCCGCCCATGCGGCCAACGGAAGCCGAAGCACCGTGAACGTGCTCGACGTGAGCATCGGAGGCAGCGTCTCGCCCGCACCGCCGAGCGCGCCCTCCAGCACCAGCTCGCTGCCGCTGAACAGGGTCGACACGGCCGCGATGCGGAGATAGTGCGCACCCTCCGCGATCACGGCCGGATCTCGGCTGAAGAGACCGGTGAACTGCGGCGCTACCGTGAACTCGAGGATGGCACCCACGGCGCACACGATCGTGGCAAATCCCGTGGCGATCCAACCGGCGGACTGGGCGCGGTCCGCCCGTCGCGCGCCCATGTTCTGACCCACGATCGCGGCGGCCGCGGCGCCGCAGCCCACACCGATCATGAACGTCCAGCTCTCCACGCGCTGGCCGACGCCGAGGGCCGCGAGAGCCGGTGTGCCGAACAGGGTCGTCGTCCGCGTAAGCAGCACGTACACGACGGCGAACACGACGCCCGTCACGGCGGTGGGCAGCCCGACTCTCGAGATGCTCGCGACCGTGCGCAGCGCGACCCGCCCGAGGCGAATCATCCGACGGCGGACCAGCAGCGCGATGCCGAACACGAACGCCACCGCGCGCGTCGCGATGGTCGCAACGGCGGCGCCCGCGATGCCTAATCGTGGCGCCGGACCCACGCCGAGGATCAGCACCGGGTCGAGCACGAGGGCAGCCGCCACCGTCGTCACGAGGAGCAGGAACGGCGTGCGCGTGTCGCCGGACGCGCGGAAGGCCGCGTCCACGGCGAAAAACCCGAAGATCAGTGGTGCGCCCAACAGATACGTGCCGAGATACTTGATGCCCAACGCAGTCACGTCGGCCGGCGTGTCCATCACCGCGAACATCCCGTGCAGGTAGAGGCGGCCGGCCAGGGCGATGGTCGCGCCGATGAACAGCGCGTACACCACCGCGTCGCCCACCGCGCGTGCAGCCGCATCGGGCCGGCCTTCGCCATGGCGCCGCGACGCAACCGCGGTGAGGCCAACGCTCACCATGTCGGCGCCGGAAATGATCATCCAGATCCAGAACACCGACGTCGAGACGGCCGCGAGCCCGGCGGCGCCGATTTTCTGCCCCACCCAGTACGCGTCGGCCGTGTAGAAGAGTGTCATGAGCAGCATCGACGCGACCGCCGGCAAGGCGAACACGGCGATCGCGCGCGGCAGCGAGCCGCGCGTGATCGCCAGGTTCGCCCCGTACTCGCCCGTGACCACGACCGGCGTGAGCCCGTCGTGTGGGTCTAACGGCAACGCGGCCGCCGGATCGAGCTCCGGCGGCCGCGTTGGACCGGGAGGCGTGACGCTCAGCTCGCTCATGCAGCTCGCGCCCGATTCACCGCGTCCACCACGCGCCCCGCGGTATCTTCGAGGGCCCGCGCCGCGGCCGACTCCGGCTCCGACAACACGATCGGCACACCCTCATCCCCGCCCACGCGCACCGGCGGATAGAGCGGGATCTCGCCTAACAACGGCACGCCCAGCTCGTCGGCCAGGCCGCGCCCGCCGCCGGACCCGAATAACGGCGTGCGCGTCCCGCATCCCGCGCACTCGAGCCAGCTCATGTTCTCCACGATGCCTAACACGGGCACGCTCACGCGCTGGAACATGCGCGCCCCGCGCAGCGCGTCGCCCACGGCCACGCGCTGCGGCGTGGTCACGATGACCGCGCCGTGCACGCGCGTCGCCTGCACGAGCGAAAGCTGGGCGTCGCCCGTGCCCGGCGGCATATCCACCAGGAAGTAATCGAGCTCGCCCCAGTCCACGTCCCGCAGAAACTGCGTCACGATTTTCATCACGATCGGACCGCGCCAGATGGCCGGCTGATCGCGCTCGACCAAAAAACCGAGGCTCATGAGCTTCACCCCGTGCGCCAGGAGCGGCTTGATGCGGTCATTCACCACCGGCGGCGCTTCGTCCACACCCATCATCCGCGGAATGTTCGGCCCGTAAATATCGGCGTCCATGATGCCAACGCGCGCGCCGCGGCGCGCCAGCGCGGCGGCCAGATTGGTCGCGACGGTCGTCTTCCCCACGCCGCCCTTGCCGCTCGAGATGGCGAGCACGCGACCCAGATTTGGATACTCGACTGGCGTAGGCGCAGGCGGCACCGCCGCGCGCCGCGACTGCGGCTCCTGCCCCATCACGGGCAGCGCACGCCCGGCCTGCGGTGCGGGCTGCGCAGCGGGCGCGCTGGATTGCCGCACCTGCGACGGATCCTTTACGTCCACGCGCACGTCCGCCACGCCGGGCACCGCCTCCACGGCCTGGCGCACTGTGCGCACCAGCGATGCCGGGTCTTCCGCGGCCAGCAGGATGGTGAATCGCACCCGACCCTCCACCGTCACGCCGACGTCGCGGATCATCTCCGACGACATCACGTCGAGTCCGGTGCGCGGATTCGTCACCGCGCGCAACGCGGCCGCGATGCGCGCCTGCAATGGTTCAGGCATGTCGTGAGTCTCCTCGAACGTTCAGATCGCGCGCACCGCGCTGATCTCCGGCACCTGCATGCGAAGATGCGCTTCGATCCCCTGGCGCAGCATCCCGGCGTCCATGTCGCAATCCGGACAGTCGCCTCCGATGCGCAGCACTGCCACGCCTGTCTCGCCGTCGAACTCCACCAGCTCGATGATCGCGGCATCCAGACGCAACAGCGGCCGCATTTCGGTCAGCGCTTCGCGAATCCGGCGCTCGACGGAATCGTCATCGCGCGGAGCGTGCTTCCACAAGCTCATGAACAGGAAACCTAGGTGGACGCCGGCTTGGCTGCCAAGTCTTCCGGCTGCGCCTGACGTCCGACGAACTCGCGCGCCGCGCGCAGCACCCGCTCGCGTACCGCGTCCAACGACCCCTGGATGAGCGCACCAGCCGCGCGCGCGTGGCCACCGCCGCCGAATTGCCGCGCGAAGGCATTGACGTCAACCGAGCCCGTGCTGCGGAAGGAAGCCTTCACCTGACCGTGCGCGAGCTCGCGGAAGAAAATCGCCATGCGCGTGCCGGCCACGCTCCGCGGATATTCGGCGATGCCGTCGAGCTCTTCGGGATGCACGTGGTGGCGCTCCAGCGACCCTGCCGTGAGCGACACCCACGACAGCCCGTAGGCGGGATCCACCGACAGCGACTCCAGCGCGTCGCGAATGACCCGCAGCCGCCCAACGGAGACCGACGCATAGATGCGGCGATACATCTCTTCCGGATCGACGCCGGCGGCGAGGAGTTGGCCCGCCATCGCGTGACAGCGCGGCGAAGTGTTGCTGAACCGGAATCCGCCGGTATCGGTGAGGATCGCGGTGTAGAGCGCCCGCGCGATCGCGGGCGTGAGCGCGAGATCGAGCACGCATGCGAGGTCGAACACCAGCTCGGCCGTGGCGCACGCGGCGATGTCGGCCATCACGATGTCGCCCGCCGGCGCGTCGCTGGGCACGTGATGGTCGACGACGACGCGCGGCACGCGCAGCGCGCGGACGGCGTCGGCGAGGTTGCCTAACCGGCGCACGTCGTTGATGTCGAGGACCACGAGGAGATCGACGGCCTCGATCGCGCGTGCACCCGCGGCGCTCCGCTCATCGACGCCCTCCAGCAGGAACGAGAACATCGACGGCCACGGCGTGGGATTCACGATGCGCACCACGAGCCCGCGTTGGGCGAGCAGGTGCGCCATGGCCACTTCGGAGCCGCAGCCGTCGCCGTCGGCATTGATGTGCGTCGACAACGCGACCGTTCGACCCGGTCGCAGCTCGGCGGCAATGCGCTCGGCAGCCGCGCGACGAGCCGGCGGTACAGTTAGGAGATCAGGCAGTGCCAAGGTCATGACGTATGCATAGCAAGCGGCGCCCCCGGGGGAGGCGCCGCTCGAATTGCAAGAATCGCGCGGTCAATCCGCCGCGGCGGCGGACGGCGTGTCGATTCGTTGCTGCAATCGCGAGTGAAAGCGTCCGTAGGAGAAGTAAATCACGAGGCCGATGAGGAGCCACACAAAGAGTCGGATCCACGTATCGATTGGCAAACCGGCCATCAGCCCGACGCAGCAGAAAATTCCGAGAAGCGGAACAACTGGTACGAACGGCGTGCGGAACGGACGATGGAGGTCCGGCCGCGTGCGGCGCAGCACGATCACGCCGGCGCACACGATCGCGAAGGCCAGCAGCGTTCCGATATTGACCAACTCGCCGAGGAGCTGAATCGGAAAGAGACCGGCGACGATCGCGGCGACCGTCCCGGTGAGGATCGTCGTGACGTACGGCGTCTTGAATCGCGGATGCACCTTGCCGAACACGGGCGGCAGCAGTCCGTCGCGTGCCATCGAAAAGAAGATGCGCGGCTGTCCCATCAACATGACGAGCACCACTGAGGCAAGCCCGAGAATGGCGCCGATGTTGACGATTTCCTTGAGCCACGCGAGGCCGGGACCGGCCTTTTCAATCGCCGCGTACACCGGAAACGCGACGTTGAGATCGGTGTAGTGCGCGAGGCCGGTCATCACCAACGCCATGAGGATGTACAACAACGTACAGATGCCTAACGAGCCAAGAATGCCGATCGGCATGTCCTTTTGCGGGTTTCTCGCTTCCTGAGCCGTGGTCGAGACGGCGTCGAAGCCAATGTACGCGAAGAAGATCACGCCGGCGCCGCGGATCACGCCGCTCCACCCGAACACGCCCCACTCGCCGGTGTTAGGCGGGACGAACGGGTGCCAGTTCTGCGCGTTCACGTACGCAAACCCGAACCCGATCACGAGCAGCACGATCGCGACCTTCACGAACACGATGATGTTGTTGAAGTTCGCCGACTCCTTGATCCCGACCACCAGCAGTGCCGTCATGAGCCCGGCGAGGACCAGTGCCGGCAGGTTGATCAGCGCGCCGGTTGGATGAAGGTGCCAGCCTCCCGTCACACTCAACGGCGCATTCGCGAGCGCCGCCGGAATGTGGATGCCGATGTCGTTCATCAGCGCGGTGAAATAGCCTGACCAACCGACAGCCACCGTCGCCGCCCCGAACAGGTACTCGAGAATCAGGTCCCACCCGATGATCCACGCGAGCAGCTCGCCCAAGGTCGAGTACGCATACGTATACGCGCTGCCCGCGATCGGGATCATCGACGCGAACTCGGCGTAGCACAGGCCGGCGAACAAGCACGCGATGCCGGAAAGGATGAATGAGAACACGACTGCGGGTCCCGCGTACTGCGCCGCCGCCGTGCCCGTCAGCACGAAGATACCCGCGCCGATGATCGCGCCGATGCCCAACAACGTGAGGTTGGTCGCCCCGAGTGCTCGCTTGAGCGAACCCTCCCCTTCGGCGCCGGCCTCGTCCATGAGCACGGCCATGCTCTTCGTCGATAACAAGCCCATTCGGGATCTCCGTCGGAGACTATGGTGTCGCTGGATCGCGTGCGCCGCAGGTCAGGAAGGCAGGGGCGACGACGGTGCTACGTTCACGGGACGCGCACCCCTTTGTCAAGGGATGCGCGGCCCGCACACTGACGTCTATACGGAGTAGTTCGGCGCTTCTCGCGTGATCGCCACGTCGTGCGGATGCGACTCGCGCAAACCCGCCGTCGTGATCCGCACGAACTCGGTCTGCGTGCGAAGCGCCTCGATGGTCTCGCATCCCACGTATCCCATGCCGCTTCGGAGACCGCCTACCATCTGATAGATGACGTCGCCTACCGGTCCCTTGTAAGGCACCCGCCCTTCGATGCCTTCCGGCACCAGCTTCTTCTGCGACATCTCGCCTTCCTGGAAGTACCGATCCGCGCTGCCGTCCTGCATAGCCGACAGACTGCCCATGCCGCGAATCATCTTGAACCGGCGGCCCTCGAGCAGGAACGACTCGCCGGGACTCTCCTCCGTGCCCGCGAGCATGGAGCCCATCATCACCGACGATGCGCCGGCCGCGAGGGCCTTCACGATGTCGCCCGAATACTTGATGCCGCCGTCGGCGATCACCGGCACGTCGCCCGCGCCTTCCATCGCTTCCAACACCGCGGTGAGCTGCGGCACGCCGACACCTGTCACCACACGCGTGGTGCAGATGGAACCCGGACCCACACCGACTTTCACGGCGTTGACGCCGCGCTCGACCAACGCCGCCGCGCCCTCACGCGTCGCGACATTTCCTGCAATCAGTTGTACGTCGGGGAACATCTCCCGCACCTCCGCCGTCGCCCGCAGTACCGACTCCGCGTGTCCGTGCGCGGTGTCGACCACGAGCGCGTCGACCCCTGCGGCAATGAGCGCGGTCGCGCGCTCGCTCATGTCGCCGCCAGAGCCGATCGCCGCGGCCACGCGCAACCGTCCGTGCTGGTCCTTGTTCGCAACCGGAAATTGACGGCGCTTGTGGATGTCCTTGACCGTGATGAGTCCGCGCAGCTTCCCGCCATCGTCCACCACCGGCAGTTTCTCGATGCGGTGTTGGCCGAGGATACGCTCCGCTTCATCGAGCGTCGTCCCCACGGGAGCGGTCACCAAACCATCCTTCGTCATCGCATCGTGCAGCGGACGGTCGAGGTTCCGCTCGAACTGTAGATCGCGATTGGTGATGATGCCCACCAGCCGTCCTTCGCGGTCCACTATCGGCACACCCGAAATCTTGAAGCGCATCATGAGCGCGTTCGCCTCGCGAAGCGTCGCGTCAGGCGCCAGCGTGATCGGGTTGAGGATCATTCCGCTCTCGGAGCGCTTCACGCGATCCACTTCAGCGGCCTGCCGATCGATCGACATGTTTTTGTGGATCACACCGATGCCGCCGGCGCGCGCCATCGCGATAGCCATCTCGGATTCGGTGACGGTATCCATCGCCGCCGAGACGAGCGGGAGGTTGAGCGGAATTCCGGTCGTGAAGCGCGACGTCGTGCTCACATCCTTGGGATGCGAATACGAGTGTCGCGGCACCAGCAACACATCGTCGAAGGTGAGCGCGTAGCCGTCACGCACGCGAGAAGACCCCTCGTCAATGCGCGACGGCCCGCCTTCCACTGAGGTGGAGCGGGCGGGCCGGAGGGCTGACGCGCGAGTTGTGGTAGCCATAGCCAAAGCTAAGGAGTGCGCCAGGACGCTGCAAGCACGCAGAGCGTCATCTGCTTGCTAGAGCAGTCGTTTACGCAGCCGTCGGCGCACACGGCTGCGCGCGCTGAACGGCAGGAAGAACGCCGCCGCCAGAAGCACCGCCTCGAGACTTTTGGGCGTGAGATCGCGCGGGTCTCCGTCCCAATGATCGGCGAGCACACGGGCGCCGGCATGTGAGATGAGCCGGTCTAACGCCAACATGATGATGTAGATGTCGTCGACCTGGCCGATCACCGGAATGAAATCCGGGATGAGGTCGAACGGCATGATCACGTATCCGATCGCGGCGCCTACGAGAACCTTGTCCACGGTCGACACGCGCTCATCGGTCATCAATCCCCAGAGCAGGCGGAGATACGATGGGATCTGCCTGATTGCTCCCAAAATCGTGCGCTTTGCCCCTCCGCGCGGACCACCGCGCGAGCGCCCGCGGCTCTCGCGTTCTTCTCGATCGCGCGTGGACGCGCCGCCGAATATCCTGGTTCGTCCGCCGTCGCGTTCTTCGACACGCTTCGTCCGGAGACTCATGACGCACCTCCCGTCGGGTCCTGCGACTGCGTTCCGTTAGGCGTATACGGCGGCGCGGAAGACGGTTCGACGGAAGCAGAGCCGTCGGGCCGTTCGGCCGGCGCGGCCCGGCTCGCCGTCCGCGCCGCCACTTCCATGACGTCCGACGCCACCGATTTCCCCGCCGCTGCGACGCCTTGCAAGACACCCATCGCCTTGTTCAGGAGTCCCATCGTCTCCGCGATACCGGTGGCGGAGACTCGTCCGGCGCGCAGGCTGTCTTCCACGCCTTCTGCAAATCGCTGCAAGACGTTGGGCGTTTGCGCGGTTCTCTGCGCGTAGCGCGACTCGAGAAACTCGATGTAGTCGAGGAACTGGTAACCGCGCTCGTCCGGCAGCGTGTCGAGTTTGCGCAGGATGCGATCCCGCAGTGTCTCGTTCATGTCATCCACGGCAATGACGGCGTCAGCCGTGCCAGCGAACGCGGCGGCCTCGCACGTCGATATGCACGTAAGGATGACTATATCTGCGGCTGGTGTACACTCCCATGCCGCCAACCAGGTCGGGGTATTCGGCTTCCACGGAATCCACGACTGCAGCCACGATCCGCGCGTCCTTCCGGTCGATGCGACCGTTCCCGTCGGCGTCGATGGCGACATCGAGCGCGTCGCCGAACTGGTGGCGGCTATCCCGCGCCGCACGGGGCACGTGCCGATTGTAGGCAGGCGTCCGGAACCCCGAGTGCAGGTCGAGCTCCACCGGGACATTGCCGGACTCGCGGCCGAGCGAGTGCGAGATCCGCTCGAGGATCAGTTCCAGCTTGTCGAACACCCGCGGGTCCATTGCCGCGTATCTGGGCCAGGTGTCCTGGCCGTCGCGCGACAGGAAGTCGCCCAGGCGCAGGTGCGCCGACAGGGGCAGGTCGATCTCGTCGGAGGTCACCTTGACGAAGCCATCGGGACGGTCGGTGGCGTCGGCGTGATGCCGTTCGCCGCGATAGAACCCAATGCGGTAGCCGTCGAGCACCGAGCCGTGCTTCTCGTCGAACGGAACGAGCACGGCCAGCGACATCCCTTCGATGACATCCTCTTGGGTGCCGTGCAGCAATGCCAGGCGATAGAAGCCGGGCTCGCTGGGCGCGATCAGCGTATCTCCTGAGTATGCGAGCGCGCTGTCCTGAAGCCGCGCATCGCCGACGCGCTCCCAGGCGTAGCGAAGCGTGAGCGTGTCGTTAGGCAACGTGATGGGGTAGTCCACGTGCTCGCCCGGTAGGGCGACCGCGAGTTTCAGTTCGCCGCTTTTGCCGAGCGCCGCGGGCGCCGGCTCCGCGCGAAGGGCTAGAGCGCCGAATGCGCTATCGACGACGACGTCCGGCGCGCCGAAGGTGCGCGGCGGGTGATACCAACCAATCACCGCCCACGCTGAGCCAAACCAGAACGTCAAGCTGATCAGTTTTTTGAGACGGCGGCCTGCTGCAGAGGCCGCTGCGGCGACAGGGTGCCGACCATTGTCAGTCGGCCGCCCGCGACTCACCGCGATCCCCAGCGCACGCGCTCGCCGCGCGTGTCGATGTGAACGAACGGTCCGTGCGCGCGGGTCGCATGATAGAGCCCGACGCCGCCGACCAGGTCGGGATGCGCCGCTTCGACGCGATCGACCGCCGCTCGAATGATGCGCGCGTCGCGCAGATTCACGCGTCCGTCGTGATTCAGATCGTCCATCCGGCCAGACTCGTTATTGTCCACGAACACATCCGCCGCATCTCCGTACTGGTGCCGGCTGTCTCTCGCGCGGCCACCGCGCGCGCCCACGCCGAGTCGATTGTATTCCGGCGTCCGGAAGCCGGACATGATGGTCAGGTGCCGAACGCGAACGCCGTGCGCATTCAAGTCATCGATGACAAGCTCGAGCTTGTCGACCAGATTCGGATTGAGCGCCAGGTACTTGGGCCACACATCTTCCTGATCGTGCGTGAGGAAGTCTCGCAGCTGAAAGTGCTCCGACACCCACGTGTCTTCGTTCTCCGGCGTCACTTCGATGAAGCCATCCGGATTGGCGTACATCGAGTCGCTAGAGGCGTGCCGTTCGTGCGGCCAAGTGCCAAGCCAATAGGCGCCAATTTTTCCTTTTTGTTTGGCGGCGAACGGAACGAGCGAAATGAATGAGAGGGGCTGTGCGACTGCCGTGTCGTGCACGGTGTAAATGCCGGGGCGATCGAGCGCACTGTCGCCAAACAGCTCCTGCAGTGCGTCGATTCCGTACGAGGGATGCGACGGACTCACGAACAGGGCGCGCAGTTTCCCGCTGCGTCCGACGAGCGAGTCGAGAAACCAGAGGCCGGCTTTTGCCCGGAACGGCGCGCGTGCTGGAATCAGCGTGGCGCTCAGATCGCGCGATGTGACGGGAACGAGCGCGGCATTGGCGCGCGGCGCGGCGCCAGCGGCCGCGACTAACGCGACTCCAGCGCCGACAACTCTCATGGCGCGTCCGAGGCGAAACGCGCCTGCATGTACACGGCTCATCGGCGCCTCCCTGGCAACCAGACCAACGGCAACTACGCGGCCGTCTCTTGGCTTTGCGCGTCGGCTGCCACAGCCGACTTGCCTTTGGCAAGGAGCCCCCGTCAGAACGGGGGAGGAACTCTCCTAACCTTAGGGGGGACGCGCTTGGTAGGAAGGCGCAACCCGAGACTACAGGCCAACTTGACTGACCAAACGGTCAATAAATGTACACGGGCGTTCCGACCGGAACGATGCCGTACAGGTAGTCGATGTCTTCGTTGCGAAGTCGGACACAGCCATGGCTCGTGGCCTCGCCAACCGACCTCGGTTCATCGGTGCCGTGCAATGCGTAGCCGTCGCCGAGATTGAGGCGATGGCCGCCGAGCGTCCCGCGATACTTGCGTTGATTGGTTCCGTAGGGCGGAACGATGATGTTCCCGGCCTCGATGATTTCGCGTCCCTCGCCGGACTCGTACGGCACTTCGCGCCCATCGCGGAATTTCTTCACCACGTCGTTGCCGTCCACTGTAATGACCGCACTGTCGCCGACCGGCACCTTCTGGCCGCGCTTGAGCAACACCACGCCCAGGCTCTTTTTGTCGGCGATCTCGAGGAAGTGCCAGTCGGGCGGCACCCACACCGGGCCGGCATCCTTGCTCTCGACCGTTAGGCGGCCGCGCGGCGTGTCGAACTTGTACTCGTCGCGTCCGTCCTGCTTCACCAGCGTCTTGCCGCTGCCGACCGCCACGCGCGTGGTGTAGAACACGCTGTCGCCTAACTTGTACCAGAGTCGGCGGTCGGCGATGCTCACCACGATGTACGGCTTGTCCGCGTCCGGCCCCGGGCTCGCCTCCGCCATCGCCCGTCGGAGCGAGTCCGCCGTCACGCCCGCGTCACGCCTGACCTGGTCCAGCAGGTCCCAGTTCCGGTTGAACACGATGCGGCTGATGTCCCGCTGGTAGCGCACCTGGAGCGTCGAATACAGAAACACCCCCGTCGCCGCGGCCGCGACGACCGCGAGACCCGCCAGGATGAACGCGCCGCGCGGAATCGAGCGAAGAACATTCATCGCGCGCTCGCCTCGCCCGTGCCGGCGCCGTCAGTAGAAATAAACCACCATCCCTTTTGTCACGTTCGGCACGATCGCATCCAGGTCCTCGGCCCGGGCGCGCACGCTCCCCGGCATAGTGTACGACGAGTCATCCAGCGGCCCGTTGGCCGGGAGCGAATAGATAACCGTCCCGCCGTCCAGGACGATCGCGACGGGCCCGAGCGCCTCTCTCAGCGTCCGTTGGGCTTCCGGCGGCGCCTTGAGACCGCGATCCGTGTACACCCATTCCGGAACGCGCCACAAATCGCTGTCGCTCAGCACCGCTTGGACGGCGCGCGTCCCGCGCGGTACGGCGAGGTGCACGGTGTCCGGCGGCGTGCCGATCCGGCGTTCGGGGCCCATCCGAATGGGAATCGCGCGCAGGAGCGCGCCCTCGCGCTCGAGGTACATGCGCCCGCTGTCCACCGAGATCGCGAGGTGAATGTCCTTGCCCCACCGCGCCTGACGCCGGATGAGCTCCATCTCCATATTGAGGCGCTTCGAACGCGAGCTCATGATCGCGTCCGCACGCTGCCGCTCGAACTCATCCATCCCCGCCCGCAGTCGCACCGTCTCCGCTTGGTAGCGCCCCCGCTTGTACACGAGCCATCCGTCGAGCGCGCAGCAGGCGACAAGGATGAGCACGATCGCCCACAGCAGACCCGGATGCTTGCGACGAAAATCGGAGAACGTCGGCTTGGGAGGGACAGGCGGCTCGCGCGGGACGAGCCGCCTAATGGACGGATCGTTCGGTGGCTGTGGCGATGTCACCGGGCTGTGATGCTGAGCACGTCGAGCAACGGTACTCCTGAAGGTTCGCTGCGACCTGAACGCACGCGTGCGGTTACCGTGATTGCGGTGAGCGGATCGATGCGTTTCGCTTGATCCACCAGCGACGATGGCAGAGCCAGATACAGCAAAGAGTTCTCCTGGCCCGGTCCCCGCGCCAAAATGTACGGCTCGTCCGGCGCCATTCCCTTCCGCAGCGGGTCGGCCGTCTCTACGGCGATCTTCTGTACCACCCACCGCACCACCTGCCCGCGATATCGGTCAGGCTGCGCGCGGAGATCCGCCGCGCTGATCGTGGTGAGCACCGTGCTGTCCGACGGCCCGAGATCCTGCGCGCGCACCCAGCCTTCCACCTGTACACGCACCCACCCGCGATCGCGCGCTACGGCGGTCACCCGCGCGCTCGAATCGATGGTGCCGAGAGTCCCGGCATCCGGGGCCGCGTAGAGCGTGGTGCGCTTCGCCAGGGCGAGCGCGGTCGCAGCCTGGGTAGCGCTGTCCGGTGTCACATCACCCTCCGCCACGGCGGTCGTGTCGCCGGACGGCTTTGTGACCGGGGGCGCCTGGCGCGCCACCGTCGTCGACGCTTTCGCCGCGCGTCGCGCACTCGATTTCTTGGGCGTCTCGCGCTTCCGTGCCGCGACGGTTGGCTCGCTCGCGTGCAGCGCGCTGGCGATCAACCAGCCGGTGCGGCGCACACGAATCCATTCGCCGCGCGTGCTGACCTTGGTGAGTCCACTGCCATCGGCCACTAGCGCGAGAACCCGCCCCGATCGCGATGGCGTGCCGCGCAGGAACGCGCCGCCGTCGGCATGCACCGAGATCGAGTACGTCCCGCGACGGCCGCCCACCACGCTGCGGTGTACATAGCCGTCAAGCGTCACCTTCGACCACCCGTGCTCGGTTGTAGCAGTCGACACGGAGGCGCCAGGCCGCACTTGCGCCACGGCGCTGGCGTTGGGTGCAGTGCGCAATGCGGTTTGGGACGTGACTGTCGCCTGCGCAACAAGACAGACCGGCGCGAACAGCACGCCGGCGATCCAACTGACGTGAATCGCTGGATGGGGCGTGTGAGGGCGCATACATTTTGGTCGGCGCACGGCGCGCCGCAGTATAGTCTCGAGTCTCAACACGGGCAAAGATGGCGACAGAGGGGAAGAAGCGGCCGGTGGTGCTGATAGTCCTCGACGGTTGGGGCTATCGCGCCGAACGCGAAGGGAACGCCATCGCGATGGCCCGAACTCCCACCTGGGACGCCCTCTGGAAAGGGCATCCGCGGACGCTGCTCGAGGCCTCGGGTTTGGCCGTGGGACTGCCGCGCGGTCAGATGGGCAACAGCGAAGTTGGGCATCTCAACTTGGGTGCGGGACGGGTTGTCCCGCAAGACATTGTCCGCATCGACGCCGCTATCCAAAGCGGCGACTTTTTTCGCAACGAGGTCTTCGTCGATCTCTGTCAGGAGACCAAAAAGCGCGCCGCCACGCTGCACCTCGTTGGGCTGATCGGCTCGGGCGGCGTTCACGCGGTCGACCGACACCTGTTCGCGCTCATCGACCTCGCGTCCAAGCTCGAGGTGCCGCGCGTGGCCATCCACGCGCTGCTCGATGGCCGCGACACCATGCCCCGCTCCGCGCTGCGCTACATGGAGGAGACGCTCACGTACGCGTCGCGTAAAGCGGTGGTCGCGTCGCTGGGCGGGCGCTACTTTGGCATGGACCGCGACAAGCGATGGGACCGCACGAAGCTCTGGTACGACGCCATGGCTCTTGGCATCGGCCCTCAGGCCGAAGATCCCGTGGCCGCCATTCGTGCCGCGTACGACCGCGGCGAGAGCGATGAGTTTGTCAAACCAGTGGTCATCGCCAAGCACGGCAAAGCCGTGGCGCCGATGCGCGATGGCGATGGCGTGATCTTCTTCAACTACCGCGCGGACCGGATGCGCCAACTGGTCCGCGCCGTCACCAATCCGGACTTCGATGCATTCGAGATCGACAAGCGGCCGAACGTGAACGCCGTGTCGATGACGATGTACGATGAGACGTTCACGATTCCGGTCGCGTTCCCGCCGCTCGTGCTCTCGCAAATCGTCGCCGAGGTGCTGGCCGAGCACGGACGCACGCAATTCAGGACGGCGGAAACCGAGAAGTACGCGCACGTGACGTATTTCTTCAACGGCGGCTTCGAGTCGCCCTACCGCGGTGAAGTACGCGAGCTCGTGCCGAGTCAGAAAGTGGCGACGTACGACTTGGCGCCCGAGATGAGCGCCAACCCCGTGACGGACGTGCTGTCGCGCGCCATTCGATCGCGCGACCACGATTTCATTCTCTGCAACTACGCCAACGGCGACATGGTCGGACACACCGGCGTGATTCCGGCCGCCATCACCGCTGTCGAAACGGTGGATGCGTGCCTGGGCCGAGTGCTAACGGTGGCCGGCGAAGCCGGCGCGCGCGTCATCGTGACCGCCGATCACGGCAACTGCGAAATGATGATCGACCCCGAGACCGGCGGGCCGCACACGGCGCATACGACGAACCCGGTCCCGTTCATCATCATCGACCCCGACGGCGACCGGCCGTTGCGCGGCGGCGGCGCGTTAGGCGACGTCGGTCCGACGCTGCTCACCATGCTCGGCCTCGAGCCACCGCCCGAAATGACCGGGCGTGACTTGAGGCAAGCGCACTCGCATACCCCTCGTGCAGGAGTTCATCCGTGACGCGTACCTGCGCGTTCGTTTCGTTGGCCGCTCTCGCCGCGTTGGCGGGGACGGCGCCGGCGCAGGTCGGCTACCCTCCGTCCGCCAGCCCGTATCAGGATTTTTCGAAGAAGCAGGAATTCACGCTCTATAGCGGCTGGTTCACCGGCGCGACCGGGCGCGCCGGCGTCGGACCGCAAGGCGGCGCGATGCTCGGCGTGCGCTACGGACTGAAGTTAGGCGGCCCGGTCGAGTTCGTCGTGCACGCGGCGCGCGTGTTCACGCGGCGCGATGTCATCTCGCCCGGCTTGATCGGCCCGTCGCGCAACCTCGGCAATTTCTCGTTGCCGCTCTACCTGGCCGACGCCGGACTGACGTTCAACATGACCGGCGCGAAGAGTTGGCATCACCTGATCCCGACGATCGGAGTCGGCGGCGGCGTCGTCTCGGATGCCGGCACGGAGAAGGATGTCGGCGGGTTTCGCGTGGGCACCCCCTTCGCCATCACCTTCGGCGCCGGGCTTCGCTATGTGCCGGGCGGCAACTGGTCCGTGCGCGCCGAAATTGCCGACTACATGTATCAGGCGGAGTATCCGAATTCGTATTTCGCGACGCCACAGGGCGGCAAGTCCGTGCTACCGCCATCGTCGGCGCAGAACCAGTGGCTCCACAACGGCGCCCTCACGTTAGGCATCTCGTATCTCATCGGCCGCTGAGGCCGGCTGGTCGCGCATGCTCCGTTCCCTGGCCCAGCTCAGTCGTCGCGTGGAGTTCGCCGCGGCGCACCGCTACCGGCGCCCGGACTGGAGCGACGAACGCAACCGCGCTGTGTTCGGCCCGTGCGCCAATCCGAATTTTCACGGCCACGACTACACCTGCACGGTCACCGTTCGCGGCGCAATCGATGACACGACCGGGATGATCGTCGACCTCGGCGCCCTCGATCGCATCCTGGACGACGAAATCACCTCACGCTTCGACCACCGCAACATCAACCTCGACGTGCCCGAGTTCGCCGACGGGCGTCTGGTCCCGACCGGCGAGAACATCGCACGGTTCATCTTCGAGCGCGTCGAGCCGCGGCTGCCCGCGGGCGTCGAGCTCGTCCGCGTGGATCTCGCCGAGGATGACACGCTGTCGGCGACCGTCGAGGCGCGTTAGGCGCACCGTGCGCGCCGGCCGCTCGGTGCGGCGCGCTCGGGCGCAGACGGCCGAGCGATGACCGCCGGCCCGTGCACCGGCGTCATCCTGGCCGGAGGACTGGCACGCCGGTATGGCGGCGCCCCGAAGGGCCTCGAACGCGTCGGCGGACGCCGCGTCATCGATCGTGTCGCACAGGCGCTCGCCGCCGCGGCCGATGACCTGCTGCTCGTCGCAAACCACCCGGACGCCGCATCCTGGCTTCCCGGCGTGCGCGTCGCCGCCGACGTGCGCCCCGGAAACGGGGGCCTCGGTGGCATTCACGCCGCGCTCATGCACGCCGCGCAACCCGTCCTCATTGTCGCGTGGGACATGCCGTTTGTTCCCGCGGCGCTGCTGGCCGCGCTGCGCACGCGGGGCGACGGCGCGGACGTCGCCGTGCCGGAAAGTGCGTCGACACGTGGTGTCGAGCCGCTGTGCGCGTATTATGATCCAGCGTGCATCGGTCCCATCGAGCGCCGGCTCGACGCAGGCGACCGCCGTGTCATCGGATTCTACGATGACGTGCGCGTGGCGAGATTGCCCGACGCCGAGGTGCGGCGCTTCGGCGACCCCGCGTTGATGTTCCTGAACGTGAACTCCCCAAACGAGCTCGTGCTCGCAGAGCGACATGCCGCACGCATCGACGACACCGCCGATGGTGGCGATCATCGGACGCAAACACCACGGTAAGACGACCCTCACGGTTCGCCTCGCCGCCGAGCTGCACCGCCGGGGCTATCGCGTGATGACCATCAAGCACGGCTCGCACACCTTCGACATCGATCCCGAAACGACCGACACGTACCGCCATTACCACGAAGGACACGCCGAAAAAGTCGCGATGTCGGCGCCCGACAAGTTCGCGCTCGTCGAGCGATGGGTCGATCCGTTAGACCCGGAGGAAATCGCGCGCCGCTACATGGCCGACGCCGACATCGTTTTGTGTGAAGGATTCAAGCAATCTGCGTTGCCCAAGATCGAAGTGTTCCGCGCGGCCGCGGCCCACGATGAACGCGTGCCGCTGTATGATCCTGCATCGCCGCAGGCTTCCAAGTATCTCGCGATCGTCACGGACACGCCCGTGGCCGCGCAGAGCGTCCAGCAAATCTCGCTTGCAATGCCGGACTGGTTGGAGGCCGTGGCCGACCTCATTGAGCGCCGTGTGATGCGGCGCGGGAGTGATGCTCGATGAAGGTGAGTCGTACGCCCGCGATGGTCGCGGGTCTCGTCGCTCTGGGATGCGCCTCGGGCGGATCCGGGCCGGCGCCGCAGCCGGCCGCGCTTCCCGCGTCGCAAATGGCCACGAGCGCGGCGCCGCCGTCGCCCATCGCGGTGCTGCACACCAGCATCGACTCGCTCATCGCGGATTCGGTGTTCCGCAACGCAAACTGGGGCATCCTCATCGTCGACCCGGATCGCGGCGACACGCTCTACTCGCACAACGCGGGCAAGCTGTTCATGCCCGCGTCGAACATGAAGGTGATCACGGGCTCGGTGGCGTTGGCCCAGTTAGGCCCGAACTTCCAGTTTCACACGACGTTCGTTGCCGACGGGCCGGTGTGTGACGGGACGCTGCACGGCGATCTCATCGTGAACGGCCGCGGCGATCCGAGCGAGAGCGACGCGATGCGCGGCGACGCACTGTCCGCCATGCGCGACATCGCCGACTCGCTCCGCGCGCACGGTATCAACCGCGTGGTCGGACAGGTGCGCAACGGGTTCGATGCGTTTCCCGGCCCAACGTTCGGCTACGGCTGGTCCTGGGATGATCTCGACGCGTCGTACAGCGCCGGCGTCGACGAATTGTTCTTCAACGAGGGCGCAGCGCGCATCGTGATTCACGGCGCCCACAAACCCGGCGGCAAAGTGAGCGTCGCGGTGCTGCCGACGTCGCGATATCCCGTCGTGCACGTCACGGCGATCACCGAGTTTCCGCCGGAGTCGCTCGCCGCGGGCAGCGGCGGACGCCGGCGGTTCACGCGCTTGCAGGGCGAGCTGCACGCGTCGCTCGACACACTGACGGGTTCGGTGATGCTGGCTGGTTGGATCGCGCCCGATGCGGTCGACACGATGGACGTCGTCTATCCCGACCAGAATACCGCCTATCTCGAGGCGCTCCGCGGCGCCTTCGGCGAGCGCGGCCTGGCGGTCCAGAACGTCAAAGAGCGCAAGCGGTTCGGCGGCTGCGGTCACGGTGCGCGCGCAACCACGCCCGCGTCGGACACGCTGTTCACGTACCTCTCGCCGCCCTTGCGCGACGTGCTCCGCGCCATGGCCAAGCCGTCGCAGAACCAGATCGCGGAGATCCTGCTGCGCACGTTAGGCCTCGAGAAAGCGGGATCGGGGACCGCCGACAGCGGCATTGCCGTGGTGCGCCGCCAGCTCCTCGCCTGGAATGTGCAGCCTGACGGATTCGTCCAGCGCGACGGCAGCGGACTCTCACGCTACGACTATCTCACGCCGGAGACGCTCGTGCGCGTCCTGGCCAGCATCCGGCAGGACACCGCGTTCAATGCGTTCTACGATGCGCTGCCCATCGCGGGCGTGGACGGAACCATCGGCAACCGCATGCGCGATACGCCGGCACAGGGCAACGTGCACGCGAAGACCGGTTTCGTCGCCAACGCACGATCGCTCAGCGGCTACGTGACGACCGCCGACGGGCACATGTTGATCTTCAGCGCGCTCTGCAACAATTGGACGACATCGGTGCGCGAGATCGAACGCGTGCAGGACGCGATCGCGGTCGACCTGGCGTCGATACGCATGGGCGGCGCGACGACCCCGTAGCATGCTGTCCGTCGCCGAGGCCGCCGCGCGCATCATCGCCGACATCGCCACTATGGGTGTGGAGCGCGTTGCGCTCCTCGACTCGTTAGGCAGGGTGCTCGCGGGGCCCCTGCGGTCGCCGCTCACGCTGCCGGCGTGGGACAACTCGGCCATGGATGGCTACGCGGTGCGCGCGGTCGACGTGCACGGCGCGCGCGCCGACGCACCGGTGTCCTTGCGCGTGCTCGAGACGGTTGCAGCCGGTGCCTTCCCGTCGCATCGCGTCGAGACGGGAACAGCCACGCGCATCATGACCGGCGCGCCGATCCCTGAAGGCGCGGACGGTGTCGTGCGCATCGAGGACACCGACGGCGGTACGGCACGGGTGACGATCCACGATGCGCGCGACGCGGGCCGCAACGTGAGGCACCGCGGCGAGGACATCGCCGCCGGCAGCACGGTGTTCGAGCGCGGGCAACCGATCGGCCCGGCGCAGGTCGGCGTGCTCGCATCCATTGGCGCCGCCACTGTCGACGTGTACCGTCGGCCGCGCGTCGCATTTTTCGGGTCCGGCGATGAGATCGTGGACCTCGACGGCCTCCCCGACGCGGTGGCCGGTCGCAAGGTCCTCTCGTCCAACAGCTACACCCTGCACGCGATGATTCGCGCCGCCGGCGCCGAGCCGATGAACGTGGGCCTCGCACGCGACGACCCCGGCGAGCTGCGCGACCGCATCGCGCGCAGCACCGGCTGCGATCTCCTGATCACCTCCGCGGGCATCTCGGCCGGGGCGTTCGATTATGTGCGCGACGTGCTCACTGAGTTAGGCGTGGAGATGACGGTGTGGAAGGTGCGCATGCGCCCCGGCGCGCCGCTCGGATTCGGCTGGCTCGGCAACCGGCCGTGGATCGGCCTGCCCGGCAATCCGGTCTCGACCATGGTCACGTTCGAGCTGTTCGTGCGGCCCATGCTGCTCAAGATGCTCGGCCACACGCGCATCTATCGGCGGCCCGTCGCGGTGACGCTCGAGGAGCCGGTGACGATCGCCGCCGCGCTCACGCACTTCATGCGCGGCATCGTCAGCGTCGCCGCCGACGGCACGATGACCGCGCGCCTAACGGGACCGCAAGGATCCGGTGTGCTCACGTCGATGGCGCGCGCCAATGCGCTGCTCGTCATTCCCGAAGATCGCCCGCGCATCGAGGCGGGTGAGTCCGTCCATGCGCTGCTGCTCGGGGAGGACGCACAGTTGAGCGCCGCATTCGCCCTGTGAGCGCGGACATCGATGCGGACATCGAGCGCCGTCACGTGTGCGTCACGCAGGAGGTCGATGTCGCCGGCCGGCGTGTGACGCTCCGCAAGCCGCACTCGGCCGACGCGCTCATCGACGAAGAAGACTTTTCGCGCGACGAGCGGTTGCCGTACTGGGCCGATCTCTGGCCCGCCGCCCGCGTGCTGGCGGACGAGCTCGCGCGGGAGCCGGGCCGCGGCCGCACGTGCCTCGAGCTCGGATGCGGCCTCGGTCTCACCTCGATCGCCGCGCTCCTGGCCGGCTACGAAACGACCGCCAGCGACTACTACGAGGACGCGCTGGCCTTCACGCGCGCCAACGCGTTTCACTCCGTTGGGCGCGCGCCGGCCACCCGCCTCGTCGACTGGCGCGATCTCCCCGACGATCTCGGCACCTTCGATCGCGTCGTCGCGGCCGACGTGCTCTACGAGCGCGCCTATGGTCCGTTGGTCGCGAGCGTGCTCGATCGCGCGCTGAGCGCCGATGGCATCGCGACCGTGGCCGACCCGGGCCGTATCGCGGCCGAAGTGTTCGTGCGCGCGTGCGAGGGACTCGGTCTCGCGCTCACGGGGATGCCGGTTCGCGAGATCCGCGATGGCACCGCCATCCACCGCATCCGCTTGCTGGAGCTCCGACACGCGGGCAGTCGTTAGGCAGGCCGCGGGGGCGGCGCCGCTTCACATGCTGCGATACTTGGCGCCGCTGCCGCCCTCGCGCGGCGTCCAGCGTGGGCCGACGTCGTCGGTGGCCTTGCAGTCCACGCAGTTCGCGGGGCTCACCACCAACCGGACTCCGTCGCGTTCGTATACGCCGGCGGGACACAGGTGCGAGTAGAAGTCGGCCATCGCCGGCGGAATGTCCTGCCCGACGATCAGATGCGACGGAATGTCGTCGCGCGTGGCGTTGCCGGACCGGAACACCGCATCGAGCTTCGAGAACGTCAGCTTGCCGTCCGGCTGCACGCGCATCACGCCGTCGGCCGTGCGCGCGACGTCCGCATCCGCCTCCGACGTGAGGCGTCCGCCGGGGAACGCGCCACGGGTGAGGGTCATAAAGCCCGCTTTGACGCCGCCTCCATAGATGCCGCCGTGCTGGAACGCGAGCCGCATGTTCCGTCGCTCATAGAGATCGCGCGTGATGTAGCTGTCCTTCACCATCTGGTCGTATGGCGCGAGTGCGGCCGCCGACGTGTCCTGTTTCTTGAGCGCATCGAAGATCGCGCGCGCCGCGAAAATCCCCGATTGCATCGCGTAGTGAATCCCCTTGAGCGACGCGACCTCCACGAAACCCGCGGCGTCGCCGGTCATCAGGAGGCCGTCGCCGTAACGCCGGTCCGGAAGCGCCCAGTATCCGCCTTCGGGAATGGTCTTCGCGCCCCACTCGACCATCTCACCGCCTTCGAGATACGAGCGAACCAGGGGGTGCAGTTTGAGCCGCTGCAGCAGCTCGTGGACATCGAGCGCGGCTTGGGGGTAGTCCAGCCCGACGACGATGCCGACCGCGACCTGTTTGCTGCCTAACGGATAGAGGAAGCTGCCGCCGAACACGTCGTTGGGCAACGGCCAGCCGAGGGTATGGACCACGGTATCCAGCGGCCGCGTCGTCTCCCACAGCTCCTTGACGCCTAACGCAAACAGCGGTGGGTTGGGCGACCCGATGCCCCGCCAGCGGCAGTACGCCTGCGTCAGCGCCCCGCGCGTCCCTTCCGCCAGCACCGTCACCCGCGCGGTGAGATCGGTGGGCGGCGTGTACCCCGGGCCCGGCGTCCCGTCGCGCGCGAGCCCCGACGGCGTCGTCCGGACGCCGACCACCCGATCGCCCGCCACCAGGAGCGACGCCACCGGAAAGCCCGTGAACAGGTTCACCCCCGCAGCCTCCGCCTTTTCGCCTAACCACCTCACCATCTCGCAGATGGACCCCACGTAGTTGCCGTGGTTGCGCATGGTCGGCGGCGTGGGCAGGCGGAACGCGTGCGAGCCGGTCATGAAGTACACGCGCTCGCCCGCCACCTTGCTACGGAACGGAAATTCGCTGTCCGGCAGGTCCGGAAAGAGCGCCCGGAACGCCACCGGATTCACCACCGCGCCCGAGAGACAGTGTTCGCCCAACGCACCCGCTTTCTCGAGCACCGCGATCTGGATGTCGCCTAACGATCCGCCCGCCTCGGCGTCGGCCCGCGCCAGACGCGCCAGCTCGATCGCACCCGCCAGCCCCGCCGGCCCGCCGCCCACGAACACCACGTCCATCGGCACCGCCTCGGCGTCCGGCGGCTCCGCCACGATGAACCGATCGATGGGCAGCGCCGGTTGGTATTGGCCGGGCACGATGGGCAGCGGTCGACCGGATGGCGTCATGAGCGGAGCGGAGGGTAAGGGCCGGCCGCTCGCGACGCGGCCGACGCGCGATCAATGCGAGTGCTTCGCCTTGCGCACCGCGTCGGTGAGCACGGGCAGTACTTCGAGCACGTCGCCCACCACACCATAATCCGCGATCTTGAAGATCGGTGCCTCGCGATCTTTGTTGATCGCGACGATGGTCTTCGACGTGCGCATGCCGGCGAGGTGCTGGATCGCTCCCGAAATCCCGCACGCCACGTAGAGATCCGGGCTCACCAACCGTCCCGTCTGTCCGATCTGGTCCGTGTGGGGACGCCAGCCATCGTCCGTCACCGCCCGCGTAGCGCCCACCGCCGCGTTTCCGAATGCGCTCGCGAGGTCTTCGACCAACTTGAAGTTCTCGGGTGCACGGAGCCCGCGTCCGCCGCTGACGATCACCGGTGCCTCGCCTAAATCGAGCTTGGCCGTGTTGCCGGCGAGCAGCTCTTTGGGCACCACGCGCGCGGACGCCGGGTCCATGGCGGGCGCAATCGCCTCGACGCGCGCCGTCCGCGGCGCGCGCGCAGCCGTCACCGCGCCGGGCCGCAGCGACAAGAGCACCGGCGTCCCGGTGATGGACAGCGTCGCAATCACCTTGCCGGTGTTCACCGGATGCCTAACGATAATCGCGTCGCCCGATGCCTCGAACGCCGTCACATCGGCACCCAGGGCGACGCCCAACTTTGCCGCCACGCGCGGCGCGAGATCCCGGCCCTGCGCCGACGCGCTGAAAAACGCCGCCCGATACGACCCCGCGCCGATCCGGTCCGCCGCCGTTGCGGCGACCACTTCGGGCGAATACAGCGCCAGCCCGGGATGCTCCACTACCTCGACCACGTCGGCCCCGTGCGCCGCGATCATCTCGGTTTTCGAGGCGATGCCCGGCGCGCCGACCACCAACGCGTGCACGTCACCGCCGCCGGTCGCGTCCGCCAAGTGCCGAGCCGCCGTCACGGATTCGAGTCCCACACGGCGCAGGTCACCACCGCGCGATTCGACGAATGCGAAGGTGTTCGCCATCAGAGCACCTTCGCTTCGGTTTGCAGCAGCCGCACCAGCTCGGGCACGGCGGCCGGCCCTTCACCGACGATGCGTCCGCCTGTTCGCTCCGGTGGGAGCTCCATCTTGGTCACTTTCACTCGGGATTCACCGACCTGGGCCGGTTTCACCTCGAGCGGTTTCTTCTTCGCCGCCATGATGCCCTTGAGCGACGGCAGCCGCGGCCGCGCGATGCCTTCATCGATCGTCACCACCGCCGGCAACGGAAACTCGAGCACATCCGCCGCGCCCTCGAGCTCGCGCCGCGCGGTGCCCCGCCCGTTGGCGATCGTGAGCTGCGATGCCGCTGAAACGCATGGGACTCCCAACAATTCGGCGGTCATCGGCCCGACGCTCTGATTCGCCGCGTCGATCGCCATCCGGCCGAACAGCATGAGATCGTAGCCGCCGCCCTCGAGCTCATCCGCCAGCACACGCGCGATGGCCAGCGCATCGGCGGGCACCGCGTCGGTTTTGAGTTGAACCGCCTTGTCGGCACCCATGCTCAACGCTTTGCGCAGCGTTTCCTGCACGGTGTCCGGGCCCATCGAGATCACCGTCACGTCGCCGGCGCCTTCCCGCTCCTTGAGCTGCAGCGCGGCTTCCACCGCGAAACCGTCGAAATCCGCGATGTCGAACTTCACGCCCGTCTCATCGACGGACATGCCGTTCGCCGCGATCTTGAAGCGCGTCTCCATGTCGGCGGCGCGCTTGATGCACACGGCTATCTTCACCGCGCGTGCTCCCGTGAGTGTGAGTCCGACAAAAACATAGCGGCGGTCAGAGCGCCTTCAAGGCGCGCCGCGCGACCGCTCACTGGAAGGCGCTCAGGCCCGTGATCGCTTGGCCTAACACAAGCGTGTGCACGTCGTGCGTCCCCTCGTACGTGTACACGCTCTCCAGATTCGCCATGTGGCGCATCGATGCGTACTCGGCCAGAATCCCGTTCGCGCCCAACAAACGGCGCGCTTCGCGCGCGACATCCGTCGCCATGCTCACGTTGTTCCGCTTCGCCAACGACACCTGCTGCGGCGTCATCGTCCCCGCGTCCTTGAGCCGGCCCAGGTGCAACGTCAACAGCTGCCCCTTCACGATCTCCGTCAACATCTCCGCCAGCCGCGCCTGCTGCAGCTGAAACGCGCCGATCGGCTTGCCGAACATCACGCGGTTGCACGCGTACGACGCCGCTTCCTCGTAGCACGCCATCGCCGCGCCGACGCTGCCCCACGCAATGCCGTACCGCGCTTGCGTCAGACACATGAGTGGGCTCTTGAGGCCGCCGCTCTTCGGCAGAATCGCGTCGGCCGGAACGCGCACATCCTGGAGCACCAGCTCGCTCGTGTCCGACGCGCGCAGCGACAACTTGCCTTTCTGGTCGCGCGCGGTGAATCCAGGCGAATTCGTGGGTACCAGGAATCCGCGAATCGAACGCTCGTCTTTGTCGCCGTTCGTCTTCGCCCAGACCACCGCCACCTGCGCCGTCGAACCGTTCGTGATCCACATTTTCGCGCCGTTCAACACCCACGTGCCGTCCGACTGCTCGCGCGCCATCGTGATCATGCCCGCCGGATTCGACCCGTAGTCCGGTTCCGTTAGGCCGAAGCATCCGATGATCTCGCCGTTCGCCATCTTCGGCAGGTAGGTGCGCTTCTGCGCATCGCTCCCGAACGCGAAGATCGGATACATCACGAGCGCGCCCTGCACCGACGCGAACGACCGCACGCCCGAGTCTCCGCGCTCGAGCTCCTGCATGATCAATCCGTACGACACGTTGTTGAGTCCCGCGCAGCCGTACTCCTCCGGCAGATTGGCGCCGAACACGCCGAGCGACGCCAGCTCGGGAACCAGGCCGCGAGGAAAACGGCCTTCCACATAGCAGTCGCCGATGATCGGCAGCACGCGCTCGTCCACGAAGCGGTGCACGCTATCCCGCACGGCGCGCTCTTCTTCGGAGAGCGCGCTGTCGATGCCATAGAAGTCGGTCATGGCGCGAAAACTACTCGGTCCGCTGGGACTTCGGTATCAGATCGCGGCGCGCACGTCGCCGTGCCACGCGTGTTCCATCTGTCGCCGCGCCCGTGGCTCGATGCCGATCTCCCGCGCTTTCTCGCGGAACGCGCGCCCATGGTCGAGCGGCAGCCCGTGCTCGGCCTGCCATTGATGCACCATCTCGTGCAGCAGCGTGTGCAGCACCTCCACCCACGGCTCGCGCCGGATGTGCGACCGGCTGATCGCGATCTCGGGCGGTACCCCGCCGACCGTCACGGTGTACTGCCCCAGGCGACTCCGCATCCGTCGCGATACAGCAATGTCCACCGGTCGCAACACTCCGTCGAAGTAGCGCTGGTTGTACTCCTCGTGCGCCTTCGCCAGCTCGGCGAGCAGCACGGCATCCTCGCGCCGCGGACGCGCCCGGCGACGAGGACGCCGAGCACCGTCGTCACCCGGCGCGTGCTCGAGGATCATCCGTTCGGCCTCGCGTCGAGCGCGGCGCGTGCGCGCGCCCACGAACGCCACGATCGCGCGCCAGACGTGCGGCGGCGCCGCCAGATACGCTTCGTGCACGCGCAGCACGCCGCCCTTGTAGCTCACCATCACCGTGCGATTCCGTGTGAGCTCGCACCGTTCGATGCCCCGGTCCAAGCCAAGCGCGCGCAACCGGCGGAGCAGCGTCGCGCCGTCGTGCGGCGTCGCGTCGAACGCCAGCTCCAATTGCGTGGC
>JAICLH010000124.1 GCA_025927495.1 Gemmatimonadaceae bacterium
GAATCTCGCGGTGGCGGATGCGCTGTTGCGGCGCGCGGCGCAGGACGCCCGTTGGGCAGGCTTGCCCGACGAGATGGCCCTGGCGCTCCATGGCCGCGCGCACGTCGCCTTTCAGCGCAAGCGCTTCGAGGCCGCGGTGCGGTTCGCGTTCCGCGCGCTCCGCGGCTTGCGCGATCCGTTGGCGCGCGACCGTGCCCTCGCCGACGTCGCGGCCGCGTTCATCGAGTTAGGCGTTCGCCGAGCCGCGCGCGATGCGAGCCTCATCCTCATTGCGACGACGCAGGAGCCGTACGTCCGCGGTGCCGCGCTCATCAACCTGATGGACATGGCCGCCAAGGACCGGACGGAGCCGTTGTTCGAGCAGTACCGCCGCCAGCTCGCGACGGAGCAATTGCCGCCGCGGTTGGCCGGCTACTACCACTATTACGCGGGGTGGGGGGCCTGGCACTTCGGGCGGATCGAGACGGCGCGCATGGAATACGGCCGGGCGGTCGAGATTTCGGCACGGCACGGCTTGTCACAGTTGGGCTTCGAGATCGCGGACGCGATCGCGAAGCTGCGAGTGCCGCCGCCGATGGGTCCCGATCCGGTCAGCGACCCGCCGGCCAAAACGGTCGTGGTGGCGCGTGCGTTAGGAAGGATGCGCGAGGAGTTGGACGCGACATCTGCCTAACGGCGGGGTGCCGAGCCGGAACACCGGCGGAGGACGACGACGACGGATGCGGTACGCTGGGCGCACCCGGTGCAAGACGCGGTGCGCCGGTTTCGAGTCTCGGTCAGTGCGGTCCGATGGTGACGGTCTGATCGGCATTCGGTTGCGTGGGGGCGGTCGGCGACGTGCAAGCGACAAACGCCAGCGTGATGGCGGCGAGAATGAGACGGGCAGTAAAGCGGCGCATGGATCCTCTGTGTGCTAGATGCCGGAACGGACCGACCGTCGGGCGACATCCCGACGTGTGCTCCGCCCGCGACCAGGCTAGCACGCCACGGACATGCGCGGAGTGCAGTTTGGGGACATCGACCTGCACTTTGGGGACACACGATGCACCATCGGGACATCTCGCTCGACACAGGTGGGCCGCATGGATCTCGTGACGCTGGTGCCGGACCCGAAGTTGCTACGCATCCGGTTGGCAACGCCGCCCGCCTTCACGGTTCGCGCGCTCGATGCGATCGATGGCCCAACGGGCCTAACGACGATCCTCGATGCGGCTCCCGTCAATCTCGTCGTCATCGATCCGGCAGACCCTCGCATCGCGGGACGGGTGAAGGAGCTCGCCGCCATCCTCGCCCGTTACGATTGGATCCCGTGCGTGATCTACACCACCCTCACGGCGTCCGGTGTGAGCCCCCTGCCCCAGCTGCTGCACGGCGGCGGAATGAGCGGCCTCTTGCTCGCCGGCATCGACGATGGCACGACCGCGATTCGAGACCTCATCCTGCGCCTCACGGCCGACGCGGTGGCGAACTTGCTCCTCGACGCGCTCGCCCGGCCCATCGAACGACTGCCGGCTCCGCTCGTCCGCGCGATCCGTCTGCTCTTCGCGGCGCCGCACCGCTTCCCGTCGGTCGAAGACCTCGCGTCCGCCGCCAACATGTCGCGGCGCCATGTGCACCGTCTCGTAACCGACGCGGGTCTGACGTCGCCGACACAGTTGCTCGTCACGGCGCGGGTGCTCCGCGCCTACCAAATGCTTCGCTCGGGTGACATCACAGTGCAAGGTGCCGCCCACCGCCTGCGCGTTGCACCGCGGATCCTGGCCCGGCACCTCCGCCTGACCACCGAGGTGCGCACGTCGCGCGACATGCACGCGATGCCGCCAGCCGAGGTCGTCACGCATTGTGTGCGATCGTTGTATCGCCCGCCCGCTGCCTTGCGCCGCGTGGCCGGCGATTCGGCGCAGGTGGTCGAACGCGGCGAGGCACCGCCGCGTCCGCCTCGCCCGGGTCACGCCTGATGCCGCGACCGGCCGCACCCCTCGTGCTCGTGGTGGACGACGAACCCACCATCTGCCGGGCGCTCTCCATCGCGCTGCGCCGCGCGGGCTACGAACCGCGCACAGCGGAAAGTGCCGAAGCGGCGCACGCGCTGCTGCGCCACAAAACAGCCGACGCGATGATCGTCGACCTGCGCATCCCGGATCAGCGGGGCGACGAGTTCTTCGAGCTCGCCGCCGCGCTCTATCCGCATCTCCGCACGGCAACGCTGATGACCACGGGCGACACGAGCGATCGCGCGTTCGACCTCATCCACGCCTGCCGCGTGCCCTATCTGGTCAAGCCGTTCGACCTCGCCGACCTCATCGCGGCGATCGACCGCTTCACGCGCCGTACCCGCGACGCGAGCGCCTAACGATAAGCGGCGCCGCTACGGCTTGACGGCGATGCGCCCCGAGTAGTCGACGCGATCGAGCAGGAGAGGCGGATTCGTCTCGGCCAAATACCGATCGACGGCGTCGCGTGCGCCCCGCCAATGTCCGTAGTCGTCCAACACCAGGACGCCGCGCGACACCAGCAACGGATACAAGTGCGTGAGCTCGTGGTAGGTCGACTCGTAGAAGTCGGTGTCGAGCCGGAGTATCGCGACGCGCTCGGGAATCGCACCCGGAATCGTGTCCTCGACCTTGCCCTTCACGAAACGCAGCTTCGCCTCCGGGTAGCCGGTAGACAGGATGTTCTGGCGCACGTCCTCGAGCGGCGCGTAATTCCACGCGTTATGTCCGTCTTGCCGCGAGCGTTCCCACCGACGGCGCGCCGCGCGGTTGCCGCGATTGACGTCGCGGTCGGTGGGCTCGCTCATTCCCTCGTAGGTGTCGTACAGCCACAGCGTGCGGCGCGTGTCGCCTAACGCAAGGAGCGTGAGCGCGGCCGCCATCATGCTGCCGCCGCGCCACACGCCGCACTCGACGATGTCGCCATCGATGCCGTGGCGGCTGACGTAGCTGACGGCCTGCCGCAGCGCGTACACGCGCTCCACCGACGTGAGTGTGTATGGCGCGCACCGGGCGTGGAGCGCAAAGAAGTCGGGATCGAGATCGGGATGCGCGACGGGTGGCTCCGTCTTCCGGATGAGCGCAAAGCCGAATCGGTCTGCGACACGCTCGAGAAAGTGCTTCAGATGCCGACCTCCTCACGGAGCGGGTTCGCATAATGATGAACGCAAGCAATGCTCAGGGCGATGCGCGATGCGGTGCGCGACGGGCTCGCCTCCAACGCGCCGTTTGACAATCTACGAGGTTGAAAGCGGACACGGCCGGACACCTGCGGACACCTGCGGACACCGCAGGATTTTGTTCTGAACTCGTCAGTCGGCCGGCGGCGATTCCAGCCGACCGCCGCGCAGGATGCGGCGCGCGACGGCGGCGGCGTATTCGCGCGCGTGGACGGCACGGTCGCGCCAGTGCGCGCGCCTGCTCCGAGCGAGCAGCGCGCGCACCGCGGCCGCTTGGTCGGAAGGCAATCCCAATCTGAGCGCGAACTCGTAGCGATCGAACACGAGCGGATCGCGGATGCGCGGCACGTCGGCGATGCGCGCAGCCAGCGTGTCGGGCGACTCGAAGGTCCGAAAGTGCTCGAGCACGCCGAGTCCGGCGAGGATCACCTGGTTGCGAATGCACTTCTCGCAGCGCGAGCAGTTGAGCAGATCCGGACGGTTCGCCCAACACACGCGCAGATAGCGGCGGACCAGCGGCTCGTCGCGCAGCACGCGCAGCTTGTCGGCCCGGCTCAGCTCCGCGCCGATGTGCTCGATCGTTAGGCCCTTGCCGCTCCAGAGCGGGTCGAGCTGCCACGCCGATCCCCAGGGATGCCACCCGCCATGGTAGAACGACGCCGAGACGAGCATCGTCGCCGACTCATCGGCGAGGAGATGACCCACGGCGGCGAGCGCCCCGCCGTGCGTGCGATCCCACGATGCGGCGCGAAATGGCGTGTGCGCGCGCAGGTTGGTCCGCATCACGATCGGGCGCGCGCCGAGCACGCCGGCAATCTCGCGCAGGTTCTCTTCGACCGCTGTCGCGCGCGCGAGGTCGGTGAGCGGCATGTCGAAGCCGTGCACGAACACGAGGTCGTCGATACGGCGGCCGGACGCGAGCAGCGTATAGAACGAATCCACGCCGCCGCCGAAGCAGAGTGCCGTCCGCCCGGCAGCCTGCGGGTGCGGCTTCGCATCGGCAGCCACCGTCTCGAGGTGCGGCAACACGACGTCGTATCCCCACCAGCGGCGCACGATGTCAAGCACTTTCGGCAGCGATGCGGCAAACGCGGCGTCGACGGCGTCCGTTGCCTCGAGACGCACGCGGCCCGCCGCCGACGGAATGAGAAACGCCGAGACGAACGCTTCGATCGAGGGGCGGAGCGCGACGTCGTCGGACTCGAACCAGAGTTCGCTGCCGCCGACGACGGCGGACACGCGCGATGACGCGTTCGTCGTCCGGCGTTGGACGGCAGAGATCAGCAGCGTGTCCGGCATTGAGAGAAGGGTGCCTTACGGAGGCGTTTGGAGGCGCGACAGCGGGGGCAAGACGCGCGCCGACCGGTCACCGGCCGGACGGGCGTCCGGTTATGAGATGCGGAATCCCGAAACCGGTCAACTTGATGACAACGCTATTCGCGAACCTTCGGCGGCGCAACGTGTTGCGCGGTCCAGGAAGTGGCGTGCATTGTGTAAGGCGCTTCTCGCGATGTGAGTGCTCCTGTCGCGGTTTGCGGTTTCCCGGCCCCACCCTTCGAGGATCAACATGGATTCGTTGTGGAAGGACATGCGCGTAGCCTTTCGCATGCTGCGCAAGAATCCCGCGTTCGCGCTGACCGCGATCGTCACGTTAGCACTCGGCATCAGCGCGAGCACCGCGATTTTTTCCGTCGTGAACGCCGTGTTGCTCCGGCCGTTGCCGTACCGCCAGCCCGACCGGCTCGCCATCGTGTGGGGCGATCTGCGCAATCGCAACGTCCGGGACTTCCCGATGTCGTCGTCGGATTTTCGCGATTTCCGCGCGGAGACGAAGGCGTTCGAGGGGCTGGCCGGCGTGAACACGTTCCGCATCCCGTTCGGCGGCGACGGCTTCGACCCGGAGCAGGTGCCGGCCGCCGCGGTAACGACCAATCTGTTTTCACTGCTCGGCGCGCACATCGTGGTGGGCCGCGACTTCGTGGATGCGGACGCGACGCCGCAGCCGCCGGCGCCTAACGGAGCGGCCGGCGCCGCGGGCGCCGCGCCGGCGGCGCCGCGGTTGCCGGCGATGATGGTGCTCAGCTACGAATTCTGGAAGCGTCGCTACGGCGGCGATCCGAACATCGTCGGCCGCACGATCGATCTGGGCGGCGGCCAGAGCACGCAGATCGTCGGCGTCGTGGAACCGGGATTCGAGCTCTTGTTCGCGCCGTCGGCGGGCGTGGAGCGCACACCGGATGTCTACCTTGCGGCGCGCATCAACTTCGCCGACACGTCGGTCGCCTCGCGCATCAACGTCTTCCTGCGGGTGGTCGGGCGCCTCGCGCCGGGCGCGACGCTGGCGCAGGCGCAGCGGGAGGTCGATGCATTCGCCGCCAACGAACGCGCGCAGTTCACCATCGACCGGACGGCGGGCTTTTACATGCGCGTCGAACCGATGCACGGGGACATGGTGGCCGGCGTCCGTCCCGCGATCCTGGCGCTCATGGGAGCCGTGGCCTTCGTGTTGCTCATCGCGTGCGCCAACGTGGCCAACCTGCTCCTGGTGCGGGCCTCGAGTCGCGAGCGGGAGCTCGCCGTGCGCGCTGCGTTAGGCGGCTCGCAGGCGCGTCTCATCCGGCAGATGATGCTGGAGAGCCTCATCCTGGGCGGCTGCGGCGCCGTCGCGGGGCTGTGGGCGGCGGCGTTAGGCGTAACGCTGTTGGTGCGCATGGCGCCGGCCGGTCTGCCGCAGATGGACGCGATCCGCATCGATCCGAGCGTGCTGCTGTTCACGGTGGCCGCCGGCCTGGTCTCGGTGGTGCTCTTCGGCACGGTACCGGCGCTGCGGGCCTCGCGCCCGGACCTGATGGACGTCCTCCGGGCGAGCGGCCGCACCGCCGGCCAGCGGACGGGCACCCTGATGCGCAGCGGCGTGGTGGTGGCGGAGGTCGCGCTGTCGCTCGTGCTCCTCATCGGCTGCGGCCTCATGGTGCGATCGTTCATGGCGCTGGAGCAGGCGGACCCCGGCTTCGAGCCCGGCGGGCTGCTCACGTTCTTCGCCCTGCCGTCGCGCCTAACGCAAGGGCCAGCCGGCACGCGCGACCGAGAGACGTTCGTGCGCACCTTCACCGAGCAGCTGCGCGCAATCCCGGGCGTGCAGTCGGTGACGGCGGCGTCGCAGCTGCCGCTCGAAGGAAGCATTGGCAACGCGCGCTGGGGCACGGCGGCGGCGCTCACCGACCCGGCCAGGTTCCGGCAAGCGAACCTGCACGTCGTGATTCCGGGATACTTCGCGACCATGCGCACGCGCCTGCTCGCTGGCCGCGACTTTTCCGAGGTGGATGACGACACGGCCGCCAAGAACATCATCATCGATGACAAGCTGGCCGCGCGCGCGTTCCCGGGGCAGAACGCCGTCGGGCAACGGCTGCTGGCGCGGATCGCCACGCCCGAGGCGCTGTGGTACACGGTAGTGGGCGTGGTGGCGCACCAACGCGATGAGACCCTGAGCGCCGACGGGCGCGAGGTGATCTTTATCGCGGACGGCGAGCTCGGCTCCGGCAACATGTCGCGTTGGGCATTGCGCACCGGCGGCGACCCGTCCAGGCTTGCACCACTCGTGCGCGCGACCGTGCACCGGTTCGATCCGACGATGTCGGTAGCCGAAGTGCAGCCGATGCAGGCGTTCGTCGATCGCGCCGAAGCGCCCACCCGGTTTGCGCTCGCGTTGATCGGCACGTTCGCCGGGATCGCGATCGTGCTGGCCGCCGTCGGTCTGTACGGTGTCTTGTCGACGGTGGTGCGTCAGCGGACGGCGGAGATCGGCATGCGCATGGCGTTCGGCGCCCCCAGCCAGAGCATTTTCGCGCTGGTGATCGCGCAGGGCGTGCGCCTGAGCGCGATCGGCATCGTGTGCGGGCTCATCGCGGCGGTGCTCCTCACGCGCGCGATGTCGACGATGCTCGTGGGCGTTCGCCCAACGGATCCGGTCACCTACGTCGCGATCTCGGTCCTGTTCCTCGTCGTGGCGACGGCGGCGGCGTGGCTGCCCGCGCGCCGCGCCGCGGCACTCGATCCGACGATCGCGCTCCGCGAGGAGTGAACCGCGCGCTCAGGGCGACGGGGTCCACACCAGGCGCGCGCGGTCGAGATCGGGGAACGCGCCGTGTGGATCGATCTCGACGCGCGTGATCGCCGGCTGGGCCGCGACGCGCACCACGTGCGTGCGCGTGCCTTTGAGCCAGACGTCCACGGGGACGTCGACGCGCTGCGCGACGCCGCCCGCGCGGGTCACGACTAACGGAACGGGCATCGGCGCGAGCCCGCGATCCTGGATCGTGATGGCCACGGAATCGCCGTCGGTCGCGACCGACGCGATGGCCTGATCCAGCGGCCATGCACGGTAAAACCACGTGTCCCAGAACCACGAGAGATCGCGGCCGGCCACGGCGTCGAAGGTGTTGAAGAAATCGACCGGATACGGATGCCGGCCGATCCACCGGCGGCCATACGCCCGGAGCGCCCGGTGGAACGTGTCGGCGCCGATGACACCGCGCAGCGCGGCGAGCACCTGGGCGGTCTTATCGTAGTACGTGATGAAGTAGAGATCCTGCGACGCGAGGTCGCCCCATCGCATGAGCGGCTGGTCGAGACCCGCGCGCAGCGCCGCCAGGTAGAGACTCCGCTGGCCGGGCTCCGAATCGTTAGGCCGCCCGCCCTGGCGGGGCTCGCCGTACAGCACGCGCATGCCCTGCGCGACGTCGAACTGGGTGAGTCCCTCGTCCATCCACGGGTGCCGCGTCTCGTTGGACCCGACCTGCATCGGGAACCACATGTGGCCGGTCTCGTGCATGAGGTCGCCGGCGAGCGACAGCGTGTCGGCCCACGACTGCATGAGCGTCATCATCGGGTACTCCATGCCGCCGCCCTGGATCACGCCTTCCATGGAGGTCATCTGCGGCCACGGATAGGGCCACAGCCACGCCGACATCTGCTCGATCGCGTCGCGGGTGAAGCGCGCGCCGCCGAACGACCAGGCCGCGGCTTTTTTCGTGAGGCGGAAGAAGCTGTTGATGGCGACGGTGTCCGGCGCCGAGCCGGAGTCGCGCGCGACGAGCGCGCGCGTCGCGTCCCACGCGTACTGGTCGCTCGTGCCCCACGAGAAGTCGCGCACGTTGCGGGCGACGAAGTGCCAGGTCGCGTGCCCGTGTCCGGGAGCCAATGCGGCCGCCGCGTCGGCGCCGGGCGTGAGCACGCGAATCACGCGACCCGAACGGCGCGCGTCGGCCAACCGCGTACGCGTGCGCGCCGAGTAGACGGACGAATCCGCGAGCACGCCCGTGGCGCCGACCACCCAACCGTGCGGCACCGTTAGGCGCACGTCGTAGTCCGCGGGGTCCATGTAAAACTCGGCGCCGTTGAGATACGGGTCGGTGACCCAGCCGTTGACGTCGTCGTAGACTGCCAGCTGCGGATACCAGTAGCCGAGGAAGAACACGTGGCCATCGCGTCCCTCGCGGCCGTCCGACGGAGTCGGCGGCGGCGTGAACGACCACGCGAAAGCGAGCCGCGCGCTGTCGCCCGGCAGAACCGGCGCGGGCAGCCGGATCCACATCACCGTGCCATCCACGTTGTAGCCGGGTCGCGTCGTGTCCGCGGACGCGCCGAGCGGGCGCCCGGCCACAGCCACGCGTGACAGCGTCACGCCACCGGTGATCGGCACGGAGCTGCGCCGCGGACTGGCCGCCGCGAACACGTTCTGCCGCAGATACACGGCGAGCGCGCGCAAGGTGTCGGGCGAGTGGTTGAGGTACACCACCGACTCGCGTCCCGTTAGGCGCGAGGCGTTCGGATCGAGCGCAGCGTCGATGCGGTAGCGCGCGTGCTGGACCCAGTTGGACGGGCCCGGTTCACCGGTGCGCGTCCGCGTGCCGCGCGCGACCGCGCGGCTGAACGGTGCGCTCTCGAAGACCGGGCCCGGCAGCGGCCGTCCCGACGTCACCGTTGCGACCGGGTCCACCACCGGCGACGGCCGCGATTGGGCTGTGAGACCGGCGGCTCCGCACGACAGCGCGACGGCCATGCACGCGACAACGCGTGCGGCGCGGATACAGCCAAGACGAGACACCAGGCGATTGACGTGCACCACCGGCTCCGATGACAGTGGAAGAGTGGTAGAGTTGGGGCGACTCATTCTCGCCCCGTGCGCGCGGTCTCGCAATCGTTGCGTAAGACGCTCGGCGCGCCGGGTTGACCGGATGCTGACACCTGGCGCTCCGGCCGCGCGTAGGGAATCTTGCGTCTCGGGCTCTGGAGGCCACATGAACGGCGAGCAAATCATGACCGTGGTCTGCGTCGCGGTCATCACATTCGGTGTGTCGGTCTGCATGATCGCCATGGCGTTCGGGGCGCGGGCGCGGGCCAAGCTCAAGGGTTCACCCGATTTGTCCACGTTCGACGCGAGACTCGAACGCATCGAGCAGTCGCTCGAGAGTGTTGCCGTCGAGGTCGAACGGGTGAGCGAAGCGCAGCGATTCACTGCGCGCATTTTGTCCGAGCGCCGAGACGGCGCGCCGGCACAGCTTCCGGCCGTGGAGGGACGGCGATGACCGAGTCGATGTTGACCGACTTGTTGACGTTCCTGTTCGGGGCGGGATGCCTGATCGCGTTCACGCGAGTCGTGACGGCGTTCCTGAACCGGAAGCGGCCGGCCGCGCCCGCGCCGGATACGACGGCGCTCGAAGCGCGGTTGACGCGCATCGAGCAGATCGTGGAGTCGACATCGATCGAGGTGGAGCGCGTGTCGGAATCGCAGCGATTCATGGTGAACGTCTTCTCGCAGCGTCCAGCGGAGCCGGCGCCGCTGCCTCGGCCCGGTTCCCGCGTGACCACACCGCACTGACGGCCGCACCATTCCGGGCGACTCGAACGTTCCGTTAGGCGCGCCGGGCGCGGCGGCCCCGGCAGCGCCCGGGCCGACGCCGACGCTCGTCGCCGATACGCAGGTGCCGGCCCGCGACGGATTCAGCGTGCTGCTCTCGACGGTGACCCGGCGCGGATGGTGGGAGCTTCCGCGGACGCTCCGTGTAGCGACTTTCATGGGCCATGTGATGTTGGACCTGACACAGGTCGCGATCGCGCCCGGCGGCTCGTCGATCGAGGTGCTCTGCATCCTCGGCGAAGTCCAGATCCTGGTACCGAACTCGCTGCGCGTCGAGTGCACCGGGAGTCACGTGGCCGGCCAGTTCCAACTGAACGTGATGCGTTGTGCGCCGCCATCGCCGACGGCGCCCCTCGTGCGGGTCAGCGGCTCGGCGGTCGGCGGGACGGTAACGGTGCGGGTGGTGGATCCGAGCGCGCCGCGATGGTGGGAGACGTTCCTGGAGCAGCGGCGCAAGCGCCCTAAGCCGGCCAAGCGCGTCAAGCAGCCGAAGCAGCGCCGTGGGCGTCTAACGGATTAGCCTCCGCGCAGCGCCTCGAGCGGGTCGAGTCGCGTGGCGCGGTGCGCGGGCACGAGGCTCGCCAGCGCCGCCACGACGAGCAGGATGGCGGCCACACCGACGAACGTCACGGGGTCGCGGGGGCCCACGCCGTAGATCATCCCGGCCAGTGCGCGCGTGGCCGCGGCCGAGGCGACGAGGCCGATTGCCACGCCGGCGCCGGCGAGCGCCAAGCCCTGGCGCAAGACCATGAGCGACACGCCGCGACGGCTCGCGCCCAACGCCATGCGGACGCCGATCTCGTGCGCGCGTTGGCTC
>JAICLH010000085.1 GCA_025927495.1 Gemmatimonadaceae bacterium
CCTGGAGATTCCGATTGCCACGTGACGACGGATTGGTGACGCCATTGCTGAATCCACTGTAACCGCCGGTGGCAATCGGCAGCCAGACGTCGCCGCGCGACGGATATCGCCAGCGATCGGGGATGACGCCGACAATGACACGAGCGAGGCCGTTGACGATGATGGTCTGGCCGAGAGTGCGCGAAGACTCGCCGAATTCCTGGTGCGCGAAGGCGTCCGAAACGACCATCACCGGCGCCGCGCCCGGGCGATCATCTGCGTCGGAGAACAAGCGGCCGAGCTCGGCGGTGATGCCGAAGGTGGGAAAGAAGCTCGCGCTGACTAACGATGCGGAAACGCGACGCGGCTCGCCGTGCAGCATGATGAAATTCGTCTGGCCAAGCACACCCATGTCATCGAACGAGTGCTGGGCCGCGCGCCAGTCCAGGTAGTCCAGATAGGAGCTGACGCTGGTGGACGACGACGCGCCAACCTGCGTCGTACTGATCACAACCAGACGATCGCCGTTCGGGTACGGGAGCGGGCGGAGGAGCAGCGTGTCGGCGACGCTGAACATGGCGGCGGTCGCGCCCACGCCCACTGCGATGCAGAGTGCTGCGGCGAGCGCGGGAAGCCACTGGCGGCGCAACACGCGCAACGCGTAGACGGTGTCCTGCCGGAGGGCGATGAGCATGTGCGTGTGACTCGCGGCGCGCGCTTGTTGCCGGTCTATCTCGGCGCAGGCTTCACGCGCGCGACGGACGTTGCCGAACCGCTGTTCGGCGCGGGATCGGGCTGCTTCGGGCGAGAGGCCGCGCGCCGCGTATTCGGCGGCGCGCATCTCGAGATGGAATCGCAATTCATCGTCGACGTCGGCGGCGATATCGGCGCCCCAGAAGTCGAGGTAGCGACGCCACGCGGGCGGCCGGCGCGGGTTCGATCCTGAGCGCATGCGCGAACGATCAGCGGGGACTTGGCATGATCACGCGGGACGCGGCGGCGCCTCGAGGGCGGCGAACACGGCGTACGCGAAGCGGGTCCACGTGGCGGCCTCCACCCGCAACTGGGCGCGCCCTTTCGCGGTGAGGCTATAGAACCGTGCGCGGCGATTGTTTTCGGACATGCCCCACTCGGCGTCGATCCATCCGCGCGACTGGAGGCGGTGGAGGGCGGGATAGAGTGAGCCTTCTTCGATCCGGAGCACGTCGTCGGTGGCTTGCTCGATCCAGCGTGCGACGCCGTAGCCGTGGGTTGGGCCCCAGCTCACCGCCTTGAGGATGAGGAGGTCGAGCGTACCGCGGAGGACTTCGACGTTTGCGTCAGGCATGCGCTCCTTCCCATAGAAACTCTATGTGGGAGCATAATGCGACCGCTTCCATAGGAAGTCAATGGAAACGGGCAAGCCTGCTATTCCATCAGCTCCAAATCCAGGGCGTCGACCGCCGCGTCCAACGTCGCGTCTTTCTTTCTCAACATCGACAACCGATCGCGGCGGACGCCTTCTTCGGTGAAGCGGCGTGACGGGGGGCTGTCGTCCGCCGCGCGGTCGGCCAGACGGACCGTGAGGTGGGTGGCGCCGGAAAGCAGCGCGCCGATCACGGATAGCACCTCCGACGCATTGGTGGTGAGCGGTTGGTGAAACAGCTCGCCGGTCGACTCGAGCTCGAGCGTGATGTCGCCGGCCGTCGAGACCGAGACCGGCTTGGCGTGTTCCACGGCGCCGGCCAGCGCCATGCGGCCTTCGGCGCGGAGGCGCGAGACGATGTCATCCCAGTGCGCCGTCAGGCCGGCGACGGAGATGCGCGGGCGCGGCGCGGACGGAGCCGGCGCGTCGGCGAGCACGGACGCGGGGCGCGGATCGGGCTCTGGCGCAGCGGAACGGCGCGTGTCGGCGGCAGCGGGGGCCGTCGAGCCGCCGCCGTCGCGCGGCGGCGGCGCGTCGCCTAACGGAGCCGATCGCGGGCCGGCGGGCGGACGCGGCGCGGGCGTGCCGTCGCCGCCCGAGGGGCCGCCGGGACCCATCTCGCGCAACAGGTCTTCGATCGCCACCGTGCGGTCGAGCAGCGCGAATCGTACGAGCAACGTTTCCAGGAGGATCTGCTGCTGCCCGCTCCGTCGGAACTTGGGCTCGAGGTCCATCAGGGTCGTGAGCATGCGCACCAGATCGCCGGGCGTGAACCGCGACGCGCGGGCGGTGAGTCCCTCGCGCAGCGCCTCCGACAGGTCGCCGCCGTCGCCGCCTAACGAGATTGCGAGGGCGGCGCGGAGCGCCTCGCCGAACGCGCCGAGGAAGAGGCCCAGGTCCGCGCCCGCATCGGCGAGGCGCGCCACCGCCGGGAATACGTCGGCGGCCCGGCGCTCGGCCACGAGGTCGAGGACCGCGAGCACTTCGTCCTCCGGCACCAGGCCTAACGCATCACGCACCCGCTGCGCGGTGAGCGTGCCATCGCCTAACGAAAGCGACTGGTCGGCCAGGCTCAGCGCGTCGCGCATCGACCCGTCCGCCGCGCGCGCCAGGAGCATGAGCGCGTCCGGCTCCGCCTCGATGTGCTCGGCCGCCAGCACGGTGGCCAGGCGCGAGCGCACGTCCGCGGTCCCGATGCGCTTGAAGTCGAACCGCTGCAGCCGGCTCATCACCGGCGCGGCCGTCTGCGTGATTTTCTGCGGCTCGGTGGTGGCAAACACGAACACCACCCGTGGCGGCGGCTCCTCGAGAATCTTGAGCAGCGCGTTCCACGCCTCGCGCGTCAGCATGTGCGCTTCGTCGACGATGTACACCTTGTAGCGCTCGTCGCCCGAGGGCGCGTACATCGCGCGCTCACGCAGTTCGCGGGCATCGTCCACGCCGCGATTCGACGCGGCGTCGATCTCGATGACATCGAGGCTTGCCGACCCGCCCCAGATCCGCGTGCACGAGGCGCACTGCCCGCACGGCTCGCCCTCGGGCGTGCGGTTCTCGCAATTGAGCGCCATCGCGAGCACGCGCGCGAGCGTGGTCTTGCCCACACCGCGCGGACCACAGAGCAGATATCCGTGCGCGACGCGTCCGCGCGCGATGGCGCCGCGCAGCGTGTTGGACACGTGCGTCTGCACCGCGACGTCGGAGAACGTGCGGGGACGGTATTTACGTGCGAGCGAGAGATACATAGTCAGCGGGAAGCGCGACGCTGGGGGAAGCGCGACCTGGCGGTCGCGTTGGGAATCGCTCGCTTGGGGAATGGGGAGCATCGGGAACTCGATTCCCGAAGCGACTGGCAAGTCGCGCGTCCCGAAGCGTAGCGCTTCCCCAAGCGACCAATTGGTCGCGATTCCCCATGTCCTTCCCCCAGTGCCCCAGGCCTGACGAAGCTGCGCTCGACACCACGTACCGCTGCTACCTTTCGGTCCTGACGGAGTTGGTGGGCTGACGCCCTTCGGGACCTGGGACCCGTGGAATATACCGCTTGCTGGTAGGCGTCACAACGTGTCACGCGGCGCGGCGTCGAGAACCTATCGACTCACACGGGAGAAGAGCCACAAGAGTGAAACTGGGGATGCCTGTGTGTTAGTCCGTGCGCAGCGCGGTGGCAGGGTCGATGCGGAGCGCTCGCCACGCGGGGATAATACTCGTCGCGCCGAGTTACCGGACCTGTTCGCTCCACGGCCGACGAGGATTCACCACCCTGCGTCGGCCTGTCCTCGAACTACGCCGTCAATGGGTCTGCGCAGATCACGCACGCGGCACGGTCCGTACCCGCATCATCCACGTCCATGTGGAACACCGCTCGCAGCCGCGTGCGCGTCCACGCGGAGATCAACACGCCCTGCGCGGCGGCGCGCTGCTCGATGGCATTCGCCTCGCAGCCCGGCGGCAAGTCGATCATCACGATGTTCGTATCCGGCGGAACGACACGCATGCCGTTCACCCCGTCCACGGCCTTCGCGAACCGGCGCGCACGCGCGTGGTCATCCGCGAGCCGCTCCATGTGCATATCGAGCGCATAGAGCACCGCCGCCGCGAGCAAGCCGGATTGCCGCATCCCGCCGCCGAACCGCTTGCGCACCATCCAACCGTCGCGCATGAGCGACGCCGGACCGGCGAGCGCGGCGCCGACGGGACAGCCGAGTCCCTTCGAGAACGACACCATCACCGTGTCGGCGCAGGCGGCGAAATCGGCGAGCGGTGTGCCCGATGCCACGTGCGCGTTCCACAAGCGCGCGCCATCGAGATGGATGCCTAACGAATGCTCGCGCGCCACGTCGCGGATCGCGCGCATCTGGTGGAGGGGCGTGACCACGCCGCCTGCGCCGTTGTGCGTGTTCTCGATGCATACGAGACTCGCCGACAACGTGTACGGCGAATACGGTCTGATCGCCGCGCGCAGCGACTCGGCGTCCATCACCAGACCGGTCCCCTGCACCGGCCGCACCTGTGCGCCGCACAGCGCGGCCGCGGCGGCCGCTTCATACATCATCACGTGCGACCCCGTGCCGAGCAGGACTTCCGTCCCCGGACGCGAGAGCAGCCATACACCAGTCTGGTTGGCCATGGTGCCGCTCGGGAAAAAGAGCGCCGACTCTTTCCCGAGCATCGTCGCGATGCGCGACTCGAGTCTTCTGACCGTGGGATCGCCGTCCAACACATCGTCGCCCACTTCGGCGGTCGCAATCGCTTGCCGCATCGCGGCGGTGGGACGCGTGACCGTATCGCTGCGAAGATCGATCGACATACGCTCAGTGTGGGAACCCGCGAGACCGCCCGGGCCCGGCGGTCAGTCCTCGAGCGTCTCGCGTTGGAGACGCCGCACCCGGCGCAGCTCGTACACCCGCCCCACTTCGCCGCCTAAGATGAAAATCACCGACGCATAATAGACCCAGAACACGATCACGGCGAGTGCCGTGAGGGTGCCGGTGTACAGGCTTCCCGGATTGAAGTGCCCAACGTACGAGGTGAACAAGGCCTTCGCGAGCTCGAACAACGCGCTCGTCACGATCGCCGCCAGCAGCGCGTACTGCCACCGAATCTTTCGGTTGGGCAGAAATTTGTAGAGCGAGAAGAAGAGCAGCACCATGAATGCCGACGCGATCACGGAGCCGATCGCGTACTCGAGCCGGCCCATCACGTCCCGCTGCAGTCCAAGGCGCTGCAGTATCGCGATGCCGTGCGTGGTCGCCAGCCGCAAGTACGCATTCACCGCCGTGTAGGCCACGAAGAGAATCGTGCTCACGACGGTGATCTCGATGTCGAAGAGCTTCCCGGCGATGATGCTGCGCTCATGCTCGATGTCGAACACCTCCGCGAGCACGCTGCGCAGCGTGCCGAACAACCGCGTCGAGAACCACACGAAGCCGATGAGGCCGTAAATCCCGACCGACCGCCGCGCGCGGATCACATCGTTGATGATCTTGTACATCGGGGAGTCGGCGTTCTGGCTGTGCGGCGGCAGCAGCTGATCGATGAACCGCCACAGATTTGCGGCCGACTGCGCCTCGGACTGGTTCAAGAGATAGCCGAGTCCCGAGAGGAGGAGCAGCACGAACGGCACCGCCGCCAACAAGATGTTGAACGCGATGCCGCCGGCGAGAAAAAAGATGTTGTCTTCGCCGGCGTTGTCCCAGATGCGCTTGGCGTAGTCCTTCGTTGCCGCCCAGAAGCGTCCGGGTAGCGACAGCTTGTGGTTGGGCGTGACGGGGGCCGCGGGCGTCGGCCCAACGAAGGCGGAGGAGATGGGAGCTCCTACTCGGTCTCCCGGTCGGCCGAGTCCGTCACTTCTTCGTTAGGCGCGAGCGTGGAGCGGCGCGTGACCCGTGACTGGTTGGTCGCGGCGCGGTAGTTCGCCTTCGACTGGGCGATCCGCGCCTCGAGATCCAGCCGCGCCTGCTGCGCGGCCTCCCGGCCGGCGCGAAACGCTTCCTGCGCCTGGTGCTTGCGAATCTCGAGCGCCTCGCGCGCCGAGTCGAGCCGATCCTCGACGCTGCGTTTGGCCTGCTCGTAGCGATCAACCATTGAGTCGGACAGATCGCCGGCTGCATCGCGAGCCACATGTGCCGCGCGTCGCGCGCGGCGCTTGAGCTGGCGACGCGTCTCTTCGCCGCTCTGCGGAGCGAACAACAGTGCGACCCCCGCACCCACGGCAAGCCCGACGAGAAATGACGACGCGCCGCTTCCGCGACGTTCGATCACCACGTACGGCTCGTCCTCTTCTTCGTCCTCGTAGCGCGCCCTGTGCTTCATGTCCTCATCTCCTCGTCTCTTCACCGACGACCCTTCGATTTCTGGCGGACCGTGTCCTTGTCCTTGACGGATCCGTAGCTCTTCACGTTTCGCGCCGCCGCGTCGCGCTCGCCGTCGTCTTCCGCCGGCTCGACCAGCGCGGCCAGGTCGGCCCGCACCTCGCCCGCCGTGGTGCCCAGCATGTGCGCCGTGCGTTCCACGTCGCCGCCGGTCATCGAGAACGTCTTGAGCGTAAGTTGTCGCCGCGCATCCAACAATGTCGATCCGACAGGAAGCGACACCGCCGCCGGCGCTTCGGTCGAATTGCGCAAATGGCGTGGAACGACATCGTTCAGCCCAATGGCGGTGCCGCGCGTCATGATCACGGCACGCTCGACCGCGTTCTTCAATTCGCGGACGTTGCCCGGCCAGTGGTACGAGAGAATCCAATCCATGGCCTTATCATCGAAGCCCGTCAGTTTCTTTCCATTCTGCTGGGAGAACCGCGCCAAAAACTCCGTCGCCAGCAAGCGCAGATCCCCCATGCGCTCCCGCAAGGGAGGCAGATACAGCTCGACGACTGCCAGCCGATAGTACAGATCCTCGCGCAGCTCGCCTTCGGCGAGCGCCTCCTGCAGATCCCTGTTCGTCGCCGCCACCACGCGGATGTCGACATCGATCTCCTTCCTACCGCCCAACCGGCGAACCTGCCGCGACTCCAGGGCACGCAACAGTTTGACCTGGATGTCGGACGCCATTTCCGCGACCTCGTCCAGGAACAACGTGCCCTCGTGCGCCATCTCGAACGCGCCCGGCTTTTCGTTGGTCGAGCCGGTAAAGGCGCCCTTCTCGTGCCCGAAGAGCTCGTTCTCCAGAATGTCCTTGGGCAGCGCCGCACAATTCAGGGCGAGGAACGGTCCGCGCGCGCGCTCGCTCTTCTGGTGGATCGCCCGCGCAACCAGTTCCTTGCCCGTTCCCGACTCGCCGAGAATCAGTACGCTGGCCGTCGACGGCGCAACCGCGTCGATGACCTGATAAACGTTCCGCATCGCATCCGACTGGCCGGTCAGTTCACCGTAGTGCGTGAGCGCCTGCAGCTCGGACGCGAGGGCGCGGTTTGTTTGCTTGACCTGAAATTTCTCCAGCGCCTTCGGGATGAGCGCCTTGAGGCGATTCAGTTTTTCGGCGGTGAGCGGCTTCTCGATGTAATCGTAGGCGCCCTGACGCATCGCCTGGACCGCCGAATCGACGGTGGCCTGTCCCGTAATGATGATGCACTCGCTGGTGATCTCGTTGGCCTGCATTTGCTGTAGCAACGCGAGACCATCGAGCTTAGGCATCTTCAGATCGGCCAGGATGACGCCAAACGTGCCCTCGAGCAGGTGCTCGAGCGCTTTCTGTCCGTCCGCCGCGACTTCGACAGCGTAGCCTTCTTCTTCGAGGACGGCGCTCAGTCCCGCGGCGATGCTGCGCTCGTCGTCGGCGATGAGAATCTTGGGCGTATCCATGTCCTAAATCTGCGACTCCTGTCGCCGGCCATCGGCGCGGGGAAAGATGATAGTAACTCCATCCACCCTATCGAGCACCCGAATTCCAGCTTCGAGAGCCGCGTCCTTCACGCCCGCGCCCAGCCGTAACTCATTTTCTCCCGCGGGTCGCGCATCGCCACTTGATCCCTTCCGTACTACCGTCACGGCGATCTCGCCGCTTTCCTCGTCGGCTCGCACACCGCACTCTGCCTCGCCCGCAGGAAGAGTGACCATGTCGACTGCGGCTGCCAGCACCAGTCGTACCGCGTCGGCATTGGCGTCGGTTACGAGCGGCATGTCCGGTGCCGCCCAGACAGACAACGACCCTCCCTCCGCTGCCGCCGCTGCGCCATACAGCGCCGCGAACTTCTTGATCATTGCATGTAAATCTATCGGCTCTCGTGCAGGCCGCGCCAATGCAAGAAGCGCATCGACTCGTTCGGACAATGCCTCGAGCTCGAAGTATGCCGCGTCGGCGAATCGGGTGACGCTGGATGCGTCGACACCGCGCGCCAGCCTCGCGCGCAGTACCTCGAGGTTGAGGGCGAGTCCATTGAGCGGATTCTTGAGCTCGTGTGCGGCACGCTCGGCCAGGCGCTCGAGCGCCGCGTGCCACCGCGCTTCGACGGCGCTGGTTATTCGCCCGCCTCCGCGTCGTCCGGTGCCGCGTGCACGGCAACCGGCGCCCCGGGTGCACGGTGCATCGTCGGAGCCTTCACGAAGCGCGTGACCGTGTCCGCCGTGTTCGAGACGCGCAGCTGCTCGAACAGGAAGCCGAAGGTTTTGTCGTAAACCGTCGCCAGGTCGCTTTTCACCGACTCCGGCATGTCCCAGATGTCCCGCTTGAACGGGCCCAGCGCCTTCTTGCGCGTCTTGTAATAGAACTGGTCGTCGGAATCCTTCGGCTTGCGCTCGTCCTTCGCGTTCTCGTCGAGCCACTGGTAGATGCGGCTGCGTAAGGCATCCGGCATGTGGTCGTAGAGAATGTTCTGGAAGTTGGTGGCCAGGTGAATTTCGGCGGCCTCGACGCGCGGGAAGTTGTCGAACGCGCTATCGGGCAGCGTCGACGCGCCATGCTGCACGGCGCCGGCCAGCTGATAGTCATCGCGCGCGACCTTGGACAACTGCTCGAGCACGTTCAGATCCAGTTTGACATCCGCGATAGTGCCATCCGGGAGACACACGCCACCGTGCGTCGTACCCGTCTGGACGCTGATCTTCGAGAGACCTTCCGCTGTCGCGCCCGTTCGTTCCTTGAGCGTGGCGTTGAAGCCATCCATGTATGCGCGAAGCTCGGGCACCGTGCTGTTGCTCGCACCCACTTCGCCGATCTCGCCGCCCACGGAGATCGTGATGCCGTCGGGTTCGATCTCGCGAATGTAGCGCGCGATGTCGACCGCCGTTTGGTAGTTGAGCCGCTGCTGTTCGTCGAGCGTCGCAAGAGAGATGTCGACCAGTGTCGACGTGTCGACGTCAATGTTGAAGAAACCCGCCGCGATGGCTTCCTGCGCGAGCTGCTTCACGGCTGCGACTTCGCCGCGCCGGTCGACGGCGAATTTTTTCGCGTTCACCTGGAAATGATCCCCCTGCACGAACAGCGGGCCGCGAAATCCTTCGCGCAGCGCGGCAGCGAGCATCACCGCCACATATTCGCGCGGGCGTTGGTCGGTGTAGGCGATTTCAGAGCGGGCGATTTCGACGATGAACGCGCCGGCCTTCTGCTTCACGGCTGTACGAAATACCGCGCGCGCGGTGTCGTACGCCATGCCGCGCACGTTGATCGCCGGCACCGTGAAGCCGTGCGTTTTGCCGCGTCCGCGCGCCAGATAGAGATCGTGGATGCTCGAGGGACGAACACCAGCCGCCTGCCCGATCTCCCACAGCAGCCACTGCGCGTGATCCTTCGTTTGTCCCTGTCCGAATACCGCTTCACGAACCAACTCGTCCATCGCGTCGGTTTGGAGCACGGCCTCGTTGACCACCGTCACTCGACCGTGTTCGACTCTGACGTCACTGCCGAACTGATGCACCCAGCCCCCCAAGCGCGAAGGACGACATTGTCACGCCGCGGGTTAGCGCGGCATGAAAGGAACACTGACCGACCGGGCCAGCGCCCGCAAGGGGCGCCGCTAACCGCCTACCCTCACCGTAAGACCATCGAACGCCGGCGCGATACCTTGCGGCAGTTCCGCCTCGAGATCGGCGTGGCGATTGTGATGCGTGAGGTGCGTGAAGTACGTGCGCTGCGCTCCGATCGCTCGCGCGGCGTCGATCGCTTCGGCGAAGCTCAAGTGCGTCGGGTGCGACGTGCGCAACAGCGCGTTGAGCACCAGCACCTCGACACCGCGAAAGGCGTCCATCGCGTCGGGTGGAATCCGCTTCGCATCGGTCACGTACGCGATCGGGCCGACGCGATACGCCAGCACCGACACTTCGCCGTGCGGCACGGCAACGGGCAGCACGGCGGCATCGCCGATCTGGACAACCTCGCCCTCACGCAGCGGATGCGCGTGTCCTTCCGGTTTCGACGTGCCGGGCGGCGGCCGCACGTCGTCGTCGAAGATGTATGGAAACCGTTGGGCGAGCTGGTTGAGCGTGCGCGGCGCGCCATAGAGAGGAAGCGGCGCGCCGCGACGCAGCGATACCGCGCGGAGATCATCGATGCCGTGCGTGTGATCCGCGTGCTCGTGCGTGAACAGCACCGCGTCCACGCGATCGATGTCGTTGGCGATCAGCTGCAGGCGCAGCTCGGGCGCGGTGTCGATGAGGAGACGCGTACCGCGGTCCGTCTCGATCACCGCACTCGTGCGCGTGCGACGGTCGCGCGGGTCGGGCGAGCGGCACACTGCGCAGTTGCACCCGATCTGCGGAACGCCGAAGCTCGTCCCGGTGCCCAAAAATGTGAGCTTCACACGTGTTCCACGCGCAGCAAGTTCGTCGTGCCTGGCACGTCGAACGGGACCCCGGCGGTGACGAGTACCCGATCGCCGGGTTTCGCGAAACCGGCCTCTTTCACCGCGACGCTCCCGCGCTCGAACATTTCCTCGTACGTCGCCGCCGGAGACACGAGCTCCGGATACACGCCCCAGACGAGCGCCAACTGGCGGTACGTGCGCTCGACGTCGGTGATGGCGACGATGGGCACGCCTGGCCGGTGCGCCGACACGATGCGCGCGCTGAATCCGCTCTTCGTGAACACCATCACGACGGGCGCATCGAGTGAGTTCGCCGCAGCGCTCGTGGCCGCGGCGATGGCGTCTTCCGTGGTCACCGCGGCGTCCGACTCGCGGCGCGCGAGCACTTTTGCCGCCTGAGGAATCGGCCGCCGCTCGATCTCGAGTATGATGCGCGTCATCGCGTGCACCGCGAGCTGGGGATACTCGCCCATCGCCGTCTCCGCAGACAGCATCACCGCATCCGTGCCGTCGAGGATCGCGTTGGCCACGTCGCTCGCTTCGGCGCGCGTTGGACGCGGATTCGACACCATGGACTCCAGCATCTGCGTAGCGGTGATCACCGGCCGGCCGAGTGCGTTGGCGAGCGCGATGATGCGCTTCTGCGCGAACGGCACTTCCTCGAACGGCAGCTCCACGCCGAGGTCGCCGCGCGCGACCATCACCGCATCCGACGCTTCGATGATGTCCCGAATGTTGGCCAGCGCGGTGTCCTTCTCGATCTTGGCCACGACGAGCAGATCCTTGGGCACCAGTTGGCGGAGCGAGGCGATGTCGTCGGACCGCCTAACGAAGCTCAGCGCGAGGTAGTCGAGCCCCTGCTCGATCGCGAACGCGATGTCGGCGCGATCCTTGTCGGTAATCGACGGAGCCGACACTTCCACGCCAGGCAGGTTGATGCCCTTGTGGCTGCGCAGCAGGCCGCCGTGCACCACGCGCACACGTACGCGCGGCTTCGACACCTCCAGCACGACGAGATCGATGAGCCCGTCATCCATCAGCACCCGATCGCCGACGTTCACGTCATCGGCCAGCGCGTGGTACGTGATCGGGATCTCGCCCGCCCGCGCCTGGTCTTCGGGTACGAGCAGGATATCAGCGCCGGGCGCGAGCTCCGCCGGCGATGCTAGATCACCGACGCGGATGCGCGGCCCTTGCAGGTCGCCGAGGATCGCGACAGGGCGATCCAACTCCCGCCCGAGACGTCGCACGGTGGCGATGGTCTCGGCGTGCTCATCGTGTGTGCCGTGTGAAAAATTGATGCGGGCCACGTTGAGACCCGCGTCCATCAGGCTTCGGAGCACCTCGGGCGAGCAGCTTGCGGGACCGAGCGTGCAAACGACCTTCGTTCTGGCAAAAGGAGATCGCGGCATGGTGCAGTGAATCGTAAGAGCGGCATAAAGAAAAGGAAGCGCGCATTAACACGCAGGTTCGACCCTCGTCTTACGAGCACAAGCACTCTCTGATGAGGAGCGTATGCACCCGACATACCGTGTGTTATGCATGGGCGCCGCGGCGATGATTGCCGGACTCGCGGCCTGCAGCAGCGACGGAGCCACGTCGCCGGATCAACTCGTGGCCGATTCCGCGATCACGAACGGCATCGCCAACGATGTGGGCGACGCCATGGCGACGTCGGTCGACCTCATGACGTCCGACGAACAATCGGACGGCGTCGACGCGTCGTTGGGCGTGCCGGCGCCCGGTCTCACGTTAGACGTGAACCGTAGCGTGAACACGGACTGTAGCGGCCCTGACGGCCAGGGCTGGTTCACCTGTACCAGCACGTGGCGCGGCTTGAGCCTAACGAACATGAAGCGCTTCTGGGACGGCACCACCGTCGCGCTCGGCTTCACCGATGCGACGGATTCGGTGAATCACATCCACACGCTCACCGGCTCGTATACGCAGGGCTGGTTTCCGTTCCGCACGGTGTGGGTCGATCGTCGCGACACAGCGAATCTGAGCATCGACCGGAGCGGGACTCCTGTGACGCACGTGTGGAATCGCGTTGGCGTCCGGCACGACAGCACGATGTTCGTCGGACAGAACGTCACGCGCCACTGGCATTACCTGGCCTACGACACCGCGACGAACGTGACGTTCGACATGCCGCGGTCACAGAATATCTGGCCGGTGAGCGGCTCGATCGTGCACAACGTGACCGTGCACTTCGAGGCCGACCGCACCACGCGCACGCAGACCAGGACAGTGACGCGCCGCGCGATGATCACGTTCAACGGCACGGCCGACGTCACGCTGGAGGTAGGAGGCCTGACGTGCACGCTCGATCTCGAGACCCACGAAGTGAGCGACTGTCACGGGTCGTGAGACGTTGGATCGGACGGCGTGCGCAGCGCGCGATAGCTGCGCACGTCGCCGTGCTCGAGAAACGGATCTTCTCCGTCGCACCGGACCCACGCGTGCGCTTCGAGCTCTCCATCCGCGCGACGGCGCGCGCCGAGTACGACATCGGCGTCGCGTCCATCGCGTCGGAGCAGGACCGCGAGGACAGCCGCCCGACGCAGACATGTGTAATGCCACACCCAGGGCGCGCGGATCAGAAGCCGGTCGACGTGGTGCGCGATGCGGCCAGGCGCGATCGCATCGCCGTTTCGCCGCGGGGTTCGCTTCAGCCAGCGAAGTACGGTTGAGGCCGGCAGCACCTCCAGTGCGCACGGCACCACGGCGCACGCCAGGACGATCTCGACCTTCCGCCCGAATCGCAGCATGATCAAGGTGCCGCGGTGAGAGCAATCGCGGAATACATCCGTTTTACCATGGAACCCGATCGCCCACACGCACGCCCTTCACCCTCGATGGAGAGTCCGCAGATGGCACACCGTTTCACGCGCGCGCCGGCCGCCGCCGTGCTGGCCGCGCTCGTCGCCGCCGCTCCGTTAGGCGCCCAGTGGCAAGGCGTGGTCACGTTCCACAACCAACAGCACATGGCCGATCAGGACGAGGCCAGCGACATCCAGTACATCGAGGGGCCGGGTGGCATCGCCAAGATGGTCACGCAAGACAAAGAGAGCGGCCCGATCAGCATGATATTCAACAGGAGCCAGAATACGGCAACGATCGTGATGACCTCGCGCCAGATGTACATGACCATGCCGATGGACAAGGCGGAGGCCGAAACGCAGAAGCAGATGAGCAAGCTGAAGATCTCGGACACCGGCAAGAGCGACGTGGTGGCCGGCCACAAGTGCGAGATCTATCACGCCACCGATCCCGACGAGGGTACTGAGAGCGACGCGTGCATCGCCACCGACATGGGCAACTTCATGATGTTCAGTCCCCCGGGCGCGCAGGGGCGTGGCGGCGCGGTCGGCGCATGGTCGACGCTGCAGTCGCTGTTCAGCGCCAAGGGCGGCTTCTTCCCGCTCAAGGTCACGACATACAAGGACGGTAAGGTGCGGGAGGCTTTCGTGGCGACGAGCATCGAGGCGAAATCGGTGCCCGCATCCGAGTTCACGCCGCCCGCGTCGTTCAAGCCGATGACCATGCCGGGACGGCCATGACCGCTGCGGCGTCGTGATGGCCCGCGAACACAAACG
>JAICLH010000044.1 GCA_025927495.1 Gemmatimonadaceae bacterium
CGGCACTGACGCGCGGCCCGCGAAGCACCGGCCGGGTCCCACCGCCTCCTCCTCCCCCGCGCGACTGCACGCCGTGACTCGGCCGTGCAACACGGCGTCCTTCCGCTGCCACCCGCTAGCTCTCGGAGCGCCGAACATTCATCGATCGATGCCAACATCGCTCAACTGCCCCAGCTGCGGCGCCCCGTCGGGGCCCGATGCGACGCAATGCGCCTACTGCGGCTCCCGCCTCGCGATGGTCGCATGCCCGGCGTGCATGGGATCGATGCTCGTCGGCTCCCAGTTCTGTCCGCACTGCGGTGCGAAAGCTGTCGAGCCAGGTGCGGCCGTTGGTGGTCCCGTTCTCAAGTGCCCAGGATGCAGCGGCGACATGCCGGCGGTGCAAGTGGGTTCGACAACCATGCACCAGTGCTCCAAGTGCGGCAGCTCGTGGCTCGCCCCCGATGCCTTCAGCGCGCTGTGCACCGAGAAAGACGCGCGCGGTCTCGTCGCTCGAGCCACCGGCTGTCTCCCCGCGTCGGCCCCCGTGGCGCACCCGGCGGCGGTGCGCTACGTCCATTGCCCCGAGTGCTCGAAGGTGATGAACCGCATTAACTTCGCGCACTCGTCCGGCATCGTCATTGACGTATGCAAGAACCACGGCGTGTGGTTCGAGAAAGATGAGCTGCGCGGCGTGCTCGACTTCGTCGCCCGCGGCGGGATGCAGCAGATGCAGCAAAGTGATGACGCCCAGCGCGCCATGCAGCAGCGTGCGTTAGGCCTCATCGGCCCTTCGCTCCTCATGCCCGGTGCCTCCGGCGCCGTGAGCTTCGGGTCCATTACCATGCACGTCCAATCGTCCGACGCGCAGAACGCGACCCTGCGCTCGTTGTTAGACGCGATCTTCCACTGACCCTGCACGAGCGCACACCGGAGCGACACATGACGTTGCGAGAATTCATCAGCGGCGAGCTGATCGACATCATCGAATGGCCCGATCAGACCGACACCACGATGGCATGGCGCTTTTCGCGCCCGCAGAACGAAATCAAGAACGGCGCGCAGCTCATCGTGCGGCCCGCGCAGGCGGCGATGCTCATCGATGAGGGACGCATCGCCGACGTCTATCCGCCCGGCCGCCACGAGCTCTCGACCGCGAACATGCCGGTGCTGTCCAAGCTCCAGGGCTGGAAGTACGGCTTCGCGAGCCCGTTCAAGGCCGACGTCCTCTTCGTCAGCACGCGGCAGTTCGTCGACCAGAAGTGGGGCACGACGAACCCGGTCATCCTGCGCGATGCCCAACTGGGACCGGTACGGCTGCGCGCATACGGAACGTACGCGATGCGGTTGGTCGACCCGCGCAAGTTCGTCGAGCAGTTGAGCGGTACCACGGCGGGCTTCCAGACCGACCAGATCGTCGATCAGCTCCGCGATCTCATCGTGGCGAAAGTGAGCGGCGTCCTCGCCGAGGGCGGGATCTCGATCTACGAGCTGTCGGCCAGGTACGCCGAAGTCGGTGCGCTCGTGCAGCAGCGCGTCGCGCCCCAGTTCGACCAGTATGGCTTGACCATCACACAGTTCGTGATCGAGAACGTGTCGCTGCCAAGTGAGGTCGAAGCGACGCTCGACCAGCAGACGCGCATGAGCATGCTGCGCGGCCAGCTCGACACGTACGCGCAGCTGCAGAGCGCCGACGCGATTCGCGACGCGGCGCGCAATCCGAGCGGCGGCGCGGCAGCGGGTGTCGGCATCGGGATGGGCGCGGCCCTGGGCCAGCGCGCCGTCGCGGCCGCGGCGCCGCCGGTGCCCGCCGTGGGTGCATACGAGCCCCCGCCGCTTCCGTCGGTGCGGTGGTACTACGCAGTGGGCGGCGAGCGCAAAGGGCCGGTGGATCAGAGCGCGCTGGCTGTTCCCGGCGTGCTCACACCGGAGACGCTGGTCTGGCGACACGGCATGGCGGGGTGGACACTGGCGGGACAGGTTCCGGAGCTCGCGGCGCTGTTTCCGCCCAAGCGTTAGGCGTCGCGCGGCCGGCGCGCCGGCAACGACGAGCGGGGCGACCAACAACAGCCTGCAGGTTTTCAGACTCTGGCTTCCGCCTTTTCCGTTGTGTCCGCTCTTTCCGCGTCCTCATGAGCGTAGAAGCCCAGCGATTCACAGTTTTCGCCGCGCCGCTCTCCCGTTAGGCGCGAACCGGCGCCGCCCCGCGTGTGGGCGATGCGCCCATCTGGACAACCACGGTCTCGGAGGGTTACCAGGATGGAGCGGTATCCAGGTGTGAATCGACGGCGAACCCAGATCGCAACCAGGAGAGCATCGACATGCGCGTGGCAATCGGCGCGACCGTGATCGTCGGACTGCTGTGTACGACGAGCGTCCGGGGCGATGACCTGAAGCGCCAGGTGGATAGGTGGCGCGCCGCGCACGAGACGCAGATCATCGCGCAATTCGAACAGCTCGTCCGCTTCCCGAGCGTCGCCGCCAACCCGGACGGCGTCGCCGCCGCCGCCGCCTACCTCGAGCAGCAACTCGCGCAACGCGGATTCGATGTCACGCTGCTCCGTGTGCCTAACGCACCACCGGTCGTGTTCGGCTCGCTGGCCACGCCCGGCGCCGCGCGCACCGTGGTGTTCTATGCGCATTATGACGGCCAACCCGTGACGCCGTCGCAGTGGGCCACGCCGCCGTTCGAACCGATCATGCGCAGCGCCCCGCTCGGCAGCGGCGACCACGTGGTCGACCTGACGACCGCCAAGCCACCGTACGACCCGGACTGGCGCCTCTATGGCCGCTCCACGGGCGACGACAAGATTTCCGAGATTGCGTTCCTCGCCGCGTTCGACGCGCTCAAAGCGTTAGGCAAAAAACCATCCGTCAACATCAAGGTCGTTTGGGAAGGAGAGGAGGAAGCGGGGTCGCCGCATCTGGCGGACATCCTGCGCGCGAACGCGGACAGACTGCGGTCGGACCTCTGGCTCATCGGCGATGGACCGGTGCACCAATCGCGGCGCCCACTGCTCTTTTTCGGCGCGCGCGGTACGATCGGGTTCGACGCGATCATTTATGGGCCGATCAAAGCCCTGCACGACGGACACTACGGAAACTGGGTGCCGAACCCGGCGGCCATGACCGCCGAGCTGATCGCCGAACTACGCGCGCCGGACGGGCGCGTGCTCATCCCCGGTTTCATGGATGACGTGCGACCGGAGACCAAGGCCGAACGCGACGCGATCGCGGCGCTGCCGCCGGTCGAGGACGAACTGCAGCAAGAATTCCAGATCGGTCGCAGCGAGTCCGCCGGCAGCCTGATCGATGCCATCATGCGGCCGGCGCTGAACGTCCGCGGGATCAGCGCGGGGAAGGTCGGCGGTGAGGCGACCAACGCGATTCCCGTCAGCGCCGAGATCTCTGTCGATTTCCGCTTGGTTCCAGACCAGCAGCCGGCGAAAATTCGCGACGACGTCGAATCGTTCCTTCGCTCGAACGGCTGGACGATCGTCGCCGACACACCGGACTCGGCGACCCGGCGCGCGCACGCGAAGCTGATCAAGCTTGACTGGGAGGACGGGTACGCCGCGTTTCGCTCGGACATGTCGACGCCGGCGGCGCGCGCGGTCATCGCCGCCGCGACCAACGCGTCCGACCAGCCCGTGGCCGTGGTGCCGACGTTAGGCGGCAGCGTGCCGCTCTACGTCTTCAACGACATCTTCCACACGCCGCTCGTGGGGTTGCCCGTGTCCAACCACGACGACAATCAGCACGCCGCCAACGAGAACGTACGCGTGCAGAACATCTGGGATGGCATCGACGCCTACGCGGCGATGATGGCCGAGTTGCGCTGGTGACTCGCCTGCCGACGGCGGTTGCTCGTTAGGCGCGCGGTTTGGCGCGCAGGTACTGCGGCGGCCAGCGCACCTCCTGGCCGAGCTCGTGCGCCGCCGCGAGGGGCCAGTGCGGACGCCGCAACAGCTCGCGCGCCATCACCACCATGTCCGCTTGCCCCGAGCGGACGATCGTGTCGGCCTGCGTCGCGCCGGTGATCAACCCGACCACCGCGGTCCGCACACCCGACTCTCGCCTGATGCGTTCGGCGAACGCCGCGTGATATCCCGGCCCCATGGGAATCTGCACCTTGGGCGCCACGCCGCCCGAGCTGCAGTCGATCGCGTCGATGCCGCTCTCACCTAACCGACGCGCCAGCGCCACGGACTCGTCCGGCGTCCATCCATCGTCGCGCCAATCGGTGACCGAAAGACGCACGAGCAGCGGCAATCGCTCGGGCCACACCTCGCGCACGCCGGCCACTACGTCGAGCACCAGGCGAATGCGATTCTCGAACGCACCGCCATACGCATCCGTGCGGACGTTGGCGATCGGGGAGAGAAACTCGTGCAGCAAGTATCCGTGCGCCGCATGCAGCTCGAGCACCTGCATGCCCGCCGCGAGCGCACGCTCGGCCGCGCATCGGAAAGCGGCCACCACGCGCGCGATCCCCGCGTCATCGAGCGCATCCGGCGTCTGAAAGTGTTCGTCGAAGGGCAGGGCACTCGGCGCCGCGAGATGGGTCCAGCCACCCGCCTCCACGCCCACTGGGCCGCCACCCTCCCATGGCCGGCCCGTGCTTGCCTTGCGGCCGGCGTGCGCCAACTGCATGCCACACACCGCGCCCTGGGACATCACGAATCGCGCGATGCGCGCGAGCATATCCACGTGCTCATCCTTCCAGATGCCGAGGTCCTGCGGGCTGATGCGTCCATCCGCGGTGACCGCGGTCGCTTCCGTTAGCACCACGGCCGCGCCGCCGGCCGCGAACTGCCCCAGGTGGACAAGGTGCCAATCGGTGGCGAATCCGTCCTCGCTCGAGTACTGGCACATGGGCGACACGACGATGCGGTTGCGCAGGGTGACGCCGCGCAGCGGCAGCGATTCAAAGAGATGCATCGGTAGTCGAATAATGCTAACGCAGTGCCCTGCGGACCACGAGCTTGAGTCCGGACCACGTCGCGTCGACGGCGCAGACTTTCACATCCACGAACCCGAGCGGAAGCGCGAGGGCACGAACCGTGTCTTCGGTGATGTCGGTCGGCACCTTCGCCGATTTCTTCGGCCACGACACCCACACCACGGCTGTGGGACCGAGCGTGCGGCGATACCGCTTGAGCGCGGCGTCGAGCTCGGCCGCCCGCGATGCAAACACGTGGACCATATCCGTGGTTCGCGTCGCGCGCGCCACGAGCGTCACGCCGTCGGGCAGTGGGTGGACGATCGACGTGTACTCGCTCGGCGCATGCGATGCGTACAGCGACATGCCTGCTTTGATGCCCAGCTTGTCCGCCAGCGGTGTCCCCGAATAGCCTGCCATGGCGTCCCTTTCCTCGGCCTGGTGTACCCGGAGAAGATTGCCGCCGCGCGCGTCGCAATTCAATAGAATGAGTGCGGTGCGCCCCGACGGGCTTCGTTAGGCAAACGGGTTGTGACCGCGCCGGAGCCGTGGTGGAATGCCGGCGAGGCGGTGAGAATGTGCGCGCGCAGGCGGCCGGCACGGGAACCCGAGGGGTTCCGTGTGGTAGAAACCGCGGTAACTTCCAGCGGATTTCGGCCTCTCGCGCTCGACCCGTGGCGTCGATCGCGAGAACGGGTTCGTTACCTGCCGGAGCGGGCGCGGCACTGCCGCGTTCGCTCCGTTGCTCACTGTGGAGCCTGGATCAATGCCCTTTCTCGTCACCGCGCGCCGGTCCGCCGCCGACTCCGTCGATGTCCCGCTGCTCGTCCTCGCGTTTCGCAAGCACCCGACGCTGGCGCCAGAACTCGTAGCGCTCGACGCGAAGCTCGGCGGAGCGCTCGGCCAAACGCTTGGCAGACGCGAGTTCCGCGGTGGTCGCGACGAGGTGCTGCATCTCTCGGGTGCCGCGGCCGGCGCGAATCCCCAGCGTGTGCTGCTCGTTGGGTTAGGCGAACCGTCGGATGTGCCGGGCGCGCTGCGCCGCGCCGCGAGCATTGCCGCGCGCCAGGCGCGCAAGCTCGGCGCGAACGCGCTGGCGTGGCACGATGGCGGGCGCGGCGCGGACACCGTCGAGGCGGTGACAGTCGGGCTCCTCATGGGCGCCTGGGAATACGCCGATCTCAAGACGCCGCCGCCGGCGGACGAACGTCGCCCCGAGCTCGAGTCGGCCGTCATCTTGTCCGACGACGCCGCTGCCGCGAGCGCAGTCGAACGCGGCACCGCGATCGGCGACGGGATGGCGCTCGCGCGCCGCCTCGCGATGATGCCGGGCAATCTCTGCACGCCGTCCTATCTGGCCGACACCGCGCGCGAGATCGCTGCTCGTCACGGCATGCAGGTCACGATCCTCGGCCGCGCGGAGATGGAGAAGGAGAAGATGGGCTCGTTTCTCTGCGTGGCGCAGGGCACGCCGCAGGATCCCAAGCTCATCGCGCTCGAGTACATGCACGGGCCGGCGGGCACCAAGCCCATCGCGCTCGTCGGCAAAGGACTGTGCTTCGATTCCGGCGGCATTTCGATCAAGCCGGCGCAGGGGATGGAGGCGATGAAGTTCGACATGTGCGGCGCGGCCGGTGTGTTGGGCGCAATGGAATCGATCGCGCGGCTCGCCCTGCCCGTCAACGTCGTGGGAATCGTGGGCAGCACCACCAACATGCCGTCGGGTACCGCCGTGAATCCCGGCGACGTGGTCCGCAGCCACCTCGGCAAGACCATCGAAGTGATCAACACCGACGCCGAGGGACGCCTCGTGCTGGCCGACGTGCTGTCGTACGCACGGCGCTTCTCGCCGTCGGCGGTGGTGGATGCGGCTACGCTCACGGGCGCGTGCGTGATTGCGTTAGGCCACACCGCCAGCGGCGTGTTCGGCACGGACGATCGGCTCGTATCGGACGTCCTCGCCGCCGGCACGCGCGCGGGCGAGCCCGGGTGGCGACTCCCGCTCTACGACGAATACAAGGAGCTCATCAAGAGCGACGTCGCCGACGTGAAGAACACGGGCGGACGTCCCGCCGGCGCGTGCACCGCGGCGATGTTCCTCAAGGAGTTCGCCGAGGACTTCGCGTGGGTGCATCTCGACATCGCGGGCACCGCGTACTCGGAGTCCGACCTGACGTACATCCCGAAGGGACCCACCGGCGTGCCGGTGGGCACGTTCGTCGAGCTGGTGCGGGGGAGGGCGCGCTGACGGTCGCCCGCCGCTCCGTTAGGCGCGCGCCGTGGGTGGTGCTGCTCGCGCTCGCCATCGGCGGGACGGCGGCGGCGCAGGCCGTTCCGGCACCGCGCGACACGACCCGGCCGGACACCACGCGCAGGGACGCGACCGGCGCCGAGACCGACACGACCCAGCACGCCGTGCCGATGCCGTCCGACACGGCGCACAGCGACACCACAGCCGACACGACACAGGTGCCGAAGGACACGATCAAGGCGCCGCTCGCACACGCCGAGCGTCCCCCGCTCGTCGGAATCGGCTCGCAATACCACTGGGATCGCGATCAGATGTTCGCGTCGGGCGGGATCAATCTCCTCGATCTGCTCAAGCTCATCCCCGGTGTCACGGCGTTCCGCTCGGGATGGATCACGTCGCCGCAGTACGCCGCGTATCTGGGGAATCCGGCGCGTGTCCGATACTTCTACGACGGCCTGGAGATCGAGAACCTCGACCCGCGCTCGCCGGGCGCCCTCGACCCATCGGAGGTACAGCTGTTCTCGCTCGAGGACGTGTCGGTCGAACGCGGCGCCGATGAGTTACGCGTCTACCTGCGCAGCTGGCGGGTGCAGCGCACGTCGACCAACACGCGCGTCGATGTCCTAACGGGCGACGAAGGCACCAACCTCTATCGCGGCTTCTACGGCAAGCGATACGGCAACGGCATGGCGCTGCAGCTGGCCGGCCAGCAGTACGGCACCAATTCCGATCCGACCATCGGCGGCGGCGACGAGCTCGCGCTCACCGGTCGTCTCGGTTGGGCGAAGGGTGCATGGAGTATCGACGCGTACGCGATGCGCTCGAGCCGCACGCGCGACCAACAGGACCAGGATCTGGTGGCCAGCGTCAACGGCGTGGTGCCCGAGCAGGACCGCACGCGCACCGATGCGTACCTGCGTGCCGGTTACGGCGACCCCGACTCGGGATCGTGGGCGCAGGTCATGGTCGCCACGGAGCAGTTCGCCGAGCACTCGGGGTTCCACCCGGAGCTCGACTTTGCACCTGCCGACTCGGCCGACACGACGATGTCGGCCAAACAGATCGTGGCCACGGGCGGCTTCACGCGCTGGGGCCTGCGGCTGAGCGCCGCCGACCGTCTGCACTTCCTGCCTAACAGTACGTTGAACTCGCTCGAGGCGCGCCTCGCCTACGAGCGGAAGGAATTGGCGGTGTCGTTCTTCGCCGACTACCGGGGGCCCGATACGACGTCCACCGAGGAGGCATCGGCTCGGTTCACGCCGCTCGACTTCTTCTCGATCACCGGCGCGGTGACGCACCGGCACGGCGGCGGCGTGGATGGCGGCGAGCAGGTTGCCGTTAGGCTCGAGGCGGGACTCAAGGTGTTCAACACCTGGTTCACCGGCGGCATTCTGCGACGGGACGCGACCCTCGTGCCGGGCCTTGCCGCGTACGACACGAGCTTCGTCGCGCGGCGCGCCGCGGCCGCGACGGGTATCTATGGCACCATTCGCGGAAAGTTCTACAAGGACGTGGGCGCCGACGTGTGGGGCGTGCGCTACTCGAACAACGGCTACTACCGCCCGCAGGTCCAGACGCGCGAAGAGTTGTACCTCGACACGAAGTGGCTGAGCCGGTTCCCCAGCGGCAACTTCGGATTCCGCGGCTCGATCGCACACGAATTCCGGCAGAACGTGCTCTTTCCGACGACGACAACGGACGAGACGTTCGACAACAATGCGCCGTTTGCGATCTTCAGCCACGTCCTCGTTGGCAGCATCGAGGTGCGCATCCTCGACGCCGTGATCTTCTTCCACTCGATCTACGGCATCAATCCGCCGATCTACGAGATCGTACCGGGCTACGCGCAGCCGCGGCAGCTGCTCACGTACGGTGTGCGGTGGCAGTTCTGGAATTGAGCCGTGAACTAACGGGAAGAGGGAAGCGCTCGCTGACGCTCGCTTGGGGAAGCGCTCTGCTGGGGGAAGCGGCGGCGACGCCGCCTGGGGGAGTGGAAGGACATCAATGGTCTGCGCGACGTGAATCCCGTGCGCGAGCCCGCGCGATTCGGCACTCTCCACCCAGAGACCACTGATGTCCTTCCACTCCCCCAGGCGGCGTCGCCGCCGCTTCCCCCAGCAGAGCGCTTCCCCGAGCGAGCGTCAGCGAGCGCTTCCCCATTCCCTATCGACAAAATTGACAACCTCATTGCGCCACCGTAACTTACATGATTATCCATGATACGTAGCATGACCGGGTTCGGAGCCGCGACGGGTCGGTTCGGCGCGCAACGGGTGACCGTCGAGCTTCGCACGGTGAACCACCGATTCTTCAACTCCAACATCAAGCTCTCCGGCGCGATGTCGCGCTGGGAAGGCGAGGTGCGCGAGGTCCTCAGAAAGGCCATCGCGCGCGGACACGTCTCGCTCTCCGCACGTACGGAACGCGATGCACTGGGCGAGAATGGTCCGATGGTGGATGAACGGCGCTTCGCCGACTACGTGGCCGTCGTTCGCACGCTGCAGAAAAAGCACGGCCTGTCGAGCGAGATCGACGTGTCGACCATTCTGCGGCTGCCCGACGTGTTAGGCAGCGACGCGCACGATGCAACAGGGACCGCCGACGAGCTCACGGCGATCGTGCAGGACGCGGTGAACGCCCTCACGCGGATGCGCGAGGCGGAAGGGGCGCGCATCGAAAGGGTGCTCGCCGATCGCATCACCATCGTCGAGCGCGCGGTGGATCGCATCGCGGCGCGCGCGCCGGAACGACTGGTCTCGGAGCGCGAACGATTGCGCGAATCGGTGAAGGAGCTCGCGGGCGGTGTCGACGTCGACCCCCAACGGCTGGCGCAGGAAATCGCGATCCTCGCCGATCGCCTCGATGTCGCAGAAGAAGTGGACCGGTTTCGCTCGCACGTGCAGGCGTTTCGCGCTGCGTTGCATGGAAAGACAGAGGACCAGGTCGGCAAGCGACTCGGCTTCTTGTTGCAGGAAATGCTGCGCGAAGCAAATACCACGGGAAGCAAAGCGCGCGACGCCGTCATGACGCATGACGTGGTCGCGGTGAAGGAGGAACTGGAGCGGATCGCCGAGCAGGTGGAGAACATCGAGTGAACGTCTTTCCGGTGATCCTCTCGGCACCGTCGGGAGGCGGCAAGACGACCATTACGCATGAGCTGCTCGCGCGGCGCTCCGATGTCGGGTACTCGGTGTCGTGCACCACGCGGCCGCCGCGCGCGGACGAAGTGAACGGCAAAGACTATTATTTTTTGTCGACCGCCGACTTTCTCGAGCGGCAGCAGCATGGCGAGTTCGCAGAGTCGGCGGCGGTGCACGGCCACCTGTACGGTACGTTGCGCAGCGAGGTGGCCCGTGTGTTGGGCGACGGACGACACGTCATCATGGACATCGACGTGCACGGTGCGGCGCAATTCCGCGCCGTGTTCCCGGAATCGGTGTTGATCTACGTGCTGCCGCCGTCGGGCGAAGTGTTGCTGGAACGGTTGCGTCGCCGTCAAACGGAGACGCCCGAAACATTGAAGAAGCGGCTCGTCAGTGCCCTGGGCGAGCTGCGAGCAGTGCCGATGTTTCAGTACGTCGTGCTGAACGATGAGCTCGAGCAGGCGGTGTCCAACGTGTCGCGCATCATCGATGCGGAAGGACTGCGCCGCGAGCGGTTGCAGAACGTGGAACGCGACGTGCGGCGCATCATCGAGCGGTTGGAGAAAGAAATGAATGACATGAATTAGCGGATTCGATTCGCCTTTCAGGGAGAGATCACATGCAGGTGTATACGCCGGCCGACGTCGCCAAGCGCGCGGCCAACAAATATCTCGGCGTGCTCATCGCGGCCAAGTACGCGCGGCTGCTGAACGAGTTTCCGCGCACCATGAACGAGGCGCGCGAGAAGAAGCTCACCACGCGGGCCCTCGAGGAGCTCACCAACGAGGAGGGCATCGAGTACCGCGTGACCCCGCGCCGCGGTCGTTAGGCGCCGATCCCGACGTGCGCCCGTTCGGTGGTGCGCGCATCGTCCTCGGCGTCAGCGGAGGCATCGCAGCCTACAAATCGGGGTGGGTCGCGCGATTGCTCGCGGCCGCCGGCGCCGAGGTCGACGTGGTGATGACGCGCGCGGCGACGGAGTTCATCGCGCCGCTCACGTTCGAAGCCCTCACCGGACGCGCCGTCCACACCGACCTGTTCTCCCCGGGACGCGCGCTCGACCACATCCATCTGGCGCGCGACGCCGACGCGCTCGTAATCGCGCCGGCCACCGCGGATTTCCTCGCCCGCGCCGCGCATGGACGGGCCGACGATCTGCTCGCGGCCTGTCTGCTCGCGACCACCGCACCCGTGCTGCTGTTTCCGGCAATGAACGATGCGATGTGGGCGCACCCGCAAACGCAGCGCAACGCGGCGCATCTGCGCGACCTGGGGTACACCGTGGTCGACCCAGAGGTCGGCGCGCTCGCGGCGGGCGAGGGAAGCGGACCGGGTCGCATGCCCGAACCCGAGATCATCGTCGCGCACGTGGGACGCGTGCTCGATGATGCATCGCTCCGCGGACGTACCGTCGTGGTGACCGCGGGACCGACGCGCGAGCGGATCGACCCGGTGCGATTCCTGTCCAACCGGAGCAGCGGAAAGATGGGCGTGGCGATCGCGTCGGCCGCGTGGCGGCGCGGTGCGCGCGTGGTGCTCATCGCCGGGCCGCTCGAGGTCGCGGATCCCGTCGGGCCGTCGCTCGTGCGCGTGGAGACCACGGACGAGATGGCCGAGGCCGTTAGGCAGGCGATGCCCGGCGCGCACGCGCTCATCATGGCCGCGGCACCCGCCGACTTCGGCGCTGCCGACCCCGCCGCGAGCAAGATCAAGAAAGCGGACGGACCGGCGTCCATCGCCCTCGCCGCCACCACCGACATCCTGGCGTGTACCGTTAGGCACCGACCGCCGGGCCTCGTCACCGTGGGCTTCGCCCTCGAGACCGACCATCTCCTCGAGAGCGCGCGCGCCAAGCTGGCCGACAAGCAGCTCGACCTCATCGTCGCCAACAGCGCGAACGAACCCGACGCCGGCTTCGGCGCCGACACCAACCGCGTCACCATTCTCGCGCCCGATGGCTCGGCCGACCCGATCCCTGTCATGTCCAAGACGTCGCTCGCCGACGTGATCCTCGACCGCGTCGAGGCACTCCTGCGTGCACGCTGAGGACCTGCTCCGCCGCTATCTGGAACAGCGGCGCGACCAAGGCGAAGTCGAGCTCGTGCTCGATACGCTGTCGGTGGAAGACGTGATGCAAATCATCGGCGCCGCCCGACGCGGCCGTGCCGATGCGGCGCCGACCCCACCCGCGCCCGGAGACTGGCGACACGCGCTCCGCAGCGCAGGCGCCGAAGTCTCCACCGCGACACCGGCGCGGCGACCCCTCGAACCTGCGCCGCTCGAGGCGCCGACTGCGCCGGCCGCGCTGCCGCCCGATGGTCTGGTCGTGGGCACCGAAGGCAACGAGCTCTTCGGCGGGGAACTCGCGCACTGCCAGACGATCGATGACGTGGCCGCGCTCATCAAAGGCTGTCGGAAGTGCGATCTCTATCGCACGGCCAAGCACCCGGTGCCCGGCGAAGGCAGCGCCGCCGCGCGACTCGTGTGCGTCGGTGAGGCGCCGGGCGCAAGCGAAGATGAAACGGGTCGCCCATTTGTCGGACAGGCCGGCATGCTTCTTACGAAGATTCTGGAGGCGATTAAGTTGAGCCGGGACGAGGCGTTCATCGTCAACGTGCTCAAACATCGGCCGCCCGGTAATCGCAATCCGCTTCCCACCGAAGTGGATGCGTGTCGTCCGTATCTGATCCGTCAGCTGGAGATCATCCGACCCTCGGTCATCGTCGCATTCGGTACGTTCGCCGCACAGACGCTGCTCGATACGAAGCTCTCGATCAGCAAGCTGCGCGGCGCGATCCACCGCTACCACGGGATTCCTGTCGTCGTCACCTATCACCCGGCCGCGCTCCTCCGCAATCCCGCATGGAAGCGACCAACCTGGGAAGATGTCCAGCTCGCTCGTCGACTCCTCGATGGCGTCCGAAAATGATCGGCAAGGCGAACGCCGTCCCCCCTACTCGGAAGAGGCGGAAACCGCCGTGTTGGGCGCGATGCTCATGGACCAGGACGCAATCCTGCGCGCCACCGAGCACGTCGACGACACCATGTTCTACCGCGAACGGAATCGGCGGATTTTCCGCGCGATGGTCGCGATCGTCGAGCGGGGCGATGTAGTCGATCCACTCCTGCTCGCCGACGAGCTGGCCCGTCGCGGGGATCTCGAGATCGCCGGCGGCAAAGATTACATCGCGTACCTCGTCGACGCGGTTCCCACGTCGGCGAACGTCGAGTACCACGCGCGCATCGTCAAAGAGAAAGCGCTGCAGCGCCGCCTCATCGAGACGTGCACCGCGCTCATTACCGAAGCATACGAAGGACGCTCGACCGCCGCCGATCTGCTCGACCAAGCGGAGCAGCGCGTGTTCCAGGTGAGCCAGCAGCGCGGCATGCAGGGATTCGTCCGCATCAAAGAATTGATGTGGCCGACAATGGAGCGCATTGAAGCGCTGCAGCGCGGCGGCAAGACCATCACCGGCGTCCCGAGCGGCTTCGCTGATCTCGATGAGATGACGTCCGGCTTCCAGAACGCGGACCTCGTCATCCTCGCCGCCCGCCCATCGATGGGCAAGAGCTCGTTAGTCCTGAATATCGCACAGTACGCCGCCATCGAAAAGAAGATGCCGGTCGCGGTGTTCTCCCTCGAAATGAGCAAGGAATCGCTGCTGCAGCGCATGCTCACATCGGAAGCACGCGTGGATGCCCAACGATTGCGCAAGGGTATGCTGCGCGACGAGGATTTCACGCGCATGGCGCGCGCGGCGGGCACATTGAGTCAGGCTCCGATCTGGATTGACGACACCTCCGCCATCTCGCTGCTCGAGATCCGCTCCAAGGCGCGCCGGTTGCGAGCCGATGCGGACATCCAGCTCGTCATCATCGACTACTTGCAGCTCATCGCCGGCCCGGCAACCGAGAGTCGACAGCAGGAGATCAGCCTGATCTCGCGCTCGCTGAAGGCGCTGGCGAAGGAGCTCAACGTGCCGGTGATCGCGTTGTCGCAGTTGTCCCGCGCGCCAGAGCAGCGCGCGGGCGATCACCGGCCGCAGTTGTCCGACCTGCGCGAATCGGGCGCCATCGAGCAGGACGCCGACGTCGTCATGTTCATCTATCGACAGGAAGTGTACGACGGCCCAACGGACAAAGATGGGAATTCGCTCGAGGGGCGCGCGGAAGTCATCGTCGGCAAGCAGCGCAACGGGCCGATTGGATTCGTGAACCTGTTCTTCCACAAGTCGTACACGCGATTCGAGAACTACAGCGCGCGACGGGACGGATAGTGGACACGGTATCGACCGCCGACGTCGGCGTGATCATCGTCGCGGCCGGTACGGGCTCGCGCACGGGCAGCACGGAACTGAAGCAATTTCGATGGGTGGCCGGCAAGCCCATGCTGCTGCACAGCGTGCAGCGGTGCATGGAGCGCACGGATGTCGCCGTCGTGATCGCCGTGCTGCCGCGTTCCTTCGCCGGCGATCCGCCGCCGTGGATCTTTCAGTGCGATGTCGACCGGCTCCTCGTTTCCGCCGGCGGGCGCGAGCGCGGCGACTCGGTGTACGCCGGCCTAACGGACCTCCCGCCCGAAGTGCGCACGGTCGTGATCCACGACGCCGCGCGCCCCCTGATGGATGCGGACACGCTCGAGCGCGTGATCGCCGTCGCGCGGACGGGATCGGGGGCGGTGGCCGGCGTGCCGATGACCGACACGCTCAAGCGCGTCGACGAAGCCGATCGCGTGGCGGAGACGGTTGACCGATCTCACCTCTGGCGCGCGCAAACACCGCAGGCCTTTCCACGCGACATGATCGAGCGCGCCTACGCCGACGCGCGAGCCTGCGGCGTTCGCGCCACCGACGACGCCGCGCTCTGCGAGCGGTTAGGCATGCCGGTGCTGATGGTGCGCGGCAGCGAGCGCGCGATGAAGATCACCGAGGAAGCCGACTTCGCGCGTGCCGAGGCGTTGGCGCTCACGGCGCAATGACCGCGCCGCCGCTCGCCGTCCCGTTCTGGTCGCCGGCGGAAATCGAGCAGTCATTGTCGGCGACCATCGCGCACTTGCACGCGCGCCGCGTGCTCGCGTATCCGACGGAAACCGTCTACGGATTCGGCAGCGCCGTGGATGCGGACTCCGTTGCCGCGCTCGTGCGGCTCAAGTCGCGGCCGCCCGGCAAGCCGTTCCTGATTTTGATCGCGTCGAGCGACATGCTCACGCGCTACGACCTCCGCCTCACCGGCTACGCGTCGCGCCTCGCGGCACGGCATTGGCCCGGGCCGCTCACGCTGGTGCTGCCCGGAGGCGAGCGCCGGCTACCGGCGCGTTTGCGCGGACCCGAAGGCGGCATCGCCGTGCGGTGGACCTCGCACCCGGCGCTGGCACGCTTGATCGTCGCCTACGGCGAACCGATCACCTCGACGAGCGCGAACCGACCCGGTGTGCCGCCGGCGATGACATCGCGCGAGATCGAGCAGCAATGGTCCGATGCGATCGGACGCGGCACGCTGCGCGTCCTCGACGGCGGGCGCCTCGTGCCCTCGGCACCGTCGACGGTTGTAGATTGCATGGGCCGACGCCCGCGCGTGATCCGGCCGGGTGCGATCTCCTCGGCGACGCTGCGTGAATCCGTGTCCGATTTGATCGGAGATTTGTGACGCCTCTACGAGTGCTCTTCGTGTGCACGGGGAATACCTGTCGCAGCGCGATGGCGGAAGCGATTGCGCGACGCATCGCGCAGGAGCGCGCGCTCACCGACATCGAGTTCGGGAGCGCGGGCACCGCGGCGTGGGAAGGCGCACCCGCGTCCGATGGCGCGCTGCTCGTGTGTCTCGAGCGACAGACGGATCTGTCGTCCCACCACTCGCGACTGGTGACGCCCGAGCTCCTGGAGCAGTACGACCTCGTGCTGGCCATGGGACCGCACCACGTGGAGCGGCTCGAATCGTTAGGCGCGCGCGGCAAGGCATTCCTGATCACGACGTACGCGTCGCGCGGCGCGAGCGACCGGCCCATCGGCGATCCGTTCGGCGGCGAGTTGGAGCTCTACCGCGACACCTACCTCGAGCTCGATCGCGAGCTGCGGCTCGTCCTCGACCGGATCGACGCGGAGCGGACGCCGGGCGTGTCGTGACGGCGCACGACGTCGGCGCGCTCGTGCTGCTCGGCCATCCCGTGCGGCACTCCATCTCCCCGGCGTTCCAGAACGCCGCGCTGCGCGCCGCCGGGATCCCGCTCACGTACGAAGCGCTCGACGTGGAGCCTGGTGCGTTAGGCGATCGCGTCCGCGCCCTGGTCGCGCGGCGCGCCGCCGGCAACGTGACCATCCCGCACAAGGCCGCCTTCGCCGAGATGTGCGACATCCTCACGCCGGTCGCCGAGCGCGCCGGTGCCGTGAACACGTTCTGGGTGCAGCAGGGCGCGCTCGCGGGCGACAACACCGACGTCGCCGGCTTCGACGAGCTAGCGCGCCGCGTCCTCGGCTCCGTTCCGTTAGGCGCGCGCGTCGCCGTCCTCGGCGCCGGCGGCGCCGCGGCGGCCGTGTGCACCGCTATCGAGCGATGGCCCGGCGCGCGCGTCACGCTCTCCAATCGCACACCGCAGCGCGCCGAAACACTCGCCGCGCGATTTCCCGTGGTCGATCGCATCGCGGCGCGCCCGGCCGATGCCGTGCAGGACTGCACCGTGGTCGTCAACGCGACACCCGCCGGTATGGCCGACGACGCGGTCCCCGTGGATGTCGCGCTGCTGAGCGCCGCCGTCGGCGTCATCGACCTCGTCCACCGAGCGGGCGAGACGGCGTGGGTGCGCGACGCCAAAGCGCGCGGACTCCGCGCCGGCGACGGGCTCGCCATGCTCGTCGAGCAAGGAGCGCTCGCCTTCGAGCGCTGGTTCGGCGTCGAGGCGCCACGCGACGCGATGTGGGAGGCGGCAGGCAATCCATGATTGCCGCATGGCGAACCGGAACCGCGCGACGCATCGCGGCCGCGCTCGGCGAGCTGCTGCTCCCTCGCGCGTGCGTCGCCTGCGCGCGTCTCCTCGATCACGGCGATCGCGGCCTCGTGTGCGGCCGGTGTTGGGTGCGCGTCCACGAGCTGCCGTATCCGCGATGCGCGCGCTGCGGTCACCCGCTCACGCGCGAGCACTGCAGCTGGTGTGCACTCCTTCCGCCGTACGTGCGCGCGGCGCGATCCGTCTGTTGGATTCCGGGCCACACCGCCGGCGCGATCGTCCACGCGCTCAAGTACGCGGGTTGGCGCGGCGTCGCCGAACCGATGGCCGCTCGCATGGCGCGCCTGCCGTGGCCCGAGGACGTGCTCGCCGAGCGCGCCGCATTCGTCCCCGTGCCGCTCGCCGCGACACGACTGCGCGAACGCGGCTACAATCAAAGCGCGTTGCTCGCCCGCGCGCTCTCCGCGCGGTGTCACGTTCCCGTGCGCGAATCGTGTCTCGTCCGCACGCGCCGAACCGCCACGCAAACGCGGTTGACACCGGAGGATAGGCGACACAACGTTTCGGGCGCGTTTGCGGTGCCCGTGTCCGAGCGGCCCACGATTCGCGGTGCGCATCTGGTGCTCGTCGATGACGTCATCACGACGGGCGCCACACTCGGCGAGTGCGCGGCCACGCTGTTCGACGCGGGCGCCCGGATCATCAGCATCGTGACCTTTGGCCGAGCGCCGGCAATCGGCGATGCCGGCTGACCAATCGGAGCAGACCACGACATGGCCATTCGCGTAGGGATCAACGGCTTCGGCCGCATCGGACGACAGGTGATCCGTGCAGCGGCGCAGCAGGGCGTCACCGACATCGAGTTCGTCGCCATCAACGATCTCACCGACACGAAGACGCTCGCGCATCTGTTCAAGTACGACTCCGTCCATCGCACATACCCGGGCGTGGTGACGCACGGCGACGGGTGCATTCACATCGACGGCCGCGAGATCAGGGTCCTCGTCGAAAAAGATCCAGGCGCGCTGCCGTGGAAGCAGCTGGGTGTGTCCCTCGTGCTCGAGTCGACCGGAAAGTTCACGAAAGCAGACGACGCGAAGAAGCACATCGCGGCAGGCGCGCGGAAGGTGATCATCTCGGCGCCGGCGAAGAACGAGGACATCACGATCGTGATGGGCGTCAACCACGAGAAGTACGATGCCCAACGCCACAACATCATATCGAATGCGTCGTGCACCACGAACTGTTTGGTGCCGATGGTGCGAGTGGTGCTCGACAACTTCGGCCTGCGCCACGCCTCGATGACGACGATCCACAGCTACACCAACGATCAGCCGGTGCTCGATTTCCAGCACAAAGACCTGCGGCGCGCCCGCGCTGCTGCGCTCAACATGATCCCGACCACCACCGGCGCCGCCAAGGCGATCGGCCTGGTCATGCCGCAGCTGAAGGGCAAGCTCGATGGCTACTCGATGCGCGTTCCAACCCCCGACGTTTCGGTCGTGGACCTGGTGGCGGTGCTCGACAAGCC
>JAICLH010000111.1 GCA_025927495.1 Gemmatimonadaceae bacterium
CGATCACCGTAGTCGAAATCGCGTTGGACGATCGCCTGGAGCGAATCGCCTCCCGCTCCGCTCACGGGAAACACGACCACACCGGGTTTGGTACCCGGCTGGTACGTGAGGCCAATGCGCACGCCGCGCGTCGTGTCCTGTTGCTGCGCCATCGCGTGCGCGGGAACGCCGAGGCACACCGCTAGTGCGGCGCCCGTGATGAATCGCTGCGTTTGCTGCATCTAGTGGAGCACCCGTGGATCGAAGCTGAAGATGACCGGCAGCACATCGTCGGCGAAGCCGGATGGGAGCGGACCGAACGCTTTCACCTGCGCCGCCTGATCGACCGCGCCCTGGCACTCGAGGTCGAACGCGAAATTCCCCGAGCGCGTCACGAATCGGAAGTCGGACACCGAGCCGTCGCGGCGAATGAGGAACATTACCTCGGCCGTATTGTTCGTGTTCCCGGGCGGGTGGAATCGCAGCGCGATCTGGCGCACAATGTTTTCGAGATATCCGGGGAAAGGAAACTCTACGCCTTCCGTGCTGACGCTGGCGACATCGGTTCCGCGCCCGCCTTCGGGACCGCCGCCTGCTTTCGGCGGAGGCGTGGTCGGCTTGGCGGGCGCCACGTCGGGCGTCGGCGTCGCAGGCGGCGTTTTCTTGCGCGGCGGCGGGGCCTTGGTCTTGGCCGGCATCGGCATCGCTTTCTGGATCTGCTCCGCTCGTTTAGGAACGGGCGGCGCTTTTTCCGTGGGCGCCGTGCTGGGCGGCGTCGGCGTGACGACGCCCGCGGCGCGCGGACCGGGCGGCGCGGCGACGATGTTGACGCGGTACATCGGGGGCATCACGGGAGACGCGTGGGGATGCACGACGATGAACAGCGCCACCACCGCGGCGTGCAGCGCGAGCGACATGCCTAACGGACCGCCGAGTCGGGCGCCGCGCGGGTCGCTGCGCAGGGCCGTGCTCACTTCGTGATGTCCTCGGGTTGGGCGACCAGGCCGACGTCGCCCACGCCCGCGCCGCGCATCACCGCCAGGACCTGCACCACGGTGCCGTACGGGACGCCGCGATCGGCGCGGAGATAGATGCCGTTACGCCCGCGCCGCGACGCCAGCGCCTTGAACGTGGAGCGGAACTCGGCGTAGGTGAACTTGTCCTCATCGACATAGATCTGACCGGAGTGGTCGATCGACACGACGAGGCTCGACCGTGCCTCGAGCGGGCGCGCTTGCGCAACGGGCAGCGCGATGTCGACGCCGCCCTGCATCATGGGCGCGGTGATCATGAAGATCACCATGAGGAGCATCATCACGTCGATGAGGCTCACGACATTGATGTCGGCGTTGAGCGACAGGCCCTTTCCGCGCGTGCGGCGCGACATCTAGATCCGGCCCTCGCGCACCATCATCGCGATGATCTCCGTGCCGAAGCCCTCGAGCTCGTTCTCCAACCGGTTCAATCGCGCGGCAAAGATGTTGTACCCGAACACGGCGGGGATGGCGACGGCCAGCGCGGCCGCGGTGGCCGTGAGCGCTTCGGCGACGCCCGGGGCGACGGCGCTCAGGTTGCCCGACCCTTTGGTCGCGATGCCCATGAACGCGTCGATCACGCCTAACACAGTGCCGAAGAGACCGATGAGGGGGCTCACCGAGCCGATCGTGGCGAGCCATGGGATGAAGTGGGACAACCGGTCGCGCTCTTCCGACGTTTCGGAGTCGAGCACGAGGCGCAGCGCTTCCACCTGCGAGCCGCTGAGCGGCGAGCTCGTCGCGTCGCGCAGCGCGCCCGGCTTCATCTCGGCGAAGAAGTTCACGGCGCGCGAGAAGACGCGCGTGAACGGGCTGGACGGGCTCCGCCGCACGATGCCCGTCGCGGTATCGAGGGCCGGCGCGCGCGCGAACTCGCGCGTGAAGGCGCGTCCCACCCGGTCCGTCTTCCGGAACTCCCACGCCTTGGCCAGCATGATCGCCCAACTCATGAGCGACAGGAGCACGAGCACGCCCAACACGATTTGCGTCACGAGCGACGCGTGCGTGATCATGTCGATGGGCGCCGTGGGAATGGCGCCGCCGATCTGTGCGACCACAGGAGCGAAAACGATCACGAGCGTGCCTCCGCGCGTCGTTGCTTGAACCAGTCGTAGGTGTGGCGAAGCCCGTCGCCTAACGCGACGGCGGGCCGCCATCCGAGGATGCGCGCTGCCTTGTCGAACGCGATCGCCGAGCGCAGCTGCTCGCCCGGCCGTGCCGGCGCGTGCTGCACCGGGCTCGACCCGCCCGACAACTGCTTGAGCGTCGCCGCCAGCTCCACCACATTCGTCTCGATGGATGTGCCGACGTTGAACGCGCGGCTGTCGAGCGCCGACGCCGGCGGCAGCGTCGCCGATGCCGCGAGCACATTCGCGCGTGCGACGTCGCCGGCGTACACGTAGTCGCGCGTCTGCTTGCCGTCGCCAAAGACGGTGAGCGGCGCGCCGTCGATCAGCCGATCGCAGAAAATCGCGACCACACCCGCCTCGCCGTGTGGGTCCTGGCGTGGTCCGTACACGTTGGAGTAGCGCAGCGCCACCGTGTCCAAGCCGTGCACGCGCGCGAAGTAGCCCATGTAGTACTCCACGCTCAGCTTCGCCGTACCGTACGGCGATTGCGGATCTTTGGGCGACGTCTCGGACGTGGGCGGTTCCACGAGGTCGCCGTACACCGCGCCGCCCGTGGACGAAAACACGAAGCGCGTCTGCGGGCGTGTGCCGTTGCCCGATGCGCGCACCGCCTCGAGGAGATTCAGCGAGCCGCCGATGTTCAGTTGGGCATCCGCCGCCGGGTCGGCCACGCTCTTGCGCACGTCGATCTGCGCGGCGAGGTGGCAGATCACATCGAAGCGTCCGTCCCGCACGAGGCGCGCGGCGTCGGGCGACGTGATGTCGAGGTGATGAAACGCGGCTTCGCGTGGAATCTGATCGCGCTTGCCTGTCGAAAGATTGTCGAGAACGGTGACGTCATCGCCGGCGGCCACGAAGGCCTGCGCGACGTGGGATCCGATGAATCCCGCGCCGCCTGTGATGAGGACGCGTCGCCCCATCAGCGGCTCTCTGACTCAGGCACATCCTCCGGCTGCGCATCGCCATCCGCGGGCTCGAGCGCAAACAGGTACCGGAGCGCATCCACGAGCGCCAGGCCGTGTCCATTCGCCGACGCCGCGCGCAATCGCACGCTCGGCTCGTGCAGGAATTTGTTCATCAGGGCTCGGGAAAAAAGGTCGACCGCCGCGCGGTCATCGGGCGCAAGGTGCGCGAGCTTTTTCAGCGCGCGGGCCAGCTCGTCCTCGCGCACCTGGTTCATTTGCGAGCGGAACGTGCGCAGCACCGGCACCGCGGCCAACCCGGCCACCCACTGCCAGTACAGCTCCACTTCTTCGGCAATCACAGACTCGGCGGTCGGTAACTCCTGACGGCGGCGCTCGAGGTTCGTCGCGACTACCGAGCGCAGGTCATCGAGGTCGTAGAGGAACACGTTGTCGAGCGTCCCGACATCGTCGGCGACGTCGCGCGGCAGTGCGATGTCGAGAATGCACAGCGGACGGTCGCCGCGTTGGCGCATCGCCGGCTCCACTTGCGCGCGCGCGACGATGGTATGCGGCGATGCCGTGGAGCACAACAGCACATCGACGTCGGCCAGCCTCGGCCAACAATCATCGTAGCGGAGTGCCTGGGCGCCGTGGCGCTCGGCGAGCGTGACCGCGCGCTCGTGCGTCCGGTTGGCAACGATCGCGGTGCGAACGCCCTCGCCCACGAGGCATTGGAGCGCGAGTTCGGCCATGTCGCCCGCGCCGAGCACCATCGCTCGGCGTCCGGTGAGCGAACCGAAGATTTTCTTGGCCAACTGCACCGCGGCCGAGCTCACCGACGCGGCGCCCCGCCCAACGGCGGTCTCGGTGCGCACACGCGACGCGACCAGCAGCGACGACTGGAAGAGCCGGTTGAGAATCGCGCGCGACGTACTGCGGCTGGCTTCCCACGCGTCGCGGACCTGCCCCTGGATCTGCGCTTCGCCGAGGATCATGGAGTCGAGGCCGGAGGCGACGCGGTACAGGTGCGCGGCGGCTTCGCGATCGCGGCGAACGTAGCCGTACGCCGCGGCGTCGGCGCCTCCACCTAACCGGTGCGACAAGTGCGCCCAGATGCCGGGAGTCGCGGCTGCGTCGCCTTCCACCACGTAGAGTTCGGTGCGGTTGCAGGTCGACAACAGCGCCAGCTCCGAGGCCCCCGTCGTCTGCGCGAGCTCCTCGAGGACGCGCGGCGTCTCGTGCGCGGCGATCGCCACCTGCTCGCGCACTTCGATCGGTGCGGTGTGGTGGCTCAGCCCGGCGACGATCAGTGCCACGCCGCGAGCTCCTGCGCGAACGTGCCGCGTTCGACGGTTTCGCAGAATGTCTCGCCGACGAGCGACGCGGACGCCTTGCGCCATTCATCGCGCGAGCCGTTGTCCAGCAACCGACGGCGGAGACCCGCGAGCGCGGACACGGCCGCCGCGTATCGCGCGTCGAAGCGCGAGCCGATCGCATCGCGCACGCGCGCCGCGACGCCGGGTACACCGCCGGCCGTCACGGCAACGACCAGGTCGCCCGCGCGATGCGTGGCGAGCGTCAGAAACGTGCCGGCGCCGGGATCGTCGGCGACGTTCACGAGAAGGCCTAACGCACGGGCCGCGTCCACCACGCGGGCGTTCACGTCGGCGCGGTCGGTGGCCGCGATGACGAGCGTCGTGCGCCCCGGTGCCCCGTTAGGCGACAGGTCGGACGGCACGAACGCGCGCGCGTCGATCGCGCACCGCTCGCCCGCCAATTCCTTCACGCCCGCGCTCGGCGACGACGCCACGATACGCACGCGCGCACCCGATTCGAGCAGTGCCTTTGCCTTTCGCTCCGCGACGCTGCCCCCGCCGACGATTACTGCATCCACGCGAGCGCCGTCGAGCGCGATGGGATAGGCGCTCACAGGAAGCGTCCCTTGAGCGGGTCGATCACGCGGAAGGCGATGTAGAGCACCACGACCCCGGCGAAGAGCACGTTCGTGAGCATTGCCGCGCGATGCGCGCACCAACCGCGCACGACTCGTCCGATGGTCAGCGCGGTGACAGCAAGCCATGCACTATATGCCCACACCATTTTGATCGCGTGTCCGGTGCGATACTCGAGCGCGTAGCTCGACGCGAGCCCGATGCCAACGGTGAGTGCCAGCCATCCGGCCACGACGGCCACGTGGTTCACGCGGTCCAGAGTCTCGAGCGGCGGGAAAAACCGAAAAATCGCGCCGAAGCGGTGCGACTTGAGCTCGCGTCGTTCCACGAGATACATCACGCCCGCGCCGGCAGCCGTCGCAAACGCCGCGATGCCGAGGAAGCTGAGCGCAATGTGCGAGGTGAGCCACACGCCGCGCATGCCGTTGGCTTCGGGGCCGGGGACCATGCCGACGAGCGAGGCAAAGCCCGTGAGCAGTGCGGCGAGCGGAGCCGCAAAGAGCGTCAGGCTCACCTCACGCGCAAGCGCCTCCACGGTGAGCAGCGTGATCGCGACGAGCACGGCCGCGAACGACATCGCGGGCCCGAGTCCGGTGAGCGGCGGCTCGTTGTGGATGCGGACGAACTGCACGAGCGCCACCGCGTGAATGGCGATGCCGGCCGCTAGAACCCAGACCACACTGCGTACCGGGGCCCGAATTGGACGCGCGAACGGAATGGCCGCCAATCCCGCAGCAGCGAGATACAACACGATGGCGACGGCATGCGCGAGAGCGATCATGTCGGTGCGTAATCTACTGAGGATCAGGCAGATCCGTACATGGCCCTCCCAACATTCCCCCGCAAAAAACACAGACGGGGAAGGCGCTCGTGTGCGCCCTCCCCGTCTCCGTCATCGTGCGACCGTGCCGTGCTCGTGCACGGCGGAGCCAGCGATCACGGCATGCGTGCGGTGAGACGTGCAGCCGTGCCTTCCTTGATCGACGGTTGACGCTGGTCGAGGATGATCGCCGTCGTACCGTGGTCCGTCACCTTGACGACCTGCGCGAGCGCGATCGGCTCTTCGGGGAGCGTCACCTGATCGGACGTGCCGGGAATGGGTGCCTTCTCGCGTGGACGATACAGCGTGAACTCATCGCCGAGCTTCACGCCATCTTTGGTCGTCGCATCGAGAATGATGTAGCTGCCGATGGACGGCAGCACGGCGCGCGATGGAACGAAGATCACGTGGCTTTGCGGTCCCAACGCAAGCGGCGCGGCGTGCGCGTCGGTGGTCATGTTGAATCGATCGAGCGGCATGACACCCTGGCCGATGATCACCTCGTCGTATTGCTGGATGATGCGAACCGTGGTGGCTTCGCCTCCGTTGTCGGTGGCTTCGACCTGCACGATCGCGGTTGGCTGCATCACCTGTCCGCCGTCTTGCAACACCGCACCGCGATTGAACACCACGAGTCGATCACCCTTCGCAGCGACGATGCCCGCGGGCAGCGTGATGTATGCGCGCGTTTCGGGACCAAGCCGCTCCGCGACGGCCAAAGTCTTGGCGATGCCCGGAATCTCGGCGGTGGCGACCAGCTTGCCCTGCCCTTTGGGTCCGCCGACGGCGTCTAACCACGGCGCCGCGTAGAACTCACCCACGCGAACCGGTGTGTGCGCGTACTCGAGGGACGTCGGCTCGAGGTGGGTTCCACCCGAGAGTCGCTTGGAGAAATCTTCGTGGAACACCGTCAGGCCGCCCGAGCGCATCGGCACCGCTTGAGGCTCGAAGCGCGGCTCCATCTGATCGGCGGCAACGTTCTGCACGCCGCCGCCGGGGATGCGCAGCACCTGGCCCGGATAGATCCAATGCGGGTCCCGAACGATGGTGGTGTTGATGCGGTAGATCTCTGGCCACATGAACGGGTCGTTCAAGTAAGTCTGCGACAGATCCCACAGCGTGTCGCCCTTCTTGACTCTGTGCGTTTGTCCGGCGCTTTGAGTCGAGTCGGAGGGATTGGCCTGAGTGGTGTCCGTCGGCGCCATCACAGCTGCGGGCATGTGTGTGGTATCCGCAGCTGGCGAAGCGGCCTGCGTATCCGTCGGTGCCGTTTGCGCGGGCGGCGCCTGGGGGGCCGGCGCGGGTTGCGACGTCGAATCTTGTTGGGCGGGAAGCGACGTCGAAACGGCCGCTGCAGCGAGCAGCGCGACTAACCAGCCAGCACGACTGTTCGGGCGCATGGCCGAGTGCCCATGAGCTGCGGAGTGCGTGAACGGACGCATGTACGCCTCATGATCGGTGCGGGAACCAGCGGGAGCGATGAGGAAGTCCGGGCGTGCGTGGCGCGCCCGGCTCCTCGCTAGTGAGACGCGCCGGATACGTCCGAGTCACGGCTGACCGAGTGCACTCGGTCAGAATGGAAGATCGTCGTCTTCCTCTTCGAGTGAGCCCTTGAAATCCTCGAATTCTCCGGTTGCGCCACCGGCGCCGCCACTACTACCTGAGCTCGCCGAGGAGCCCACGGCGCCGCGGGATCGGTCGGACGACACGCGACTGCGAGCGGGCGCCTCGCCGTCCATACCATCTGCTCCAGCGCCCGCGCGACCCGAGAGCATGATCATCTCGCGCACGTTGATCTCGGTCATATAGCGCGTCTGGTTTTCTTTGTCCTGCCACTGCCGGTATTCGATGCGCCCCTCGACGTACACCTTGTCGCCCTTCTTGAGGTAGCGCTCGACGATGTCAGCCAGTTGGCTCACTTTGGAATTCCACACGACGCAGCGGTGCCACTCGGTTTTCTCCTGCTTGTCACCAGACGGCCCGTTCCAACTGCGGCTGGTGGCGAGTGAAAACGTCGCCACGCGGTTTCCGCCCGACGTGGAACGCACCTCCGGATCGGCGCCGAGGTTTCCGATCAACGTGACTTTGTTCAAGCTTCGACTCACAATGCCTCCTGGCAGATGGCGAGATCACTCGCGGACGACAGTATAGACAGGCAGCGATCGGGCCGCCAGCAAACGAACGCGAACAGGTACAAATCATCGCGGCGCGTCAGTCGGGGGCTGTCGCAGATCGAGTTTGAGAACCAGCGCGTCCTCGGTGGGGGCCCGATAGTAGCGCCGCCGACGCATGACCTGTTCGAAGCCGCGGGACGCGTACAACGATCGCGCGCTCTCGTTCGAGTCGCGCACCTCGAGATACACCGACGCCGTGTTCCGAGTGCGCGCCGCATCGAGCGCCGTGTCGAGCAGCATGCCGCCGATGCCGCGGCGGCGCGAGGTCGAGGCGACGGCAAGATTGGCGATCTCGCCCTCGTCCGCGACGTACCAGGCGACGACATATCCGTGCACCAGGCCGTCGTCCCCGCACGCGACGGCGAACAGCGATCGCGTGTCGCTCAACAACTGCTCGAACGAGGAACGCGTCCACGCATCGCTGAACGCCTCGGCCTCGAGGTCGACCACGCGATCGATGTCCACCGCGGTCGCAAAGCGAACGCGGATGCCATCGCCCGTCTCGCGGTGCGGAAGCGGAGGTAGTCGAACAGTCGGCCGCATTGGCTCACCGGCTTCTCAATGGCCGGCCGTGCGCTCGCTCCCAACGCACTTGCGCTTCGGCGGCGCGGCCATAGTTAGGCTCCCAGCTCTCGAGATCGGCGGGTACGGCATCATCGAGCATCGATTGCAGGCGAGCGACGCCGCGTGCATGTGGCGCCAGGTGATCCGTTTGCTCCGGTCCCACGAGGCGCGCACCGAATCGCGCGGCATACGCATCCAGATCATCCCGCGCCTGGACGGACATCGGTTCCACTTCCACGATTTCGAGTTGCTCTCCGACATCGAAGGCAGCGCCGAAGACGTCGCCCCGTAGCGCATCGAGTACTGCGACGTATCGGCCCGGCCGCCGCGCGACTTCGTTTCCCGCGACGATGAGCAGCAGCGACGACACGCCGTAGAACGGGATCCGCTTACCCTCGCCCGCGCGCGCGCCGAGTGCGAGCCCCTTGGCGATGGATCCAGCGATGCGCAGTCCGGTGAAGCTGCCGGGCCCGCTGCCGCATACGATGCGCTCCACGTCGGCGATCGTCGTGCCCGATCGCTGCATCACGCCCGCAATGGCGGGCAGCAGCGTCTCGCGTCCTGTAGTGCGCATCGGCACATCGCAGGCGGCGAGCTCCTCGGCGCCGCAGAGCAGAGCGACAGTGCCGGAGTAGGTCGAGGCGTCCAGCGCCAGCGTCAACGGCGATGTCACCCGGCGAGCAGCAAGCGGCGATCCGGATCGCCGGCATCGTACTCGAGATCGATCGGCACGACGTCCGGCGGCAAGCGGCTGCCCGCTCGCTCGGGCCACTCGACGAGCACGAGCGCGTGTGCCGCTATGATCTCGTCCCAGCCGATGTTCGTGAGCTCGGCCGGCGTGCCTAACCGATAGAGGTCGATGTGGTAGATCGTAACGGACGTGCCCGCGTAGCGGTGCACGAGCGCGAACGTCGGGCTCGTGACCGGTTCGCGAACGCCTGCGCCGGCGCAGATCGCTTGCACGAGCGTCGTCTTGCCGGAGCCCAATTCGCCCGAGATCGCGACGACCAGCGGCGGGCGAGCCGAGGCGCCGAAATCTTTGCCCCACGCGATGAGCTCATCGCGCGTGAGGGCGATGCGTCCGCGCGCCGCGCGTTCGGGCACGACGTGGTGGTGCGGCGGCGTGGTCACCGCGCCGCCCGCAGGCGGTCGAGTCCTCCGGAGCGACGCGGCACGTTGCCATCCATCTTGGCGCGAAGCTCGAAGATCTGATCGCGCAATGCGGCCGCGGCCTCGAAGTCGAGCGCGCCCGCGGCTTCCTTCATCTGCTGCTCGAGCATCGTCAGGAGCGCCGCCGTATCCATCTCCTTCTCGTACGTCGAGACGCGCTCGGCCACGCGGCGCTGCGTCTCGCGCTCGCCCCGTGCATCGGCCACACGCGTGCTGAACCGCACCTGATCCGTGCTCTTGACGACGCTGCGCGGCGTGATGCCGTGCTCCTGGTTGTACGCCACCTGCAGCTCGCGGCGCCGGCGCGTCTCATCGATGCACCGCTGCATCGAGCCCGTGATGCGATCGGCGTAGAAGATCGCCGTGCCCGCGATGTTGCGCGCCGCGCGGCCCACGGTCTGGATGAGCGAGCGGTCGCTGCGCAGGAAGCCTTCCTGGTCGGCATCGAGGATCGCGACCAACGACACTTCGGGAAGATCGAGCCCTTCGCGCAACAGGTTGATGCCGACGAGGACGTCGAAATCGCCTAACCGAAGGCCGCGCACGATCTCCATCCGCTCGATCGCGTCGATGTCCGAATGCATGTACCGGACGCGGACGCCCATCTGCTGCAGGTAATCGGTGAGGTCTTCGGCCATCCGCTTGGTGAGCGTGGTCACGAGCACGCGCTCGCCGCGCTGTTCGCGCAGCCGGATCTCGTGCAGCAGGTCGTCGACCTGGCCACGCACCGGACGGACCTGGATCTCCGGATCGACCAGTCCCGTTGGGCGAATGATCTGCTCGACGACGACGCCTTCCGAGAGCTGCAACTCGAGGTCGCCCGGCGTGGCGGATACGAAGATCGCACGCGGGGTGAGCGACAAGAACTCGTCGAACATGAGCGGCCGGTTGTCGAGCGCGCTCGGCAGCCGGAAGCCGTAGTCGACGAGCGTCAGTTTGCGCGCGCGGTCGCCGTTGAACATGCCGCCGATCTGCGGCAGGGTAACGTGCGACTCGTCGACCACCACGAGGAAGCTCTCGGGGAAATAGTCGAACAGGCACGCCGGCCGCTCGCCTTCGCCACGGCCTGAGATATGGCGCGAGTAGTTCTCGATGCCCGCGCACGTCCCGATCTCCATGAGCATCTCGATGTCGAAATTGGTGCGCGACTCGAGTCGTTGGGCTTCGAGTAGTTTGCCGGCTTCGCGGAGTATGGCCAGGCGTTCCACGAGCTCCGATCGAATGAGACCAAGCGCGCGCTCGAGGGTCGCGCGCGATGTCACGAAGTGTTTGGCCGGATAAATGGCGGTGCGCTCGAGCTCGGCGATGGTGCGGCCGGTGACGGTGTCGATCTTCGAGATGCGCTCGACCGCGTCGCCCCACATCTCGACACGAACGCCCTGCTCCTCGTACGCCGGGAAGATCTCGACCGTGTCGCCGCGCACGCGAAACGTACCGCGCTCGAAGGCGACGTCGTTGCGCGAGTATTGAATGCCGACTAACGCACGCAGGATGTCGTCGCGGCCTCGCACTTCGCCGCGCTTGATCTGCACCATGCGCTCGCGGTACTCGACCGGGTCGCCTAAGCCATAGATCGCCGAGACGGTGGCGACGATGATGACGTCGTCGCGCTCCATGAGGCTCGACGTCGCGCGCAGCCGCAGCCGGTCGATGTCCTCGTTGATCGACGCGTCCTTCTCGATGTACGTGTCGGTGGACGGGACGTACGCTTCGGGTTGGTAGTAGTCGTAGTACGAGATGAAGTACTCGACGGCGTTGTTCGGGAAGAAGCTCTTGAGCTCACCGTACAGTTGGGCGGCGAGCGTTTTGTTGTGCGACAACACGAGCGTCGGCCGGCCGTGCGCCTTGATGACGTTGGCGACGGTCATGGTCTTGCCGGACCCCGTGACGCCGAGGAGAGTTTGGAACCGGTCGCCGTGCTGCAGTCCCGCCGAGAGCTCAGCGATGGCGCGTGGCTGGTCGCCGGCGGGCTCGAAGGGGGCGGTGAGAACGAAGTCGGCCATGCGGTAATATAGTGCGCCTGGACGGGATTTGTTCGGGATAGGGGGAAGCGCTCGCTGGCGCTCGCTGAGGGAAGCGCTGCGCTGAGGGAAGGGGGAAGCGGCCGGCTACGCCGCCTGAGGGTAAGGCAGGACATCAGGTGGCCCGCCGGAAACGGGCGGCATCGCAGCGGCCGTCACACGGCAAGGGTGCTCTCTCCACCCAGATACAAC
>JAICLH010000013.1 GCA_025927495.1 Gemmatimonadaceae bacterium
AGTTCGTGAGCTCGCGCATGAGGCCTCATGCCGCGCAGACCATTGATGTTGTTCCACTCCCCCAGGCGGCGTCGCCGCCGCTTCCCCCAGCGGAGCGCTTCCCCAAGCGAGCGACAGCGAGCGCTTCCCCATTCCCCATTCCGCGTTAGCCGCGATCAGAAGTTCAGATGCGGTTTACTAGTACCCGTGACGCAATCATGACGGGATCGCGACCCGAGCGCGGTTGTTGCGTATGGACCTTTAGTTGCAAAATGTGCCTAAGGACGAAGCAGTCCACCGTGGGATGGAGGCGCGGCACATCACGCTCCGTGAGTGCGCCCGCTCGCAACCCACCGGCATCGCCCGATTGCATGGGGCCGTGACGGTGCGCGTGCGGTCGCTTCACCCGGTCGATGCCTTTCGCGCTTCGACGGCCGGCCGAGGCTTTGGTCGCCGGTCCAACGGCCCATGCGGCGATGACGCCAGGGCAGCGTAGAGCGGCGCGGCGGTAGGATGTGGATATGTCTAACGGAGAGTGGCGGCGCCCGGGCCCGGAGCGCCGCCACTCGTCGCATCAGCCGCCGTCCGGTGCCGCGCGCTGCTTGGCCCGGCGCGACTGCCAGATGAGAAGCCCGCGCGCGACGGCCACGTTGTCGGCCGCGATCTCGTAGAGCGTGCGGAACGCCGCCGACTGCGTCGGCGCGCTGATCTCGGCGATGACAGGAGGCGGATGCCCTTCGCGGCGGCGCGAATCGCTGCGCCGTTCGACCGCGAGTCGGCACGAGACCGACGACCCTTCGTCGCTCGTCGCCTCGATCGTCACCAGGCCGCCGCCGGGCAGCTCACGCAGATAAAGAAACACAGCAGTCGCTCATCGAAGGACGGAATTGACGCCGCCAGCAGCGTCTGCCTAACGCTTTATCTGATACTCGCACGCGCGCGCGGGCGTTTGTCGCCGGCTGTCGCACTAGCGCGGATGACGGTCGCGGAGTTCCCTCGCTTGAGACCCTCGCGCCAGAGGTCGCCCGTACGCCCGAGTCGCTCGGGCATCGTTGCCACCGTGAAGTCGCCCGGATCGAGCGACTCGTTGACCTCGTCCCACGTAAGCGGAGCGGACACTGTGGCGTGCGGCTTCGCCCGCACCGCGTACGCGGCCGCGACGCTCTTGCCGCGCGCGTTCTGCAAACAATCTACGTATACGGTGCCGCGTGGCCGGTTGTCGAGAGCGCGCTCGACTGTAGCCTGCCGCGCGTGCTGCTCGACCACGCGAGACGCCGCATCCTGCGTGATCGCCAGCGCGGTCTGATACGACGTGGACCGCGGTAACGGGATCGCGATGTGAATACCTCGCGATCCCGACGTTTTGGGCGTCGAACGGAGTCCCATGTCGTCGAGCGTCTCCCGAAGCCATAGCGCGACGCGGACTACGACCTTGAACGACGCACCCGGTCCCGGGTCGAGATCGATGATCGCGTAGTCGGGATAATCGAGCCTTCCGATACGCGACATCCAAGGATCGATGGAAATGCAGCCTAGCTGAACGAGGTGCAGCAGGGTGGCGAGGTCGCCGCCGACGAAACGGCATTGTTGTTTGCCTTCGTCGGCCACGTTTTCGACGCGCACCCCGTCGGGCACATCGTCCGGCGCATTCTGCTGAAAGAACAGCTCGCCATTGACTCCGTCGGGCGTGCGCTTGAGTACGAGCGGCCGGTCGGCGACGGTGGGCAGGATGAATTTGACGACGCGCGCGTAGTATCGCATCACGTCGCCTTTGGTCACGCGGATGTCGGGAAAGAACACCTTCTCGAGGTGCGTCACCTCAATGGAGCGGCCCGGCGCGACTTCAATGATCCCTGAGCCGCCGTCGCGCTCTATGCGCTCGATCTCCGAGAGCACGCCGGACCCGGACGTTGCTCGTTTCGGTGCGCGACGCGTCGAGGGCCTTGTTCGGACCGTGCGTGAGCGACGAGCGGCCATCCAAACTCCAACTTGAAAGCGTGTGCACGGTCATGCGTAGCATCGAACAGTGCCATGCACAAGATGTGCTAACGCCCCAAACAAAAAGCTCCGGCAGCGTTGCCGGAGCTTTTTGGAATGGGGCGCTTGAAAGCGGGATCAGAGCTTCTGCACCTCAGCTGCCTGGGGGCCCTTCTGGCCTTGCACGATTTCGAACTCGACCTGGTCGCCCTCTGCGAGCGACTTGAAGCCGTTGCCTTGAATCGCGCTGAAATGGACGAAGACGTCGGGGCCGCCTTCACGCGAGATGAAGCCGTACCCTTTTGCGTCGTTGAACCACTTCACGGTGCCCGTGATGCGAGACATGGTACCTTACCTCTCCCCCTGTGTGGGGTGAAACTGTGATGCGAGATCCCGCTCGAGAGACTGGAACCGCGCGGGGTTCCAAGAGCCTGCCCAACGTGATCGTAGGACGAGCCGCAATTTAAACATCCGATTTTAGGGATGCCACGGCGGCTAGGCCCAAATACTTCATGAATCGGGCCAATCGTGAAAATGCTGCTACGCGAGGAAGGTCGAGCAATCTGCGCAGCCACGACCTTGGCGGCACAGCACGTGTTGCGCGAAGAGCGGTGCGGATGAACTTAGGCGGCGCCTGCTATGTATCGCGCGATGCGCCCGCAGTTCGCGCAGCGCAGTGTGACGTGTGAGCGCGGAGGAGGAGGTGTCGAGTCTGGGTCGCGCACAATATCGCCGGAGCAGGACGGACAACTAAGAGGCATTCCGTTGCGATCGTGCGAGATGAGCTGAAGAGCTTGGGCGGGGTTGTAGGTGGCTGGTCGGGGCTTGCGCATTGAGTCCTCCAGAGTGACACACAGCGGCGTCCGTCGGCCGAGGGCGGATGCCGATCGAGCACGGATCGCTGTGGGCGACCCGTTCACCTCCTCGTCTCACATAGTAGAAACGCTCTTGGGCGCGAGAACGTTGTCGCGCCACCGGAACTACGGGAGGGACCGCCTCGACGCGCTCGATTGCTCTTTCATTGGCTGCGTCGCAGCGTCGGTGATCGCTTGTACCGACGGTAAATCCGAAAGTTCCACTTGTACCCGGCTCTATCCAATTAGCCAGTTATAACGCAGAAGTCTTCAGTTCACGTACACGATCTCGCCTTCGTCGTCGATGCCGAGCTCCTGCTGCATACCGCACACGCCACAGATCTTTACCGCGTGCCACGCCTCGCCGAGCTCGTCTCGCAAGGCCGCGCTGGCCGGTTTGATGGTGAGCTTTTTGTAGCTGTACTCGCCACAGTTCTCACAGGCGTGCGCTCTGGCGATTCGCTCGGCGCGATCGCGCGAGATTTTGGCCAACGCGCTACTCCTTGGTTGCCGGCGGCGTCGGAGAATTGTTGCCCGGCGGAATTGCTACGCGCGGGGATGGCGCAGCGGCGGGCGTCGAGTCGGGCGCAGCGGCCGCGGGACCGCCGGCACCCGTTCGAGTCATGAGCTCGCGGAGTCCGCCCAACGCGCCCATCACGCCGGCGGCTTCCGCCGGTAAGAAGATGGTCGACCCTTTGCCTTGCGTGAGCGCCGGCAGCGCCTCGAGATATTTGAGGCCGAGCAGATACAACGCGACATCGGCGGACGGCATCGCCTGACCGATGCGCTGAATGGCTTGCGCTTCGGCGTCGGCCATGGCTAACCGAGCTTGCGCCTGGCCTTTCGCGCGGAGCACGGCCGCTTCCATTTCACCCTGCGCGCGGCTCACCTGCGATTGCTGGACACCTTCGGCCTCGAGAATCGCGGCGCGCTTCGAGGCCTCGGCGTTGGTGACCGCGGCACGGCGCTCGCGCTCGGCGCGCATCTGGAGCTCCATTGATTGTTGGATGTCGCGCGGCGGCTCGATGGCCTGCAACTCGACGCGCGTGACGTCGACGCCCCAGCCGATGGACGCCTCCTCGATGATCTCGCGCATGCGCTTGTTGATTTGATCGCGGCTGGCGAGTGTGCTGTCGAGTTCCATTTCGCCAACGATGTTGCGCAGCGTGGTCCGCGTGAGCGTCTCGAGCGCGAACGGGAGGTTCTGCACCGCGTACGTTGCCTTCTGCGGGTCGGCGATCCGGTAGTACAGCACCGCGTCGATGTCGATGGTCACGTTGTCCTTCGTGATGACCGGCTGACTCGGGAAATTGAGCACTTGCTCGCGCAGGTCGATGCGCGTGGTGGACCCGGACACGAGGCGCTTCGCGCCGCTCGGATCGCTCATGGCGTAGCGGACGTCGATGGCACGCGGCCGCTCGATGAACGGCAGCAAAATGTTCAAGCCGGATCGCGCGATGCGATTGAACCGGCCTAACCGTTCGATCACCATTACCTCGGCCTGCCCCACCACGCGAAAAATGCGCGTCGCGGCGTACAGCCCGATCACGATGAGGAAGGCGATCACGATGGCGGTCATCGAAGACTCCGATCGATAAATGGAGAAAGCGAGCGGTGGTCAGCGAGCGGCGTTCGCGCCGGCCCAGCGGGCAAGGAAGATGTTCGTCTCGTGCGGGTCGGGCGCGTTCCGGCTCGATGCCCACACCAGATATCGTCCGTCGGGACTGAATTGCGGGAAACCATCGAACCCCGGATCGGTGGTGATCTGTTCCAGTCCGGAGCCATCGACGTTCACCAGGTACAGGTCGAAGTTGCCGCTGTGCGGATCTTTGTAATTGGACGAGAAGATGATGCGCGATCCGTCGGGTGTGAAGTACGGCGCTAAGTTGGCGCCGCCCAGGTGCGTGATCTGGTGCTGATCCGTGCCGTCGGCGTTCATCATCCAGATTTCCATCTTGTTGGGCCGGACGATCCGTTGGGCGAGCAGCGCGCGGTACTCGGCGAGCTCGGTCGAATCGGTGGGGTGATTGGCCCGGTAGACGATCTTGGTACCATCGGGCGAGAAGAACGCGCCGCCATCGTAGCCCGGCGTGTCCGTAAGGCGGCGCACGTGCGTGCCGTCGACGTCCATCGCGTAGAGATCGAGGTCGCCGTCCTTGAGCGATGTGAACACGATGGTCCGGCCGTCGGGCGACAGCGTGCCTTCGGCCGTGTACACGCCGTAGCTCGTTAGGCGCTGCAGGATCGACCCGTCGGCGTTGGCGGTGTAGATGTCGAACGGGTCCAGTCCCCACACGTAGCCCTTCGACGGGTCCGGCCTGGGCGGACACGCGGTGTCGGCAGCGTGCGTCGACGCGAAGAAGATCCGCTTGTCGTACGCGAAGAAGTACCCGCACGTCGTTTTGCCGGTGCCCGTCGACACGCGATGCGCGTCGGATCCGTCGACGTTCATGATGTATTGTTGGTCGCAGCTGCGTCCATCGCGCGTGGACTGGAAGATCAGCTGCTTGCCGTCGTGGCTGAAGTACGCTTCGGCGTTCTGACCGCCGTGCGTGAGCTGACGGATGTCCGTCAGCTGCGGCTCGTGCGCAACGGGCACCGCCGGCGCCACGGTAGCGTTAGGCGCGGGGTGCCCACATGCGACCGCGGCCACGAGCGTGGCCGCGGCGACTCCATACGGGGCTCTCATGCCCCCAACTTACCGCTTCTCGGGCGGGCCCGCCTGAGCCATCGAGAACAGGTCTTTCTGCGTGGCGCCCTTCCTCAGCAGCTCCATCGCGCGCTGCAACTGCTTGTCATCCGGAATCTGGCGGCGGAACTCGGTCGAATCGCCGAACGCGAGCTCGGCAACCTGATTACCGATCCACCGATCGATCAGCGGCGCGGCCGAGTCGTATTGGGCGCGATCCACCGTGATCTTTGCCGCTTGCAGGCGGCGATAGAACTCATCGCGCCATTCGGGCTTCACCGTGAAGGCGGGCGATACCGTGCTCTTGAGCTGCAGCGCGTAGCTGTACAACACGCCGCGAACAGCGGGATACTTGGGCGCGATGGCTTTGAAGAACTGCTGCTCCGGCGTAGTAATCGTGTCGTCTGCCACGATCACATCGGGCGTGATGCCGCCGCCGCCGTACACGGTGCGTCCTGCATCGCTGCGATACGCCGGGCGGTTCTGCTTCACCGATTCCTTCTCGAGCGAGTCAGGCGGGGCCTCTGTCGCATTCGCCTGCACGTCATCCGGATTCGCGGGCTTGCGATTTTTCTGAATGGAGCGGCCACTCGGCGTGTACCACTTTCCTGTCGTGAGCTTGAGCGCCCAACCGCCGTCGATCGGGAAGACTGTTTGCACGAGTCCCTTGCCGAACGACGTCGTGCCGACGACCAGCGCGCGATCGTGGTCCTGGAGCGCACCCGTGACGATCTCCGCAGCCGACGCGGAGTAACCGTCTACCATAACCACGAGCGGTACGCTCTGAACGTGCTCGTCATCGTGCGCCGTGTAGACCTGAGGCGGACCCTGACGCATGCGGACGCTCGCGATCTGCTGTCCGCTCTTGAGGAAGAGATCAGCGACTTGCAGGCCCTGATCGAGAATGCCGCCCGGGTTGTTGCGCAGATCGAGCACGATGGACTTGGCGCCTTGCTTCACCAGGCCGTTGACCGCGTTCTGCAGTTCGTCAGCCGCGTCTTCGTTGAAAGTCTGCAGTGGGATGTACGCGATCTTGTCGTTCAGCATCAGCGCATACGGCACCGCAGGGACATGTATTTCGGCGCGCGTGAACGTGTAGTCGATCGGCTCGCTCACGCCGGGCCGAGAGAAGCGCACTTTGACCTGGGTCCCGACGGTGCCGATCAAGACATCCGATACCTGCTGCGACGACCAACCGCGCGTCGACGCGGTGTCGATGCCGACGATGTGATCGCCGTCTTGAACGCCCGCCGCTTGCGCGGGACTGTGCGAGAAGACATGCACGACGACGATCTGGCCGTCTTGATTCTCGATCTGCATTCCGATGCCGCCGTAGCGACCCGTGGACTGCGTCGAGAACCGTTTCAGCTCAGTGGGCGAGAAGAGCTCCGAATACGGATCGTGAAGTTGCGTCACCAAGCCGCGCGCCGCTTTCTCATATAGCGCGGATGCATCTACCGTGTCGACGAACCGGTCGGACACGAGCGACATGACCTGATCGAACACGCGGGCACCATCGTGCGCCGCGCGCTCCCGGAATGAAAACCCGCCGATGACAGCGGGGAGGAGCAGGGCGCCGGCGACGACAGTCGCCCGGAGTCGACGAGTCATGAGACCATCCCGGTGGAGGGAACGGCGCGTCGGAACCCCAACGCGTCTGCTCTAAAAGATACGACTTCGGGGTGCGAAGTGTTCCTCAAGCCCTTCCCTCCGTTCCGCACCGCTCATGCCGTGCCGAACGTCGCTCCACCCGTGGCTCCGCCGTTTCCGGCTGCCTCTGTACCCGTGGCGAGCAGCTGCTTCCACGTGAGCTCCGGTCCTTTCCGGAAGCCCTTCTGCGTGATTTTCACGCCTTCGGGTGAGATCGCGACCATGTACGCTTGTCCCTCGATCTCGATCTCGCGCTTGAGCGTTTTCTCCAGCTTGGTCGCCATGTGTTGCTCTCCGTGGAGTCAGGATGGAAACGAGTGGTGACGGCGTTCGCTGCCGTGCATCAGGTCGCCCGCGCCGACAAAACATAATCGACGAACAAATCGCGTCGGTGCTGGCGTACCGCGACATCGCGGAGCAGACCTGCAGCCAACAGCATCTCGTGGGCCGGTTGAAGCACGCGCTGCAGGTGAGAAGGGTAGCGTTGGGCGAGTGGAATCCGCTCGGCGAGCTCTGCAAGACCAACGCGCCAGGTCAAATTGTCCTCTTCTCGCGCCACCTCCATCAACCGGTATAACCGTCGAGCTACTGGGGACGACAGGGCCTGATAGTGCGGCGCCGACAGCGATACGACATGTCCAGCTGCAATGTTGGAGCGAGGACCGGCCGCGAGCGTAACCACCGCCTCGCCGGGCTCGGCTGCGGCAATCGACGGAAATAGTGTGAGTTGATCGCGGTCCGATATGCGCCGCCGCTCGATGAACACGGCGCTCAATACATTGAAGCGGCTTTCGACGGTCGATCCGCTCGCGGCATCGAAGTATGCGCCCTGCGATTCGAGTGTCGTATGATTGAGTCGCGAGAGCGCGGATCGTAGCTGCTCGTACGTGCGGCCGTCCACTCGGCGACCGATCGAGCGCAGAAATGCATGGAGGGTGAAACGCACGGTCCCATCGGCTGGCGCCCCCATGTCGTGATAGCGATGCCAAAGCTCGATGTACACATCCTGATCGAATGTGCCCGGCAGCCGGTCGCCCGGGCGAGGGAGGACGCGCCAGCGCCCGCCCGATGGCGGCGTGTACGTGATTGCCGAATCGTCGGCCGAGTCGCTGAGACGGAAGAAGGGCAACGCTTCGAGCGAACGGTCGAGCGCGATGATGCGGGTGGTGATTCGTCGTCGCGCCGCGAGACTCATGCTCTAAGGTAGGGGTAGTCGGCCATGACGGGCCAGATGAGTTCGATGGTTCGGGCGTCATCCGAGTCGGATCACCTGGCCGCTAACGGCGCGTGAGGCGTCCGAACACAGCCACGATACCGCGGCGGCCACGTCTTCGCGCTCCACGTAGCGGGTCTTATCACCCATCGTGGAGAGATTGGCTTCGGTGCGAATGGCCGTCGGGGCGAGTGCGTTGGCGCGCACGCCGTTGGCGCGCTCCTCGTCGGCGACCGCTCGCATGAGCGCGACGACGCTGCTCTTCGCGGCGGCATAGGCCCACATGCGTGCGACGCTTGCACCGGGGAGTGCAGCGGCCGACGCGAAGTACACAATGGATCCGTGCGCCGGCCGGAGGAGCGGCAGGAAGGCGCGCGTCGCCAGGTACGCGGTTGCGACGTTGATCGAGCGCTGCGTGTTCCACACGTCGACGGTGCTTTCGGCGACGGGTCCTGACATGCCGAATCCACCGGCGATGTTGACGAGCGCGTCGAGTCGCGGGGGCGAACCTGCCAGTGCGGAGACACTTCGGGCAAGCGTCGCGACCTGCGTTTCATCGGACAGGTCGCAGGCGAACGACTCGCCATCGTGTCCCGCGGCGCGCAGGTCATCGACGCGTGCTTTGGCTTCGTCGGCGCTGCGCGCGACGGCAATGATGCGCATCCCGTTTTCGGCCAGCACGCGCGCGATCACCTCGCCGGTTTGTCCCGGCCGGCCGATGCCGGTCACCACCGCTAGTCGACGCGCGCTCTGCGTCATCACCGAGTTCCGTTTTGCATCGCGTGAGCATGGGGCCGCTGGCGCGATGTGGCAAGGCCGTTCCTCCCTGCCCCACGACGTGCCGAGATAACTTTGGGCATGGCCGGCCGCTCCGATGGCGCGCTCATGCGCCTGTTCCATCCGATCGTACGCGCGTGGTTTCGCGACGCGTTTGGCGGCCCGAGCGAGCCGCAGCGATTGGGCTGGCCGGCGATCGCGAGCGGCGCGCACACGTTGATTCTGGCGCCGACGGGGACGGGCAAGACGCTATCGGCGTTCCTGTGGGAGATCGACCGGCTCATCGGCCGAGGGCTCGACGCACCGCTGCCTAACGCGGTGCAGATTCTGTACATCTCGCCGCTCAAGGCGCTCAGCAACGACATCCATCGCAATCTCGAGGTACCGCTCACCGAGCTGCGCCTGCGCTTCGAGGAGACGGGCCAGGCGTTCCCGGAGATTCGCGTCGCGGTCCGCACCGGCGACACGCCGGCCGGCGCGCGCGCGCGCATGGTGCGCCGCGCGCCGCACATTCTGATCACGACGCCGGAGTCGCTGCACATCATGCTGACCACGCTCAAGGGTCGCGGGATGTTCTCGATGGTCCGGGCGGTGATCGTGGATGAGATTCACGCGGTCGCGGGGACGAAGCGCGGTGCGCACCTGGCGTTGTCGCTCGAGCGACTCGAGGCGTTGTGCGACACGCCGCCGCAGCGCATCGGTCTGTCGGCAACGCAGCGTCCGTTAGGCGAAATCGCGCGCTACCTCGGCGGGTGCGCGGCGCGCGCCGACGGCGATGCGCCGGTCTTTCGGCCGGTGCGCGTCATCGACTGCGGGTTGGTGAAGCGGATGGCGCTGGAGATCGCGTCGCCGGCGCCCGAGGGCACGATGGTCCCGGGCGGCGTGTGGCCGCGCGTGGCGGAGCTCGCGGTGGCGCAGATTCGCGGCGCACGCACGACGCTCATCTTCGTCAACAATCGCGGGCAGGCGGAGCGCATGGCCGCGCGCATCAACGCGCTCGCGGGCGAGGAGCTGGCGCGTCCGTACCACGGGTCGTTGTCTCGCGAGCGCCGGCTCGGGCTGGAGCGGTCGCTCAAGGCCGGCGAGGTTCGCGCGCTGGTGACGACCAGCTCCCTGGAGCTCGGCATCGACATCGGTTCGGTCGATCTGGTGCTGCAGCTGCAGAGTCCCAAGCGTGTATCGGCCGGACTGCAGCGCGTCGGGCGCGCGGGCCATTCGTTAGGCGAGTCGAGCCACGGCGTGTTCGTGCCGACGTTTCGCGACGATCTGCTCGAGATGGCGGCCATTGTCGAAGCCATGCGCGAGGGTGACGTGGAGCCGACGCGCGTCCCGCAGAACGCGCTCGACGTGTTGGCGCAGATTCTCGTTGCGATGGCGTCGGTGGACGATTGGGCGACGTCGGATGCGTTCGCGCTCGTGCGGCGCGCGTACCCGTACCACAAGCTGGGCCGAGCGGCGTTCGACGAAGTGTTGTCGATGTTGTCCGGCCGGTATCCGTCCGAGGTGACGGCGGACATGCAGCCGCGACTCACGTGGGACCTGGTGGCCAACCAGATCCGCGGCACGCGGGCGAGCCGGCTCCTGGCCGTGGTGTCGGGTGGCACGATCCCGGACCGCGGGCTGTACACCGCGGTGCTGCCGGATCGCACGCGGTTAGGCGAGCTGGATGAGGAGTTCGTGCACGAGTCGCGCGTCGGCGACGTGTTTCAGTTGGGATCGGCCACCTGGCGGATCGGGGCGATCGAACACGACCGGGTGATCGTAACGCCCGCGCCGGGCGCGCCGGCGCGGATGCCGTTCTGGCACGGCGAGTACGCGGCGCGGGCCGCGTCGATCGGACGGCGGGTCGGTGCGCTGCGCCGGGAGCTGGCGGCCATGGCGCCCGATGATGACGCCGCGGCGACGGCGCTGGCGAGGCGGTTAGGCGCCGACCTCGCAGCCACGAGCGAACTCCGCGACTACGTGGCCGAGCAGCGCGCAGCCACCGGCATGGTGCCCGACGAGCGAAATGTGGTCGTGGAGCGGTTCCACGACGAGATGGGCGCGGTGCGCATCGTGATCCACTCCGTGTTTGGCGGTCGGGTGAACGCGCCATGGGGCATGGCACTCGCGCAGCGCGTGCGGGACGCGCTCGGCGCCGCGGACTGCCAGGTGCAAACGAGCGACGACGGCATCCTGCTGCGCCTGCCCGAGACCGGCGCCGCGATCGATGTCCAGTCGCTGCTTCGCCTAACGGCAAGCGACGCCGAGCAGCGGCTGGTCGATGCGATCGGCAGCACGTCGCTCTTCGGCGCGCGGTTCCGGATGAACGCCGCCCGCTCGCTGGTGCTGGCGCGCGGCGGGGCGCGCCGGCGCATGCCGCTCTGGCTCCAGCGGCTCCGCGCCCTCGACCTGTTGGATGCGGTGCGCGGGTTCCCGACGTTTCCCTTGCTCGTCGAGACGTACCGCGAAGTGCTCGACGACGCATTCGACCTTCCGGCGTTGCGCGAGGTGCTCGAGGCGATCGGTGCCGGCCGCATCACGGTGCGTGCCGTCGAAACCGAACGGCCGTCGCCGTTTGCGGCGGGCCTGCAGTTGGGCTTCGTGATGGACTGGCTCTACGCCGACGATTCCCCACGGGCCGAGCGCAACGCCGCGCTGTTGTCGGTGGACCGGGCTCTGTTAGGCGACGTCCTCGCCGACGGCCTGTTAGGCGCCGAGGCCGACGACGGCGCGCGGCGCGCGCTCGAGGAGGTGGTGGCGGATCGCCGCGGCGCCTCCGAGCGGCGCCGTGCCCGCAGCGCGGACGAGCTGGCGCACCTGCTCGATCGCGCCGGCGATCTCACGATCGACGAGCTGCGCGGGCGCACGTCAGCGTCCGATGCGTGGGTCGCGTCGCGCGACCCCCTCGACGAATTGCTCGCGAGCGGGCGCGTCATCGTGATTCCGATCCCGGCCGCGGACGCGGCGCTCCGTTGGCGGGCGATTCTCGTGGAAACGTTTGCGCGATACGCGTCGGCGTTCGGCGAAGAGACGCTCGATCGGGTGCGCGCCGGGCCGGCCCTCGCCGACACTGCCGCCGACGTCGTGGTGCCGGGCGCGTTCCGGCACGCCTCGCTCGAAACGCGCGCGGCCAAGCGCGAGATCCTGGCCAAGTTCGTGTCCCTCGCGGGCCCCGTGACCGTCGCCGAAATCATCGCGCGTTACGGATGGACCGACGAATGGGTGACCGCTCTGCTCACCGAGTGGGAGCGCGCCGGCCGCCTGGTGCGCGGCCGCTTCCGGCGCGAAGTCCGCGATACCGAGTGGTGCACGCGTGGCGTCGTCGAGCGCGCTCGGCGTCGCGCGCTGGCGGCGCTGAGGCGGCAAATCCGAGCCGTCGATCTCGGCACCTTCGGCGCGTTTCTCCGACGCTGGCAGCATGCCGATCCTCGCGATCGCCTAACGGGCGCATCCGGACTCCAGGCGGTGCTGCATCAGTTATCCGGTTTGCCGCAGCCGCCGGATCGGTGGGAGCGCGACACGCTGCCATCGCGGCTGGATCGATACGAGCCGGCCTGGCTGTCGCAGCTTGCGTCGTCGGGCGAGCTCGAGTGGGCCGGCAGCGCGCGACATACCGACACCGGCGCGACCACGCTGGCGTCGATCCGATTTTTCCCGCGCGGCGAGGAGAGCATCTGGCTCGCGCCCCCGGCCGCGCCGCTTTCGCCCGATGCCCAACGTGTGCGCGACGTGCTCGGCCAACGGGGCGCGTCGTTCTTCGGCGACCTCGCGACCACGACGGCACTCGGTCCCGCGGCGCTGCGTGACGCGCTGCGTGAGCTGGTCGCCGCCGGCGTAGCCACGAACGATACGATCGAAGCCATGCGGGAAATCGTCCGCATGCGGCCGCTGCCGCAGCGCGAGACTCCGGCTGATGCGTCGCGATGGCCGTCGGAGATTTCCGGCGTACCGGACTCGCCGGTTGTGCAACGTCGTGTGTCCGCGTACCGGCTGCCCAAATGGCGCCGCCCGGATCTGCCCGGCCCTCTCAGCGGATGGGTAGGCCGATGGTCATTGATTGAAGTCGACGACGCCGAGAAACCGCCCGAGGACGAGCACGCCGAAATAGTGGCGCGACGCTGGCTCGATCGATACGGCGTGGTCACGAGCGATTGGTGGCGCCGCGAGCGTCCGCCCGTTCCGTGGCGCTCGGTTTATCGAGAGCTCAAGCGACTCGAGCAGCGTGGAGAAGTGCGCCGCGGGTATTTCGTGGAAGGCTTTGCGGGAGCGCAGTTCGCGATGCCGGCCGCCGTCGAGTTGCTGCGCGGCGTGCGCGAGGAGATGACGGGCACCGATGCGCCGATCGTGGCGGTCGCGGCCTCGGATCCGGCGAACGTGTTCAACGTGCCCATTCCGACCCGGACGACGGCGCCGTTGGAGCACCCCAAGGGTCGCGGCGCTGTGCTCGTGGTCCGCGGTTCCTCGGTGATCCTGTCCGCCGAGTACGCGGGACAACGCGTGACGGTGCGAGCGGAGGCGGCAGAGGCGGACGTGACCGCGGCCGCGCGGCTGTTGGCCGAGTACGTACAGCGCCGGCGGTCGTCGACGGGTCCCACGCGACGGCGCTGCACGGTCGAGCGGATCGATGGCGGGCCGGCGGCATCCAGCCGCTGGGCCGGCGCCTTCGCCGCGGCCGGCTATCGCCGGATTCCGCGCGGCTTCGAGTTCGAGCCGCTCTCCCGCTGACGCGCGCCGGGGCGCGCGCCTAACGAACGACGTCAGCGGATGTCGTCGCGGCCTAACGTCGCGCGCACCGCCTCGCGCATCGCGATCACGGCATCGTCGCGCGATGCCGGCGAGTCGTCGCGGACGTGGAGCTCGATCCCGTTGGCCACCGTGATGCGATGCCACACGCCTTCCGTGGCCGCGTCCTGAAGGACAGCAGTGTCCGCGCCCATCGTGAGCGCAGGCGCGAGCGATGCCGCCACGCGGCGCTCGAGCGTGTCGCCCGTTAGCTCGCGCATTTCGTCGCGAATCTTGTCGAGCGGTTGACCCTCCCGCTGGCGAATCTTCACGAAGAGCAGTTGCAACAGGTGGCGGTAACCGTAGGTGGCCGATGTCCCGGTACCTTCGGGTCTATCGAGGAGACCACTCGCCACGTAGTAGCGAACTGCCCGCGCACTCGGCTCGGCGCGCGCGGCCGCGTTCGTTGGGCGCATCGCAGCCGCGTTCACCAGCGACGTCGCATGGCCGGCCAGTCCGCGAGCATTCCACGGCGCGTGCCGACCGTGTGCTCTGAGCAGCGGGACCGGTGAATCAGCCATGGGCAAAGAATAACGGACGCGCCAGTTACGCGACAGGAGCGCGCGCGCCGAGGGAAAACGACGAGCGGCGAGACGCACCGCGCCTCGCCGCCACTTCGCTGCCGGCAGGTCGACCTACTTTCTCTTGCGGGCGCCGGCCTTACGACCTGCCTTCTTCGCCGATGTCTTCTTGCGCGCTGCCTTCTTCCCTGCCGACTTCTTTTTCGCTGCAGCGCGACGCGGCGCTTTCTTCGCCGCCTTCTTCTTCGCCTTCTTGGCGGCAGGCTTTGGTGCGGCCTTTTTCGCTGGCGGAGCCGTCTTTGGCGCTGGCGCCTTCCCGGCGGGAGACGCCGCCTTCCTTGTCGGCGGACGTGTGGCGGAGCCCATTCCGCCCGCGGACGGAGTGGCTGGAATGCTGACGATGGTCACTTCTTCGTCGATCTCAGCACCCTCCTCGTCCGCCCCGCCCTCTTCGTCTTCCTCGTCCTCGTCGGTGCTGTCCCACAGATCGTCGCTATGGGTTTTCATGCCCCAGCCGCTCGTCTCTTCCTCCTCATCATCGTCATACGACGAGCCGCCACCACCATATCCGATCTCATCCTCGTCGTCATCGTGCTCGGAGAGGTGGAGCTTCTCGTTGTACTCGTCACCGCGCGGCATGATTGCCTCCTGTCGTGTTGTCGCGTAGCACCTGGTGCTGCGGGTATGTGCTCGTTGAGAGTCTTGAAGGGGCAGTTCGTTGCCTCGCGTCACCCCACCCCCTGTCAGAAGCTCCCAATACAACACATCTGCCGATCCGTCAAGACAAGGGCCAGCGAGGAGCGGCGGCCTTGGACGGTTGCCTCACGCCGACCCGACACGCGCGCGAGGACGCATCTCGGGTCCGTTGGTCAGTCACCGGTGGCCGGAAGCGGCGCGCCCTCGGTCTGCTTCGGCTCAAACGCATGCAACCGCCGCTGCAACGAATCGAGGTACGTGTAGATCACCGGCGTGACGTACAGGGTCACCAGCTGCGAGAAGGCCAGGCCGCCGCACACCGCGATGCCGAGTGGTCGCCGCGACTCCGCACCCGCGCCCGTGCCGAGCGCGATCGGCAGCGTGCCCATCAGCGCGGCCATCGTGGTCATCATGATTGGTCGGAAGCGGACGGAGCAGGCCTCGAGGATCGCGTCGCGCGCCGACTTCCCCCCGGAGCGCTCGGCTTCGATGGCGAAGTCGATCATCATGATCGCGTTCTTTTTGACCAACCCGATGAGCATGATGATGCCGACGAAGGCGTAGATGCTCAGATCGGTGCGAAAAATGAACAGCGAGAGCAGCGCGCCGAATCCGGCGAACGGCAAACCGGACAAGATCGTAAGCGGATGGACGAAGCTCTCGTAGAGAATGCCGAGCACGATGTAGATGACGACGACGGCCAGCACGAGAAGGCCCAACAATCCGGCCTGTGCCTGCTGGAACGCTTGTGCCGTTCCGGAGAACGCCGTCGACACACTTGCCGGAAGGATCTCGCTGGCGGCTTGCTGCACGCGCGTCACCGCGTCGCCCAACGAAACGCCGGGCGCGAGGTTGAACGACAACGTCACCGACGGCAGTTGACCCGAGTGATTCACGGTGAGCGGACCGATGTCGGGCGACAGATGCGCCACCGCCGAGAGCGGTACGAGATCACCGGTGCTCGACTTCACGTACAGGAGATTGAGAGCCGAGAGGTCGCGCTGATACTGATTTTCGAGTTCCATCACGACCCAGTACTGGTTGTTCGACGTGTAGATCGTCGACACCTGGGCCTGCCCATACGCGTCGTACAGCGCGTTCTCGATCTGCGACGCGTTCACGCCTAACGACGACGCACGGTCCCGATCGATCGCGACGTTCACCTGCGGGTTCTTGATCTGCAAGTCGGTGGTCACGTCCTGCAGGCCCGGAATGTTCTCCATGCGTGCCAGCAGCTTATTCGACGACGCATACAGCGTTTGGATGTCGGCGCTCTGCAGTGTGAACTGATAGTCGCTCTTGGTCGAGTGTCCGCCGATGTTGATCGGCGGCGGATTCTGCAGATACACCCGCATGCCGGTCAACGATGCGAACTTCTTTTCTTCCTCCTGGAGGACCTGGTCTGCCGACAGCTTGCGCTGGTTGAGCGGCTTCAAGTGCAGCAGAACCCGGCCGTCGTTGATCGTGTTCGAAGCCCCGCCGCTGCCGACCGACACCATGTAGTCCGAAACGTTGGGATCGGCCTGAATGATTTTGGACACCTGCTCCGAATGGGTCACCATCGCGTCGAACGACGTGCCCTCCGCCATTTCGGTGGTTCCGTGGAGGAACCCCTGGTCTTCGCTCGGCAAGAACCCTTTGGGCGTAATGACCGCAAGCAGTCCAGTGCCCAGCAGCACGAGCACGGCGAACACCAGCACCTTGCGACGGTGATCCATCGCGATTCGCAGCGTCCGCTCATAGCCGGCGAGCACGCGGGCATAGACTCGCTCGGTCGCATTGAAGAACCGGCCGTGCTCCTCGCCGTGGTGCGACTTGAGGAATCGGCTGCACAGCATCGGCGTGAGCGTGAGCGAGACGAATCCCGAGACCAGAATGGCGACACCGATCGTCACCGCGAACTCGTGGAACAGGCGGCCGATGAGACCGCCCATGAACAAGATCGGGATGAACACGGCCACGAGCGACATCGTCATCGACAAGATCGTGAAGCCGATCTCGCGCGAGCCATCCAGCGCTGCCTGGAACACCGGTTCGCCCATCTCGATGTGCCTAACGATGTTCTCGAGCATGACGATGGCGTCGTCTACGACGAACCCCACCGACAAGGTGAGCGCCATCAGCGACAGGTTGTCGAGACTGTAGTTCAGCAGGTACATCACGGCGAACGTGCCGACCAACGACATCGGCAGCGCGAGGCTCGGAATGATCGTGGCCGAAACGTTCCTGAGGAACAGGAAGATCACGAGCACGACGAGGCACAGCGTGAGGAAGAGCGTGAACTTCACGTCCTTCACCGACGCCGCGATGGACTCCGAATGGTCGTGCAGCACGTCGACGCGGACGGAGGGTGGGAATTCTTCCTCCATCTGCTTGAGCGCCTGCTTGACGCCGGTGGCCACCTGCACGGTGTTCGTACCCGGCTGGCGTTGGATGGCGAGCACGATGGCGCGTGTGCCGTTGTACCAGCTCGCCTGGTGCGAGTCCTGGACACCGTCCACGATGTTGCCGATGTCCTCCAGTCGCACCGGCGCGCCGTCGCGGTAGGCGACGATCATCGGACGGAACGCTTTGGCGTCCTGCAACTGTCCGTCCGCCTGCACGGTGTAGGCTTTGTTTGCGCCCCACAGGACGCCGGTCGGCAGATTCACATTCGCGTTGTCGATCGCATTGACCACTTCGTCGATGCCGATCTTGCGAATGGCCATCGCCTGTGGATCAAGCTGGACGCGCACCGCGTACTTCATCGAGCCGTAGACCTGCACCTGCGCGACGCCGGAGACGGTCGACAGCCGTTGGGCGAGATACGTCTCTGCGTATTCGTCGAGCTGCGACAGCGGCAGCGTTTTGGACGTGAGTGCGAGATACAGAATGGCCGACGCGGATGGATCGACCTTTTGATACGACGGCGGGATGATGTTCTGCGGCAGTTGACGAAGCGTCTTCGAGATCGCGGCCTGCACGTCCTGCGCAGCCGCGTCGATATTGCGGTCGAGGGTGAACTGCAAGACGATGTTCGTCGAGCCCTGGCTGCTGCTCGACGTCATCACGTCGATGCCGGCGATGGTCGAGAACTGTTTCTCGAGCGGCGTCGCCACGGCGGACGCCATCGTTTCAGGACTCGCGCCCGGCAGGGACGCGCTGACGTTGATCGTCGGGTAGTCGACCGTCGGCAGGTCGCTGACGGCGAGTTGGCGATACGCCACGATCCCGAAGATCAGAATGCCCATCATGACGAGCGTCGTCATGACGGGCCGCCGAATCCATATTCCCGCGATATTCATCAGGGCCTCGGCTGATCGCCGTTAGTCGCGCCTTGGATCTGGACCTTCGTGCCGTCGGTTATGCGGAGTTGTCCGTCCGTCACCACCGTTTGGCCCGGAGTGAGCCCTTTCTCGATGATCGACATGTCGCCCGCGGTGCGCTCGACCTGTACCTGCTGCTGCTCGGCGACGCCGTTTGCATCGATCGTAAACACGGACGTTCCGGTTTGGCTTTGCACGACCGCTGTCGTCGGGACCACGACCGCGCCCTTCTCGACGTAGAGCTCGAGCGCCACGTTCACGAACTCGCCGGGCCAGAGCACGGCATCCGTGTTGGGAAATCGTGCTTTCATCATGATCGTTCCCGTCGTCGTGTCCACCGCGTTGTCGAGGAACGACAACGTACCGCGGCTGGGCGCGCCGAGTCCGGTCGTCGGCTGAGCGACGACACTCAACGTATCGCTTTGGTACTGCCGAATACGGGGGAGGTGCACCGCGGACACCGCGAACCGCGCCAAGATCGGACGGATCTGGTTGATCACTACAAGGGGGGTACCAGCCGCGCGCACGAGGTTGCCTTGCTTGAGCAGGATCGCGCCGGCGCGCCCCGCAATCGGCGAGCGAATCGTGGCGTATTCGAGATTGAGTCTTGCCGTTTCGACCAGCGCTTCGTCGGCGTTCACCGTGGCCTTCCCCGACAACGCGTTCGCTTTCGCCTGATCGTATTGCTGCTGCGTCACGTAGTCCTTCTGCACCAGTTGGGCGAACCGCTGCTCGTCCTGGAGTGCCGTGGTGAGCTGCGCACTGTCTTTGGCGAGCCCAGCGCGGGCTTGCTGCAAGGCCGCCTCGAACGGGCGCGGGTCGATCTGGAACAGCACCTGTCCCTGCTTGACATCATCGCCTTCCTTGAAGTCGATGTGCGTCAGGATGCCGCCGACTTGCGCCGACACGGACACCGTCTGCAACGGCTCGACCGTGCCGGTGGCGTCGATCTCATATGGGATGTCGCGCTTCTCGACGTGCGCGACCGCCACAGGCACCGCCGTCGCCTTCGCCTTCTTCGGATCCTTGCACGCAACCAACAGCAACAGGACGCACGCGGCGGAGATCACATTCAGTCGCGATGCCACCGAGTGCCAAGGTCCGCGCACGACTGCAATATCGATCATTGTGGAGGCTTCGATTGTGTGGTGTCAGACGTGAGATGGATCGGGTTGCCGCCGTGCACGTCGAGGATACCCGCGTCGTGCGCCAACTGCACCAACGACGTTTCCCAGGTCCATCGCGCCTGAACCTGCTGCGCTCGCGCCGTGGCTAACGCAGCCTGCGCCGTGAGCAAGTCGAGGACGCTGCCGACGCCTTGCTTGTCTCGGCCGAGCGCGACGTCTTCCGATTCTTGTGCGCTCGCCAGCAAGTCATCGGCCGAGCTCACGCGCTTGGTCGACGTTTGCAGCGTTTGGTACGAGCTGAACACGTCGAAGATCACCTGCTGCCGAGTCTGGTCGAGCTGGGCGCCCGCCGCGTCGCGTTCCGCCTCTGCCGCGAGCTGATTGTACGCGCGGCTGAAGCCGGCGAAGATCGGAATGCTGAGTCCGAGGGAGAGCGTGTAGCTATCGGCGCCGTTCGAGAGCGCTTTGGAGTAGGTGCGCGCGCCCGTTCCGTTGAGCCTGAGCGAGGGCAAACGCGTCGCGCGGACGACGCTGATGTTGGCTTTCGCCCGCTCGTACTCCGCTTGCGCGGCAGCGAGGTCGGGCCGGTCGCGCAGCGCCGCCGCGATGAGCGTATCGACGCTGTCGGCGATCACGGGCACCGTCGTCGGCAAGGTGGGCGGTTGCAGGTCGTACGGCGTATTGGCCGGCACGCCTAACGCGAGCGCGAGGGTGCCGCGCGTGGTGGCCAGCTGGCCTTGGGTCGTTTCCAGGTCGAGCTCCGCTTGCGACACTGCGGTCTTGGCCTGGAGCTCATCCGCAATGGTGGCGAGTCCCACCTTGTGCCGCTCCTGTGCCGCTTCGAGGTTCGCCTGCGCGTCCTTGAGTGTGCTCTGCTGCGCCGTGACGAGGGCCTTCGCCGCCATGTAATTGAAGTATGCGGTTTCGGCCTGCAATACCACGTTCTGAATGGTCAGGTTGTGCGTCCAGTCCGCCGCGAAGAGCGCCTGCTTGGCCTCTTCGATGCTCCCCGAGCGCCCGCCGAAGTCGAACACGAGGTATGAAATCGTCACGCTTGGCTCGAGCGTCTTCTGCTGAACCGCGGCTCGGCCCTGCGTGGCGACCGTCTTGAGCGTGGTGCCTGTGACGTCGGCATCGATCGTCGGGAGATAGCCGCCGCGCGCCGATCCGTAGGTGGCCGCGGCCGCGCGTGCGTTAGCCCACGAAATTTGCGTGGCGGGATTGTTGCGCAGCGCGAGATCGACGATGTCGGCGAGCGTCAGCGTTTGCAGACGTTGCTGGATGTCCGACGGGATCTCGACTTTCCCGTGGCTGCTGGTCGTGTCGCGCTTCATGTGCTCCGGCGGCGTCCAGTTCTGCGCCGATGACGGCGCGGCGCCCGCCACGCCGTCAACCGACGGAGTGTGCACGCAAGAGGCGACAACGAAACACGCGCCGGCAGCGGCGGCGCAGGCTCGCGCGCGCTGCCGGGCGACAAAGTGCGAAGGCTTCACACACAAACTACGTATAGCGGTACTCCCGTGTTGGTAACAACCGGGAGCCGTCGCCTATTGTTGGGTCTGCTTTGACGGGCCCGCTCAGGCGGGCGTGTCGTCTATGAAGACGAGGGTTTTCCGGCGCAGCACGATGCGCCGCAGCACGTCGTACACCGTCGCGTCCAGGAGTCGCCCGACGCTGCTCGCCAGGTACTCGACGGTCTCCCGCGGCGACATGGGGTCGCGGTACGCGCGACGCGAGGTGAGCGCATCGAACGTGTCGGCGGCGCACAAAATTCGGCCACCGAGCGATATGTCGGTGCCCGACAATCCGCGCGGATATCCGCTGCCGTCCACGTGCTCGTGATGGTCGTGGATGTAGTCGAGCACCACACCCAGATGCTGCAGCGGCGCGAGGATTTCCATGCCGATGCGTACGTGATCCTTCACGTGCGCGAACTCCTCGGGCGTGAGCTTTCCGGGTTTGTTCAGCACTTCCTCGCGAATCCCGATCTTACCGACGTCGTGCAGATGGCCCGCCATGCGAACGGCTTCGATCGTGTCGGCGTCGAGTGATAGGCCGTCGGCAATGGATGACGCGAGCTCGGCAACGCGCTGCGAGTGTCCGCGCAGATAGATACTCTTGGCTTCCATCGCGTTGATGAGCGTTTCGGCCACGCTCACGGTGAGCGTTCTCAGTGCGGCTTGTTCGTGCTCGAGATCTTTGGTGCGGCTGGCAACTTCGTCGCGGATCAATTGCTCGACGCGTCGCTGCTCCAGCACGAGCGTGCGTTTGTGCAGCGCGCGCTCGAGTGCGCCCTCGAGTTGGGGGAGCTCGACTGGTTTGACCAGGTAATCGAAGGCGCCGCCTGACAACGCTTCGGTCGCCGTCACCGCGTCGTTCACCGCCGTGAGCATCACCACAGCGAGATCGGGGTCGTCGGCGAGCGCTTTGTGCAGGACGTCGAGGCCCGTCATCCCGGGCATGCGCACGTCGCACAACATGACCGTGAACCGCTCACGTCCGAGCATTCGCAATGCGGCCGCGCCGGACGACGCGTTCTCGACGTCGAATCCGCGCGTGCTCAGAAACCGCGTGAGCGCGTTGCGAATGGAGTCTTCATCGTCGACGACGAGCAGACGCTTCGCGATGCCGGCCGAATCGGCGCCGCCCAAGGCTGCGTCGGCGCCGTTGTCGAGCGGCGGATACGGCGAGGCGAGTCGCATCACGTCTGCCACCAGTGGCTTACGGGCGCGACGTGATCCGGATTCGCTGCGAAGTTAGGCATCGGCGATGGGTGGACGCGTGAGTCGGTGCGGCAGGCCGCCAACTGCAACGGAATCTGTCACGACCCGAACCATAACAGCGGGGATGCTCGGTGGGAGACGATCCGTCGAGAAGGCGAGCAACCCCGCGGCGAATTAGCGAACTCTCACTCGTCGACGAATTCCACGGCCACCTTGCGATCGATCAACCCGGAGCGCGCGCCGCGGGCCAACAGCTCGCGCACGGCACGCCGGCCGGCCTCGCCGTAGTCGAGCGTCCAATCGTTCACGTACATGCCGACGAAGGCGTCGGCTCGTGCGCGGTCGAGACCTCGCGCATACTGCATCGCGTGATCGAGCGCGCCGGCACGATGCGCGAGTCCGTACGCAATGCTCGCACGCAAGTCGCGCGAGATCCGCTGCGTGAGCGCGGGACCCAGGTCCTTGCGCACGACGTTGCCGCCTAACGGGAGCGGCAATCCGGTCTCGCCGTACCACCATTCGCCGAGATCGACGACGAGCTGCAGTCCCAGGTCGCCGTACGTAAGCTGCCCCTCGTGGATGAGCAGTCCCGCGTCCACCGTCCCCTCGACGACGGCGTCTTCGATCTCGTCGAAGCGCGTGAACACGGGCTCGAAGTCTTTCTCGTAGAGGCGCAGCGCGAGATAGGCGCTGGTGAGCGGACCCGGGATCGCGATGCGCAGTCCGCGCACGTCGTCTCGCGCGAGCCGTGTGCGGGCGACGAGTCGCGGACCGTAGCGATCGCCCATCGACGCGCCATGCGGCAGCAGCGCGTATCGGTCGGCAATGTGCGCGTACGCGTGAATCGAAACCGCGGTGACTTCCAGCTCCGCACGCAACGCGCGCTGGTTGAGCGTTTCGATGTCCTGTAGCTCGTGCACGTAGCGCACGTCGCCGGTGTCTATCTTGCCGGCGGCGAGCGCATAGAACATGAACGCGTCGTCGGAATCGGGGCTGTGGGCAACGCGAATGGTGCGGACAGGCATGGTATGGATGCGAGTCTGTGAAAGGGGTCGCGTGCGCGACGAGCTCAGCGCACTGCTTTCTTTGCCTGGTCGATGGCGGCCGCGATCTCGGTTTGATGTCGCTGATATTCGGGGCGGTTCTTCGCCAGCTCCGACGCCTGCGCTGCGACGAGACGGCGCTGCATCCGTTGCGCGGTAGCGCTGTCGCCCGCGTCGCGCGCGGTCGAGATGGACAGGATGAGCCCCAATAGATGAGTGGAGTCTTGCGCGAGAATCGTGTCGGCTTGTGCTTGCGCCACCGGCGCGGCACCGGCCACCTCCGCGATCCGTCCCATGTCGTATCGCGAGTCGGCATCCTGACTCGGCAGCATCATGTACGCCGAGATGCCCATTTGCGCGAAAAACGCGGCGCTGTCTTTCTTGCCCTCGGAATCGAGCCGCATGATGCGGTCATAGAGGCGGTCGGCACGCTCGCGGGGCGACAGCGACGAGATGTCGGGCCCGCGCACGGGTTGCACGGCGTTGCCGTCGTCGGGTGGAAGGGCCGCGGCCTCGGGCGCCGCAGCAACGGCGGTCGGTTGTCGACCGAAATGCTGGCCGGCGACGAGCGCGATCAACGCCAGGAGCGCGATGCCCGCGACCGCCCACGGGAGCGCGGCGTTGAAACCGCCGTGCTCAGTGGGTTCATTGGCGGGAGCCGTGGTCGGCGACCCGGCCTCGGTCCCGCAGCGGTGACAGAACTTGGCGCCCGGAGTAAGCGGCGCTCGACACGACGTGCAGAGCGCTCCGGAGAGCGGCGCGCCACAGTTGGCGCAGAATCGGCCGGTCGCAGGAGCGGCACAGCTCGGACAGGTTGTTGGTGCGGTTGTTGGAGTTGGCGGCATCGATGCATCGAATCAATGGTTCGACCGGAATGTAGCCGCGCCCGTGGCACGACGGCACTGCGAACGCGATTCCGCCTCCGCCGATCGTCCGAGGCTTGCACCGCCCCCGCGGCTCCGCCGACATTCATGGCTGCGTAGCGCGAGCTCGGAAGCGGCTCGCCCATTCCACGACAGAGGACGCGACGTGCCCTCGAAGAATCGATCTCTCGTTCCCGACACGGCGGGCGCCACCAAGAAGGACATCCTGGAATTGACGCGGGCGCACGAAGTGCGATTTCTCCGTCTGCAGTTCACGGATATCCTCGGCGTGAACAAGAACGTCGAGGTGCCCGCATCGCAGTTCGAGAAGGCGCTGGATGCCAACATCATGTTCGACGGCTCGTCGATCGAAGGCTTTGTCCGCATCGAAGAGTCGGACATGTTGCTCGCGCCTGATCTGAGCACGTTCCGCGTCTTTCCGTGGAGCGATGAGCACAATCGTGTCGCGCGGCTCATCTGCGACATCACGCTGCCGGACGGAACGCCGTTCGCGGGCGATCCGCGTGCCGTGCTCAAGCAGCAGATCGAACGCGCGCGCGCGATGGGCTACACGATGAACGCCGGCATGGAAGCCGAGTTCTTCATGTTCAAGCAACCGTCGGTGGGCGGACCCACGACGGAGACGCATGATGTGGGAGGCTACTTCGACCTCGCGCCGGTGGATCTGGGCGAAGATGCGCGCCGGATGATCGTCGACCTGCTGGAGCAGATGGGTTTCGAGGTGGAAGCCGCGCACCACGAAGTCGCGCACGGTCAGCACGAGATCGACTTCCGCTACGCGGACGCGCTCACGACGGCGGACAACATCGCGACCTTCCGGTTCGTCGTGAAGTATGTGGCGCATCAAGTGGGCCTCGTCGCGTCGTTCATGCCGAAGCCGGTCTTCGGGCAGAACGGCAGCGGCATGCACACGCACCAGTCGCTGTTCAAGGGCTCCGATAACGCGTTCTGGGACAAGCACGCGCAGTGGGAGCTGAGCACGGTCGCGCTGCACTACATTGGCGGACTGCTCAAGCACGCGCGCGGCTTCTGCGCGATCACCAATCCGTTAGTCAATTCGTACAAGCGGCTCGTGCCGGGTTACGAGGCGCCGGTGAACGTGGCGTGGTCGATGCGCAACCGGTCGCCGCTGATTCGCATCCCGGACCGGCGCGGCTCGGGCACGCGCGTGGAGCTGCGCATGCCCGATCCGTCCGCGAACCCGTATCTCGCCTTGACCGTGATGCTCGCCGCGGGTCTCGATGGCATCGAGACGGCGGCGGATTACCGTGAGCCGGTGGACGTCAACATCTGGGAGATGTCGTTCCGCGAGAAGCGCCGCCTGCGCATCGACGATCTGCCGCACGATTTGAACGAGGCATGCGACGAGCTCGAGAAGGACAAGGTGATTGGTGAGGCGTTAGGCAATCACATCACCGAGCATTTCCTGGATGCCAAGCGACAGGAATGGCGCGAGTACATCACGCAGGTGAGCGCCTGGGAGCTCGAGAACTACCTCGAGAAGTACTGAAGGCGGACAAGGCCGGACAAGGCCGGCATTGTCCGCTTTTTTCCGCTCTTACGGGCGCTTGACCGAGTCGGGTTGCGAATCCGTTGCTGCAACCTTGCGCGACGCGCGCCACCCTTCGATCTCGCCGGCGAACGCGTCGCCCAACGACGCGACGGTCACCGAGTCGAGGCCCGGCTGGTCGCTGTGTCCCTGAAGGCGCGCCAGGCTCACCTTCGCCTTGTCGTACGTCGAGTCGATCGCGAGCGCCGCCTGGTACGCCTGGCCGGCGAGCGTGATGTGTCCGGTGCGCTCCAGCGCGAGCCCGAGGTTGTTCTGGAACGATGGTACGCTGTCATCCAGCTGCACCGCGCGGGCCAACGGACCCAACGCCTCGTCGTAGCGTCCCGCGCTCAAGAGCAGCAGCCCCATGTTGTCCATCGACCACGCGTCTTGCGCGTCGATCGACAGCGCGGTGTGATACGCGCCTAACGCATCGTCGAGATGGCCGGCCTTGCCCTCGACGCGGCCGAGCACGCGCCACGATTCGGCGTTGGCGGAATCGAGCGCCAGCGCCTGACCGATGCGCTCGCGTGCGTCATCGAGCCGATCCTGATCGATCAGCACGCGGCTTGCGTTGACGAAGCTCTTCACGTTCGTCGGGTCGAGCGCGATCGCCGACTCGAATCCGGAGTCGGCGCGATCGAGTTGGCCGCTCTTCCACGCCGACAGGCCGAGCATGTAATAGCCCCACGGGTTCTTGGGCCGCCGCTTTGTATAGGCATCGAACATGTCGGTGGCCGCGACGTACTGGCGGGCGCGGAATGTCGAGTCGGCCGTCTCGTACGACACGTTAGGCGGCACCGTCGGCGCCGTCGTCTCGGGCGTCGGCGCGGCGACCGGCGTCGGAGCGGCGCTCGCAACCGGCTGCTGCGCGATCGTGTGGTCCTTCGAGCCGCCGCAAGCGGCGATGGCGAGAGCAGTGGCGGCGGCAAAGGCTGGGTGGATCCGTGGGCGAAGCATGGCAAACCTCCGTGAGTGAATCGGCGCTCGGCGCCGGACCGGGTTGACGTCTCCGGCCTCACGGAAAGGCAAGCGCGCGGCCGGATCGGCCACTCGTATCGAGCGTTCACCGAACTCGGCCCGGCGCATTCAGTTAGGCATTCGCGGCGATCGGCCTGGCGCGCCGGTCGTGTAGCGGCGGACACGTACAGAACGACCCAATGGTGTCCGGCCGGACACACGGCAGCAGGCACCGGCCTCGCGGCACGCCGCGTCACCGGACATCTTTCCGCGAGCACTTTCCTCGCGCGCCGCGCGGCGGATGCCGACACCCGAGTTCGAGATCTTTGCCCGTGTGTTGCAAGGCCAGTACGCCCTGGATCGAGAAATCGGTCAAGGCGGAATGGGCGTCGTCTACCTCGCGCGCGACCTCAAGCTCGATCGGCCGGTGGCGATCAAGACGTTGCCGCCCCACTTGTCCAACGACGCGAGCGTTCGCGAGCGATTTCTACGCGAAGCGCGCACGGCGGCTGCGCTCTCGCACCCGAACATCGTGCCGATTTACCGCGCCGACGAGATCGACGGCCACGTGTTCTTTGCGATGGGTTATGTGGACGGTGAATCGGTTGCCGATCAGGTCCGTGCTTCACACCGAGTGGATCCTCGGCTGGTGCTGCGCCAGATGCGTGACGTGGCGCGAGCCCTCGACTATGCGCACGCACATGGCGTGATCCATCGCGATGTAAAGGCCGAAAACATCCTCATCGCACGTGCGACCGGGAGCGCGATGGTCACCGACTTCGGCATCGCACGACTCGCCGAGGCGGCGCCGCTGACCGCCACCGGGCAGGTGCTTGGTACCGTGTATTACATGAGTCCCGAGCAGGTGATCGGCGACGCGCTCGACGGCCGCAGCGACTTGTATTCACTCGGAATAGTAGGCTACGTCGCTCTCACCGGCCGCTTTCCGTTCGACGCCCTGCTCGCATCAGCCGTGCTCGTGGCACAGGTCAACACGCCCGCACCACCCGTCCTAACGGTAGCGCCGAGCGCGCCGCGCGCACTGGCCGAGATCATCGACCGCTGCCTGGCCAAGGATCCTGACGCACGGTTTCAATCGGGCGCGGAGCTGGCGGACGCGCTCGAAGAAGCCGACGAGGAGGTCGCGCGCGACGCGACACGAGTTGCGGTGCTGCCCGAGGCCCCTGCGCGCATCTCGGAAGACGAGGCGCAGGCGATCTGGAATCGTGCCGCCGAGCTTCAGGCGAAGACCGGACTCGAGTCGCGCCCGGCCCCGGTGCCAGTGGTTCGCGATGCGACCGCCGACGCCAATCTCACGTCGGGCTACGATCTCGCATCCGTGCGCGACGCAGCGAAGGAAGCGGGCATTCCCGAGCAGTACGTCGAGCACGCAATGGCGGAGCATGGCCTCGTCCAGACGCTGGCGTCCGGACCTGCCGTCGCGCCGACGATTACCGACTTGAGTCAGAAGCCGTCGCGCCTATTCGGCGTTCCTCCCGGCCTGGAGTTCGAAGCAGTGGTGGCCGGGGAGATGCCGGAGGGTGACTTCGACACGTTGGTCGATACGATTCGACGCCGGATGGACCACGCGGGCGCTGTGAACGTAGCCGAGCGCTCACTCAGTTGGTCGTCGATGGATGCAAGTCGCATGGCACACGTCTCGGTGCAGTCGCGCCATGGCAAGACGACCGTCCGGGCCGCAGAGAACCTTGGCGTATCGATCCGGCGGCGCCGCATTGCTCTGACACTCGCCAGCGTGTACTCCGGCGGCGGCGTTCTGTTCGCCGTGCTGCCACATCACCCGGTGTTGGCGGTCGGCGCGGGGATCGCTACGTTCGCGGGGATCTTCGTTATTGCGCGAACAGCGCTCGGCCGTTCCGCGGCCAAGCACCGGGACAGGCTGCGGAGCCTAACGGAAGATCTCGCGCGTAAGGTGAGGGATGCGGTTGCGTCGGCGGGCGCGCTGCGGCCGGCCGATCGGGCGAAGCTCAAAGGCTAGTGGTCCTGTTCCGAATTGCGGTGACGAAACATCTCGCGGCAGGAAGCGAGAGCGTCTCCGGCCTCGAAGCGATCGACGCCACCAGTAAGGCTCAGAATGGCGCGTAATACTAGGTGGGGCGCGTCTGAGGTTC
>JAICLH010000266.1 GCA_025927495.1 Gemmatimonadaceae bacterium
CGCGCCACGCCCACGCGCGAGGATCTCCCGGGTGTGGAGATCCACGCGGGGCTCATCTCCGGTGCGCTCGACAATGCCCTGAAATCGCGCCCCACGGAGACGCTCGCCATTGCGATGCTCACCATCCTGCTCGTCGGCATTCCGTTCGCCGTGCTTCTGCGAAGGCTGTCGGCGCTGGCCGCGACGCTCGTCGCAGCGGGCATGCTAGCGACCCTGCTGGGCGTCAATGCGTGGGCGTGGCAGGCGCGCAATCTGGTACTCCCGCTGGCCGGCCCGCTGGTCATGCTGGCTGGCCTCTACTTTCTCGACGTCGTGTGGGGTTACTTCGCCGAAACCCGTCACCGGCGACTGCTGACCGACCTGTTCGGAACCTACGTCCCGAAGGAAATCGTCGCCGAGATGGCGCAACATCCCGAGGAGTACTCGATGCACGGCCAGAGCCTCGAGATGACCGTGCTTTTCGCCGACATCCGCGACTTCACGTCGATCGCAGAGACGCGCACGCCGCAGGATTTGAAGGACCTGATCAACACCTTCTTCACGAGGATGACCATCTGCATCCAGGACAAGCGCGGCATCGTCGACAAGTACATCGGCGACGCCATCATGGCCTTCTGGGGGGCGCCCGTGCGCGATGAGGAGCATGCCCGGCACGCGCTTGAATGCAGCCTCGCGATGCAGAAGGCCTTGCGCGAGCTGGACCCCGTGTTCGTGAAGAAGCGTTGGCCCGCGCTACGCATCGGCGTCGGCCTCAATTGCGGCACGATGAGCGTGGGCGACATGGGCTCGCACTTCCGCCGTTCCTACACGGTCATGGGCGATGCGGTGAACCTCGCCTCGCGCCTCCAGGACCTCACCAAGGAATACGGCGTGGGCGTGCTCGTTTCCGAGAACATCGTGCGAGCCGTGCAGGGCTTCGTCTATCGAGAAGTCGACAAGGTGCGGGTGAAGGGCAAGCGCGAAGGGGTCGCGATTTTCGAGCCCATCGGCGTCCAGGGCGAGGTCCGCGGCGACACGCTCTTGAAGATCGCCCGTTTCCACGAGGCGCTTGCGCACTTCCGCGAGCGGCGCTGGGACGAGGCCGATGCGCTGCTCGAGGAACTCGCCGCCGCGGCGCCTGGAGTGAAGCTCTACCGCGTCTACCGCGAGCGCATTGCCCAGTTCCGTGCGAGCCCGCCGGGCGCCGACTGGGACGGCGTTTTTGGTTTCACCGCTCGGTGACGTTCACGGCGGCGATGCGACTTGCGATCGAGCCTACGCAAGATCGCGGAAACACGAAGGGCATGGAATTCTGAGCAAGCTCATCGGCGCCCGAGCTCGCTCGTCAGCCTGATTTGACGCTGTTCCGACCGCGGATCATGATGCTCCGCCCTGGGCTGAGATCGCCGCGCGCTCATGCACCGCCGCTGCCAAGGCGATTCACGCGCCGCCCAGGCGCTCTCCCAACCGAATAACGACGGAGGGATCATGGACTCGACACAATCGTTCAATCGACGTTTGGCCGTTAGCGCTTGCGTCGCGGCATTGGCGCTTGCGAGTGCGGACATCATGGCGGACACCCGCGTCTCGGCCGGCAGCCCGCCGTCCCCGTTCTCACAGAACAAGCAGAACGAACCGGGTCTCGCCGTCAATCCCATCAACACGTCGATCGTCGCCGCCGGAGCCAACGACGAGATCGATGTCGAAGCGTGCGCGGCTGGCGACCCGACCACTTGCCCCTTCACGCCGGGAGTGGGTGTATCGGGCGTCTACTTCTCGTTCGACGGCGGCACGACGTGGACGCAGCCGATCTATACCGGCTGGACCGCACGACACTGCATCGGTGCAGCCGAGTGCGTTCCCACCATCGGTCCGATCGGAACACTGCCTTCGTATTACGAGACGGGTCTCGTCTCCGACGGTGACCCGGCGCTCGCATTCGGGCCCAAGCTCGTTAACGGCAGCTTCTCGTGGGCCAACGGCGCGCGACTCTACTACGCGAATCTCACGTCGAATTTTGGCTCGCAGCGTAGCGAGCGCGCGTTTCGCGGCGATGAAGCAGTTGCGGTATCGCGGACCGACGATGTTTTCGCCGCGGCCACGGGCAATGCGAGTGCATGGCGCGCACCGGTCATCGTCACTCGCCAAAACTCCGCGCTGTTTTCCGACAAGGAATCGATCTGGGCGGACAACGTTGCGACCAGCCCGTACTTCGGCAACGTCTACCTGTGCAACGTGGCGTTCCAGGGTAACGGCGCGGGACCCATCATGCTTTCGCGTTCGACCGATGGAGGCGACACGTGGACGACCCGGCAAATCAGCCAGGCAGCCGAAACGTTCGTCAACGAGGGTCGCGCGGGCAACCGGCAAGGATGCACCGTACGTACCGATAGCCGCGGTGCCGTGTACGTGTTCTGGCTGGGATCGCTGTTCGGCGATACCGTCCACCTCATGACGCGGTCGACGAACGGAGGCCGTACATTCGACCGCCCGCGCGCGGTCGCGAGCGTGACCGAGGTCGGCGCGTTCGACGCGATCCAGTTCGACATAACGATCGACGGTGTCGCAGGGGCGCGCACCAACAGCTACCCCAGCGTGGATATCGCCAACGGCGCCCCAACGGGCGCCGACGCCACCGACCGTATCGTGATGGCCTGGGCGGATGGTGCGCTCAACGAGGAGAAGGCGCTCGTGCAGTATTCCGACGACGGGGGGGCCACGTGGTCCAATCCGCTGAACGCGGCAACCCTGGGCGATCGGCCCAACTTCCCGGCGATCGCCATTTCACCCGACGGTCATAAGGTTTATCTGACGTACAACGCGTTCCTCGCCCCATGGCAGGAAACAACGGCCAATCCACGGCCCATGCAAGGTGTGGCGCGGGGTGTGAACGGTAACAGCCTCAGCAATGCGTCCGCCTGGTCGACACTGTTTCGAGGCGCGACCGGAGACGCGCGGGGGTCGAGCGCCAATGCGTTGAACTCGGAGTTCCTGGGTGACTACAACTACGCCATCGCGACCCGGGACTTTGGGGTACTGCTATGGAATGACGTGCGCGACGCCGCCTCGTGTCCGGCGATCGACGCATATCGGCAATCGCTCGTTGCAGGGACACCCATCGCGCCACCTGCTCCCGCATCCGACTGTCCGCCAACGTTCGGCAATTCGGACATCTTCGGAGCTCGCGTCGTGTTGCCGTGAGCTCACGAACCTGAAACGGAGAGGCTCGAAGAAAACATGGGCTCGGCGATCAATCGCCAAGCCCATGTTTGGCCCGATAGGCCGGGAACAGCGGTGCGACGGCTCGAATCGGTGGCGGCGCTCAACGCCGCCGAGGTAGAAGTGACTTGCGCACTTTGCAGATGTACGTGAATTTCTTTCACCATCTGCGTGCATCGCGCGACGAGCCCAGCGAGCCGCGCAGGGCTTCGCCTCCCGAGAAGTCGACAAGGTGCGGGTGAAGGGCAAGCGCGAAGGGGTCGCGATTTTCGAGCCCATCGGCGTCCAGGGCGAGGTCCGCGGCGACACGCTCTTGAAGATCGCCCGTTTCCACGAGGCGCTTGCGCACTTCCG